>LADM01000026.1 GCA_000961645.1 Gammaproteobacteria bacterium BRH_c0 | reverse complement strand
GGCTGCGAACGTGGTCGGCACTGGCGATATCCAGCGCGGTTTGCGCTGCGGCCTGTTCCGCCTCCCTGGCATGGAGGTCTTCCTGCAGGTCGCGGGGGTCGAGCTGAAACAACACCTGGCCAGCGTCCACCTGCTGGCCGGCGTCGACGGCGCGCAGGGCAATACGGCCGCTGACCTGGAATGCCACGGGGATCTCATAGCGACCGCGCACGGTGCCGGACAAACTCAGGGCCGAGCGGTTTTCCACCTGCACAGCCTGGGTTCTCACCCAGGGTGGCTGGCTGTCGACAGACTGGGGAGTGCTGTCAGAACAGGCGCTGACAAGCAGGCAAAAAGTGGTGACGGCGGAAATTATTCTGATCATGGCCCATGGATTCGCAAAATTTGTTTATTATTAAACGAAACCGTCTGTTAATTCGAGGGGCCGATGGCAAACACTGTAAAAAAATCCGCTCACAGGCCCCCGCCCCAGGGCAGCGCCGGCAGGCCAGTTGATCCCGACAAGGACGCCGCGATACTGGCGGCGGCCAGGCACATCCTCTTTGAACGCGGCCCCCAGGCCGTCACCATGGAGGCGGTGGCGGCTGAGGCGGGGGTGTCGAAAGCCACGGTTTATTCCCGCCATGCCAACAAGACGGAGTTGATCCGCGCAGTGGTGCGACATCATGGCCAGCGCATCGTCGGTCACTTTGCCGCCGCGCCCGGCTCCCACGACGATGTGCGCGCCAGCCTGGGCGGGTTTGCCCGCCAGTTGCTTGATTTTCTCTCCAGCGACGAGCACATCATGCTGGTGCGCGCCGCTGGCTCAGCCCAGGCCCTGGCGCCGGATATGGTGCGGGAGATCTACATCAACGGCCCGCAGAATACCCTTGAGCAACTGGCTCAGTGGCTCGGCAATGCTGCCGCGGCCCGCCTGCTGGATTGCCCTGAACCGTTGCGCAGCGCAGAGCTGCTGATGGGCATGCTGTGCGGTATCGACTGGGCGCGCACCCTGTTTGGCTTGCCACCTGCACATCGCGGAGCCAGGTTGGATGAGCATGCAGATTTTGTGGTGGATGCCTTCCTCCAGCTTCACGGGCCTGACTCGCCCCGGGAGCGGTAAAACCTCCACCCTGCCCGCTGAATGAGGGTTATGATGAAAGTAGCCAGGCAGTGTGGAGGGCAGCATGTACGACCTTATTGGCGATATCCACGGTTTCGCCACCCCGCTCAAACAGCTTCTCACCAGGCTGGGCTACCGGGAGCACAACGGTCTGTGGCGCCATCCCCGGCGGCGGGTGATTTTTCTCGGCGACTTTATTGATCGCGGCCCCGAACAGATAGAAACCGTGACCATTGCCCGCACCATGGTGGAGACGGGGGCGGCGCTGGCGGTGATGGGCAACCACGAGTTCAATGGGGTGGCCTGGTCCATGGCCGATCCCCGCAAGCCCGGCCAATATCTGCGCAACCATAGCCGCCGCAACCGCGACCAGCACGAGGAATTCCTCACCCAGGTGGGGGAGAATTCAGCACTCCACGCTGACATGATCGAGTGGTTCAAAACCCTGCCACTGTTTCTGGATCTGGCCGGTTTGCGGGTCATCCATGCCTGCTGGCACCCGCAGCACCTGCAAACTCTGGCCAGCTATACCGATGGGCAGAATCGCATTCTTGAGGGTGCCTGGCCGCAACTGACGCGCTACGGAACCACAGCCTTTGATGCTCTGGAAACCGTGCTCAAGGGACTGGAGATTCCGCTGCCCTCAGGCAGTGAGTTTGTCGACGGCTACGGTCATATCCGCCGCAATATCCGCGCCCAGTGGTGGGATCTTGAAGGTGTCACCTACCGCGATCTGGCCATGGTCCCCGCCGATGCCATCGCCTCCATTCCCCACCAACCTGTTCCCGACGATCTGCTGCCCGGCTACGCTGGCGACAAACCGCTGTTCGTCGGCCACTACTGGATGTCCGGCGAACCCGCACCCCTCAACGACCATATCGCCTGCCTCGACTACAGCATCGCCGCTAAAAAAGGCAACGGCAAGCTGTGCGCCTACCGCTGGGATGGGGAACAGGTATTGAGGCGGGAGAATTTTGTGTGGGTGGGAGGCTAAAAATAATTAACTACATCCCTGCGTTGATGGGGAATGCCGATAATGTCAATTCCCTGAGGCTGAAGCAGGTAAAAAATGAGGTGCTCACCCTGAGGATAGCAATAATAGCCTCCATGAATATCCTGTCGCTCTTTGCCAAGGTGTGGATTGTCAGCAAGCCATAGAAAGCGCAGCTCAAGATTTTTCAGGTAGCGGTTACGCTGCTGTGAGCCCCATTTGTTGCTGGTATAACGGGCTATTTCTATCAAGTCATCGCGAGCCCTTGGGGTGATCCTGTAGAGTTTTGTCATCCTGACCGTCCAGTTCCCTTATCAACCTATCCATATTGAAGTCCGTTACGAACTCACCCTGTTGCGCCTGTTCAGCCCCTTCCGTCAGGTGCAGCCGCAGTGCTGAAAGCTTGAGGCGGCGCTCTTCAAGTGCGCGCAGTGCATCCCGCACCACTTCACTGGCCGATCCATAGCGACCGCTTGAGACTTCATTTTTGATAAAGACTTCCCAATGCTCACCCAGGCTCAGACTGGTAGTTGCCATGACGCTCTCCATATTCAAAATGAATAGATATGAATATAGGGCCGATCCGTACTCTGATCAAGATGCGAGGTGCTACGGGTTGCTAAAGCTGGCGGCGGGCGGGGTATTGCGCCGCGCCCAATACCCCGCCAGCAGTGACCCGGAAATATTGTGCCAGATACTGAAAATGGCACCCGGCAGTGCCGCAGCGGGGCCAAAGTATTTGGCAGCCAATACGACGGCGAGGCCGGAATTCTGCATGCCCACTTCAATGGCGATGGTGCGGGCGTCGCGGGAGTCGCAATCAAGCAGGCGGGCTCCGGCATAACCGCAGGACAGGCCGAGCAGATTGTGGAGAATCACCGCCAGCGCCACCAGCGGCCCGGTCACAAAGAGCTGGTCGCGGTTGAGGGCGACGATGGTGGCAATCACGATAACAATGCAGGCCATGGCGACAAAGGCGAGCCAGTCTTCCCTGCCTGGCAGCCACTCCTTCAGCAGACGATTGGCCAGCACCCCGAAAACCACCGGCACCACCACGATCTGGGCAATGGATTGCATCATTGCCTGCACCGGCACATTGAGGGTCTGGCCAGCGTAAAACCCGGTGAGCAGCGGCGTTGCCAGCACCGACACCAGGGTCGACACCAGCGTCATGGTGATGGACAGGGCCACCCGCCCACCCGCCAGATAGGTGATCACGTTGGAGGCGGTACCGCCCGCAGCAGCGCCCACCACCACCATGCCCACCATCAACTCCGGTGCAAGCCCCAGGGCCTGGGCAACCAGCCAGGCGGCGAGGGGCATCAGCAGAAATTGCAGCGCCACGCCCAGCAGTACCTTGTGGGGTTCGCGAGCCACACGGGCGAAATCCGCTGCAGTCAGGGTCAGCCCCATACAGAACATGATCACCATCAACAGCGGCGTGATCAGTTGCGGCAGGCCCGGCAGCCAGGAGGCGGAGAAATTGCCAATGGTCAGGGGCTGACTAAAAAAATCCGGTACCAGGCAGGCGACGGCTGCAAAGCAGATTGCCCACAGGGGGAACAAGGTATTGATGCGTTGTAACAGGCTCATGGTGGTTGGGTTATCCCGTTGTTATAAATTGGGTCAGCTAGAAGGTCGATAACCCCAGGCCTTCCATGACCCGGTACTGCCAGTACTTGAGGGTCGATTCATCCTGGAATGCCTCATAGGGCAGGCTAAGGACAGGATTGCGGTCGGGGCCACTGTGCCAGTAGAGATCGAAATTTGCCATCAGCTCGGCGAGCAGTGGTGTTGGATTGTCTGCCCACACGCGAATATTGGTTTCCAGGTTCAGGTCGTTGAGATTGCGGCGGGTAAAATTGGCAGAACCCAGCAGCAGTTGCCAGGACCGATCAGGGTCGCGCCGCACCAGCAATTTGGTGTGGCACTGCTCGCCGTGGGTGTTGCACCAGCGCAGGGGAATCCCGGCGCGATGCAGTTCCATCGCCACCTGGCGATTGGGGATGCCGTTTTTTTCGCGGCCAAAGGCATCCTTGTTGGCATCGAGCAGAATTCGCAGCTCAGCGCCGCGCTGGTGGGCGTCGATCATGGCCTCGACCAGCTCGCGGTGGGACAGGTAGAACATGGCGAGATCCAGCTGGCTGCCTTTGGCGGCGCCGTCGATCATCGCCAGGGCGGCATCGAGGATTTTCCCTTCCGTCAGTATCTGCCCTAGGTGTTGGCTTTGTTGGGCAGCTATCTGTGCAGCAAATGTCGGCATGGCAATCTCGACCCCCGACAGGGCCAGTACCGCCTGCTCGGTGCGCAGCAGATCGAGGGCCGCAGGGCCGCCGAAACTGAGGGCAATATTGCTGTGCCGACTGCTGCCATCGTGGGGGTTGGCAGAGGTGACCAGCCCCCGCAGGCCGTCGCCTTCATCGACCACCAGCACCTTGCGGTGATTGGCCTTGAAGTTGAGCAGCGCCAGGTAGCTGCGCAGGGGAACCTTGTCAGTGCCAACCGGATTGGGCAGCCAGCCGTGATCGGCGGAATTGCCCAGCCACTGGCAGCACAGCCGCCAGGGGGCAGACCACAGGGGGTTGGAATCCCGCAGGGGTGAGAGGCGGGTTTCCACCACCACGATACCCGCTGCGCGGAGCTGCTCCAGCCAGGGTGAGCGGGTGCCGCCGTAGAGGGTGTTGAAGGGGTCGGTGATCATCACAATGGTGATATCGTCCACTGCCTGCTGACGGGCAACCAGCGCCTCCGTGAGCTGCCGGGCGAGGGGGCGCATCTCAACACCGGGCGGGCCGCTTTCATTGAACAGAAACATATCGACCACCACCAGTTTGCGGGCCTGGCCTATCAGGCGCAGTGCCTCATCGAATATCTGTTGGTCGAACTGCTGGTTGCCGACCTTATCCACCCAGGTGCGATCGATCAACAGCTCGGGCGCCAGCAAAGGCTGTGGTGATCCCCGATAGCTGATGCCCTCGGGAAGCGGCTTGAAAACATGCCACAGCCCGGTTGCTGTGACGATCAGCGCGAGCAGGATAGTCAGGCGTTTGCGGCTGGTGCGCGGCGGACGATTGATCACGGGTGCTTCCATCACTGTGTCGGGGTATTTACTGCAGCGGATTAAAACCTGCTCAGGCCGCACTGGCGACCGTTGAGCGAAAAAAAACCGACAGGCGTGCTGTCGGTTTTTTCACTGCCGGTAAAGCGGGGAGTCAGTTAGACATCCCACTCCAGCTCCAGCTCGTTAACGTGCATCACGTTGCTCATCAGGTAGGGCACCTTGAAGCCGGGCTTGAGGCGGAATTCCGGCAGCTCGGCCAGCATGTCGGTGATCGCCACCTTCAACTCGCGGCGTGCCAGGTGGGCGCCGAGGCAGCGGTGGATACCGTGGCCGAGGCTGAGGTGCACCGGGCGGCGGTCGAGGATTACCTCGGTGGGGTTCTCGAACAGCTCGGGGTCGTTGGAGCCGAGCGGGGTGCAGAGGGCAACCCGGTCGCCGGGCTTGATGGTCACGCCGTGGATGGTGATTTCCTTGGCGCAGATGCGCATGGTGGTCACTGCGGCGTAGGCGCGCATCAGTTCCAGCACGGCCTGCTCGACCATGGCGGGGTTTTCCCGCAGGGTGCGCTGGTGATCCAGGTGAGTGGCGAGGTGGTGGAACTGATGGCCGAGGTTAGCGGTAACCGTGTCGAGACCACCGATAAACAGGTTAAAGCAGTGTCCGAACACCTCTTCTCTGGTCCACTTGCGGCCCTCTGACTCCATGTTCATGGTGCTGGTGATCAGGTCGTCGGTGGGGTTTTTCTCGCGCTTTTCGATTTCTTCATAGAGGAACGCCTTGAGGGTGGAAACGGCGTTTTTGCGGTCCTCAAAGTTGGCGGTGTGGAGCAGGTTGTGCTCCCAGCTCATGAATTCATCCATGCGATCCTGGGGCAGGCCGAGCAGGTCGAGCACAATGCTGACCGGGAAGGGCACGGC
>LADM01000096.1 GCA_000961645.1 Gammaproteobacteria bacterium BRH_c0 | reverse complement strand
CTAATTGCTGACGCATTAATTAGTGTTAACACGCCCTAGTAACTTTTTCAGGAATGATTTTTGATCCTGCCATTATTCTTTATTCCTAACGCCGCACTTTGCGGCTATTTTGGCGCGCAGGGGAAAAACTGTCGTACAGCAGCGCTTTATTACATTTCGATCTTATAGATCACCTTTAATCTTTTATACAGCTCATTACTCAGATCTTTATAACCTTGTTCATTTGGCAAATATTTCAATGCTCGATGGTGACCGAGATCCGATGGAATGTCATCCAAAGACTGAGTGATTGGAATTACAGTTTTTCCAAGTGTATGCGCAATCCCTGTTTCATACATTACGTTGGGATTTCTTCCCGTAAAATCTACAACTATGACTTTTGCGCAAAATATTAAATCAAATATATCTTGCATGAATGTAGAATTATCCCAGATATCATCTGCCCGAAGGCAATCTAAGTGCATGTACTCGGCTACGCGCCTCACTGCTTCATATGTACCAGCAAAGCTTGCGTTAAAAGG
The DNA here is from genome assembly GCA_000961645.1 of Gammaproteobacteria bacterium BRH_c0. Lineage (GTDB taxonomy): Bacteria > Pseudomonadota > Gammaproteobacteria > Pseudomonadales > Porticoccaceae > NAT127. Next base: position 10,484 of record LADM01000096.1, on the reverse strand, counting down.
CATCATTACAGACACCAACTTTTCGTTCTGAGGTTTTCTTGGAACATTAAAAACGCTTGGCTTGAAGCTTATTAATTGTTCCGCAGGAACTACTTCGTAAGAAGATGACACAAATTGACCGTGTGCAGGGCACAGCTTCACTATTCCATTAGATTGCTGAGCAATTGTTAGATCATATGTTTTCAAGCAGGTTTCCACCGCTTCAATTGATTTTTCCCGGTCTACATTTTCATTAAACAAAAAGTGATCTGGATGAAGAAGATGTTCGATAACCTTCTTCATTTCCGCAGAAGGCATATTTTCTTGTAATGCCTTGCGATCATTTAATTCTTTGAGAACGTCGTTTACCCATACCCGACGAGTTGAACCATCGTGGACATAATCAAGATCAAGGCCTACAAAAAAACGGGTTAAATGTGATGAGCTTCTATAAGGGAAGCTTCGAAATGGATCATCGCCGCAAATCATTTCCGCTAGTTTCATCAATCCTGCGGCGCCAATTTTCATCTATTCAGATCTCCGTACTCGTGTATGAAATGTAAAAGTCTGTTAATCAGGCGATCGGCCTGACAACCCTTGATGAATAAGGCCGATTTGGCAATGCCGGGGGATTAGGATCGGGGGCAAGGCTGCTTCCATGACACAATCTCCTTTCTCATATCCATTGATGAAATTGCGGCAGCGCGCTTCAAGAGCTGCGTGCGATCCGTTACTGCCTGAGTGAACCAAATCTTCCACAGTTTTGCGTGGCAAGCAATGTTTTTCTGTTTCGCTTTATGCCGTGGATCGCAACTCGGGTCATTGAATGGGGCTGCGACTAATTCACCCCCGTATCAAACTGAAACAACCTCAACCCACCCACCTTCTCCCCATCCTCAAAGTTCTGCTCGGCAAAAATCATATGCCCCCGGTTATCCACCAGCAGCGCGGTGGTGCAGCGGGTGCCGTAACCATCGCTGACAATAAAGGGCGGCGACAGCACCCGTTCCATCTCCAGCCCTACGCCGGTGAGTGGCAGGCTGTGGTCGTCGAAGGGGGCGCGGTCTGCCAGGACGGTTAGCAGCTCGTCGATGGAAAAGTCTTTTTTACGCAGCAGGCCCATAAGCTTGAGGCGGGCCAGTTCGGCCTTGGGCCAGGGGGTGTTAAGCAGGTGGTTGCTGAGGGTGTGGATGCCGGGTTCGGGAAACTGGTAGCCGTCGCGGCGGTTGGAGCAATACAGCAACCTGTCGCCACACCCGGCGAGCAGGTTGAAGCCGCCGTAGTGGTGACCTTCCTTGTCAAGGTGCGCGCCGTAGGTGGCCAGGGCGGTGAGCTGATCGGGGTCAGCGGGTTTGGCCAGATACCCCAGGGGCAGTTCACCCCTGGAGCGAACACCGGGGGCGGCCTGCCCCTCGCGGTAGTTGGTGACCAGTGCCCAGCGCCCGTCGCTGGCAGCACCCAGCCAGGTGCCGCCAGCCTGCAAATCGCGCCCGGCAAGCAGGCCGGGGATATCGGGCCACCAGTCGGCGGGTGCCGTGGGGCGGTTGTAGAATTCATCGCGGTTGGCCACCAGCACCAGCGGGTAGCGGGGGTGGCTGCGGTGGGCGAATGCGACCAGGCACATGGGGGTGGAATCCCCTCAGCGTTACTCGTCTTCCGCGACTTCGCGGTAGGCGTCAGCATCCATCAGCGCATCCAGTTCGGAGGGGTCGGACATGCGGATGCGATAGAACCAGCCGTCGCCATAGGGTGACTGGTTGATGGTTTCGGGGGCGTCCTCCAGCTCTTCGTTGATGGCGATTACCTCGCCGGATACCGGCGCGAAGATATCGGAGGCGGCCTTGACGGATTCCACCACCCCGGCCTCTTCACCGGCGTTGAGGGTCTGGCCCACCTCCGGCAGTTCGACAAAGACCACATCGCCGAGGGCTTCCTGGGCATGGTCAGTGATGCCGACGGTGGCGGTACCGTCGCCCTCGTTGCGCACCCATTCGTGGGTTTCGAGGTATCGCAGCTCTTTGGGCAGTTCGCTCATGGTTTTCTCCACACTTAATTTTGGTTGATAACAGCCTGTCCATGGCGGACAAAGCAGGGTTTGACGATGTTGACCGGCACAGCCTTGCCGCGGATATCCACCAGGGCAGCGCCGCTGAACTCCACCGGCACCCGCGCCAAAGCTATTGAAAAACCAAGGGTGGGCGAGAAGGTGCCGCTGGTGATTTCACCCGTGCCGGAGGCGGTAGTGCTGCTGACCTGCTGGTGGGCGCGCAGCACACCTTTGGCCTCCATCACCAGGCCCACCAGTTTTTGGCTGACACCCGCATCGCGCTGGGCTTGCAGAGCGGCGCGGCCTATAAAGTTGCGCTCTGTTGGCTCCCAGGCAATGGTCCAGCCCAGGTTGGCTTCGAGGGGCGATACGCTTTCATCCATATCGTTGCCGTAGAGGTTCATGCCCGCCTCAAGTCGCAGGGTGTCGCGGGCGCCCAGGCCCACGGGTTTTACCCCGGCATCCAGCAGCTGTTGCCACAGGGCCACCGCCTCGGTGCCGGGGACGATCAGCTCCAGGCCATCCTCACCGGTATAGCCGGTGCGGGCGATAAACCAGCTGCCCACGGTGGTGGCGCTGAAGTTTTGCAGGCCATCAATGGCGGCGGCAGCGTCTGCACTGGCCACCGATTTAACCCGCGCCATGGCCTGCGGACCCTGCACGGCGATAATCGCCAAGTCCGGTCGTGGTGTGATGGCAACGGCAAATCCGGCGGCCTGTTGCTGCATCCAGGCAAGATCCTTGGCGGCGGTGCCACAGTTGACCACCAGCCGGTAGCGGTTGTCGCCCAGCAGGTAGACGATCAGGTCGTCGATCACACCCCCATCCGGATTAAGCATCAGCGAGTAGAGGGCCTTGCCAGCAGCCTTAAGGCGCCCCACATCATTGCCCAGCAGGTATTCGAGATACGACTGCGCATCGCTACCCGAAATATCCACCACCGCCATATGACTGACGTCGAACATGCCCGCCTGCTGGCGCACCACATGGTGCTCGTCAATCTGCGAGCCGTAGTGGAGAGGCATATCCCAGCCGCCAAAGTCGACGATCTTGGCGCCGAGGGCCTGGTGGGTGTCAAAAAGGGGGGTGCGGTTTCCCATGGGGGGCTGCCTGACGGGTAAGGTGCGAATTCTAGCAGGGCAATAAAAAACTGTCTGCGGCTTTGGGTCTGTTGACCTCTGGGGACCGCCGCTAAAATCCCATGGCCTTGCGCACCAGCTGGTTTTTCAGCGGCGCCAGGCGATTGAACAGGCCCATGCCATCGTTGCGCACCATGCGCAAAAGCGGCTGCCGGGAGGCAAAGAGGCGCTTGAAGCCTTCCATGGCGCCCATCATCGCCAGGTTGGCGGGCTTGCGCTGGCGCTGGTAGCGTTGCAAGGCAGACAGGTGCCAGTGGGGCAGGCCGCGCTCCACGGCCCGCGCCAGCTCCTCCACCAGGGTAGCCACATCGGCAAAACCGAGGTTGACCCCCTGCCCCGCCAGCGGGTGTATCGTGTGGGCAGCATCCCCCACCAGCACCACACCGGGCTGCACATAATCCACGGCATGGCGCTGGCGCAGAGGGAAAACAAAGCGGCGGGAGATGGATTTCACATCGCCCAGGGCGGACTCGCTGGCAAAAGTCAGTTCGCGGCAGAATTCACCGTCATCCAGTGCCATCAATCGCTGCGCCTCGTCGTGCTCCTGCGACCAGACAATGGACACATGGTGGCAGTCCTGATCCTGCGTTCGCAACGGTAAAAAGGCCAGTGGACCGCTGTCCATAAACCACTGGCGGGCGCTGAAACCGTGGGGCTGTTGGCAGCGGATCGTGGCAACAATCGCGCTGTGCCCGTAATCCCAGCTGCGCAGAGCAAAGCCGCAGCGCTCCCGCACCAGGGAATTGGCGCCATCGGCAGCCACCACCAGCGGTGCGCTGAGAGTGCGGCCATCTGCCAATGTCAGAATCAGGTCGCCTGCCTCGCCACTGCGCTGCACATCGGCAATGCCCTGATAGACAAACTGCGTATTGGCCATCGTCTCGATGGCGCGGTGCATGGGCGCCAGCAGGGCTGAATTCTCGACGATATGCCCCAGGTCGGCGCGGTGTACTTCGCTGCTGTCGAATTCGACGCAGCCGGTTCCGGCGCTGTCGCGCACTACCATGCGTCGGTAGGGGCAGGCACTGCTGGCCAGCGCGTCATCCCAGATACCTGCGGCTTCCAGCAGCTTGCGGGAAGCCTCGGCGAGGGCGATCACCTTGGGGTCGAACAGCTCACCGCGCAGGTCGGCCTTGAAGGGTTTGGTCTCCACCACCGCGATGCGCAGGTTCTGCGCCAGCGGGTGGCGACCGAGAACCACCGCCAGGGCTGCACCCACCAGACCGCCACCGGCAATCAGCACATCAAACTGTTCTGCTTCAATCATGGCCTGAACCTGTCTGTAATTGGGCCGAGCGATTGCCAAGACCGGCGCCAAAACGGGCAAAACCTTCGCGCAGCCCCGGCAGCAGATCCAGCGCTATCAGGCCGCTATTGCGCAGCCCCACGGGCAGAACACCGCGGGCGGCAAACAGTCTGGGCAGGGTGTCGCTGAAGAGGATGGTGCGATTCTGATCGCCACTCTGGGCTTGCAGGTAACCTTCCAGCAGGCCGAGATCGCCGGGAGCGATACCACTGTGTTGTCCCTCGATCACCGCCTCCGCCAGCATCGCCACATCGCGCAGGGCGAGGTTGAAACCCTGCCCCGCCACCGGGTGCAAAAAGTGGGCGGCATTGCCCACTACCGCGAGATGGCGGCGGATCTGCTCCTCCGCCACGGTCAGGCGCAGGGGATAGGCAGAGCGCTCGCCGCAACGCAGAAAATGCCCGGCGCGGTAGCCAAACTGCTGGTGCAGAGCGGCGAGAAATTCATCTTCAGGCGCGCTTCTAAGCTGTTCTGCCCGCTCCGGCGGCAGCGTCCACACCAGTGCGGCGCGCTGCTCGCCATTGACTGGCGGCAGGGGCAGCAATGCCATGGGGCCCTGCCCGGTAAAACGCTCGTAGGCAATACCGCGATGGGGCTCGGCCAGGGACAGGTTGGCGATAAGGGCGCACTGGCCATAATCCACCACTTTGGTATGAATCCCCAACTGTTCGAGGCTGGCGGAACCGGTGCCTTCCGCTATCACTGCCAGCCCTGCCACACAGCGTTGATCCCCAGCCTGGAGGGCCATACCATGCTCAGCAGGCGTCAGTCTGTCGAGCCGCAACGGCGCACAGATGCGTATATTGGCGCAGCGCTGCACGGCGCGGATCAGCACATCCCCCAGCACGCGGTTTTCCAGCACATGGCCCAGGCCGGGCAGGCCTTGATCGGCGGCGTGCAGGCGGGTGGCGCCGGGCTTGCCCCGATCCGACACATGGATGGTGTCGATGGTGGCAACATGGGGGGCAATGGCATCCCAGATGCCGAGGTCGCTGAAAATCAAGCGGCTGCTGTGGGACAGGGCCGTGGAGCGGGCATCAAAACCCGGCGGGAAATGGGCGACCTCGGTGGCTGACGGCAGTTTGATGGCAAAGGCTTCCAGCACCAGGATTTGCAGCGCCGGACAGTGTTTTGCCAGCAGCAGGGCCAGGCTGAGGCCCACCATCCCGCCACCGATAATGGCGATATCGGCATGATCGGGAAGGCTCACTTGTGACAGGCGCTGTTCCGTCAGGCTCTGTCCCGGCAGAGTATTGCCATGCTGCTTGTGCTCGCTGACGGTAGTCACAGTGCGTTCAACCCCGCATCAACGCTTCGATATCATCAATGGTTTTGGGCACATCGGCGGTGAGTATCTCGGTGCCCTTGCGGGTGATGGCCACGTTGTCCTCGATGCGGATACCGATGCCGCGCCACTTCTTGGCTACCCTGGTATTGTCCGGGGACACATAAATCCCCGGCTCGATGGTCATCACCATACCCGGCTCCAGCAGGCGCCAGTGGTGATCCACCTTGTAGTCGCCAACATCGTGAACATCCATACCGAGCCAGTGACCGGCGCGGTGCATGTAAAAATCCTTGTAGGCGCCGTCGCGGATCAGGTCCGCCACCTTGCCTTTCAGCAACCCGGCGTCCACCAGCCCCTCGGTGATCACCTTGACCGTGGCCTCGTGGGGCTGCTCCCAGTGGTTGCCGGCGCGGGCCGCAGCAATGGCAGCGTACTGGGCTTGCAGCACGATGTTGTACAGCACTTTCTGCTCTGGCGAGAATTTGCCGTTGACCGGAAAGGTGCGGGTGATATCCGAGGCGTAGTACTGGTATTCGCAACCCGCATCGATCAGCACCAGATCGCCATCCTGCAGGGGTGCGCGGTTTTCGATGTAGTGGAGGATACAGCCGTTGGCGCCGCCACCGACGATGGAGCTGTAGGCCGGAAAGTCACTGCCCGCCATGGCGAACTCGTGTTCGATCTCGGCCTGCAGCTGGTACTCGAACATGCCCGGCTTGCACACCTGCATGGCGCGGCTGTGGGCGCGGGCGGCAATCCTGGCGGACTTGCCCATCACCTTGAGTTCACCGGGGCTCTTGAACAGGCGCATCTCGTGCAGCAGGTGATCGAGATCGACAAACTCCGCTGGCGGAATGGCACCCGCCCTGGCCCTGGCGCGAATGGCCTTGACCCATTCCATCAGCTGGCGGTCGAAATTCTGGTCCTTGCCCACCGCGTAGTAAACCCGCTCGCGGCCCTCGATCAGGCCCGGCAGGATCTCGTCGATATCGTTGATGGGGAAGGCGTCATCGGCGCCGTAGATCTCGCAGGCGCCCTGGGGACCGGCGCGGTAACCATCCCAGATTTCCCGGGCGCGATCGCGATCGCGGCAGAACATCACAAACTGCCCCTGGCGGCGCCCCGGTATCAGCACCAGCACCGATTCCGGCTCGTCGAAACCGGTGAGGTAGTAAAAATCGCTGTCCTGCCGGTAGCGGTAGAGGGTGTCGCGGCTGCGGGTACGCTCGGGGGCCGCGGTGATGATGGCGATGCTGTCCTTCGCCATCAGGGCCATCAGTTCGCGGCGGCGGCGGGCAAATTCACTGGGTTTGATCATCGGGCTATTCCTGGTGCAGGTGTTTCCTGGTGCGGTTGCAGCCTGGATGCGGGTGCGGTCTAGTGCAGTGTTGTCGACGTGGCTGGGCCAATGTCGTCGGGCGAGGCCAGCTCGGAAAAAATCAGGATCGCCGCCACCCGCAGGTATTCCTCCAGCTCGGCAAAATCGACTTCATCCTCATTTTCGCCATCGCCGTCAAAACCGGCCTGGGCGATGGCGGCAATATCCCCGAGGGCATTGGCGGCATCGTCGGAAAACAGGGTTTCGCCGGACAGGCCCGAATCCGCCAGGCCGTCGAGAAAGCCCTGGGTCCACTGCGCCATGGCTTCGACCCGCTCGGCCAGTGGCGTCTCCTCACCGGGCAGCAGGGGCTTGAAGGCAAAACCGGGATCAGTGAGGCCCGCCAGGGATTGCTGGTAGAGACGGGAGAGCGACGGCAGGGCGTTGTCGATCAGTTCCTCCTCGCTGTGCAGGCTGGCCAGCAGCGCGTTGCGCAGTTTGTCACCGTGCAGGCGCTCACCCCCCGCCAGGCGCCCGCAGATAATGCCGTGCAATTCCGCGGCGGTTTCCTCGAAGCCTTCTACCTCGAGGAGTTTTGTCAGTTCATTGAAGGTCATGGCGGGTCCAACGCTAAAAGCCACATCGTACCATTGCGGCCCAAGCGAATTCATCTGCCACGCAGGAAGGCGAGGGCAAAAAGCTGATTTCACGCCTTCCATTGCCGTTAACCTTGCCCCTATAATCGGCCTCACTCTCGGGGCGCCCCGTGCTGCAAAGCACCATGGCTGAGATGCTGAAAAGCAGACCCGTTGAACCTGATCCGGCTAGTATCGGCGTAGGGAAGAGTTCGACATCACCGCTGTCTGTACCTCTTTTTTCCTTTGCTCTTTGCTGGTCGGGACCATCCACACCGCCCCTACCAGGAGTTGAGCGATGTCCCGTCCTGACATTACCCGCACGCCGTTACCGGCGAGCAGCAAGATCCATCTCACCCATCCACAGCATGCCGATATTCGCGTGCCTGTGCGTGAAATTGCCCTCAGCAACGGCGACAGGGTCAGGCTTTACGATACCTCCGGCCCCTACACCGATCCCGGCGCAGACCTTGATGTAACGCGCGGGCTTCCAGCGATTCGCAGCCCCTGGCTCGACAGCCGGGCTGACACCCAGCTCTACGCCGGGCGAGTCGTGCAGCCGGTCGATGATGGCGGCCAGACGCTGTCCGGCTTCTTCAACCCCGCCCTCCAGCGCCAGCCGCGCCGCGCCAACAGCGGCGCCAATGTCAGCCAGCTGCACTACGCCCGGCGCGGCATCATCACCCCCGAAATGGAATACATTGCGCTGCGGGAAAACAACAGTTGCCGCAGCGACAGAAGCATGCCCGAAAGCGCCGAGCGCCAGCGACGCTTGGCGGGCAACCCACAGGGCGCGCGCATACCCTCACTCATCACCCCGGAGTTTGTGCGCCGCGAAGTGGCCGAGGGCCGCGCCATTATTCCCGCCAATATCAATCACCCCGAACTGGAGCCGATGATTATCGGCCGCAATTTCCTCGTCAAGGTGAATGCCAATATCGGCAACTCGGCACTGGGTTCCTCCATCGGGGAGGAGGTTGACAAGCTGGTGTGGGCGATCCGCTGGGGTGCCGATACGGTGATGGACCTCTCTACCGGCAAGAACATCCATAGCACCCGCGACCATATTCTGCGCAACTCCCCGGTGCCGATTGGCACCGTGCCCCTCTACCAGGCCCTTGAGAAAGTCGGTGGCATCGCCGAAGACCTGAGCTGGGATATTTTCCGCGACACCCTGATCGAGCAGGCCGAGCAGGGTGTGGATTACTTCACCATCCACGCCGGGCTGCGCCTGCCCTTTGTACCCATGACCGCCGAGCGGGTCACCGGCATCGTGTCGCGCGGCGGTTCCATCATGGCCAAGTGGTGTATTGCCCACCACCAGGAAAGCTTCCTCTACACCCACTTTGAGGACATCTGCGACATCATGAAGGCCTACGATGTGAGCTTTTCCCTCGGCGACGGCCTGCGTCCCGGCTGCCTCGCGGATGCTAACGACGAGGCCCAGTTTGCCGAATTGAAAACCCTCGGCGAGCTGACCAAAATCGCCTGGCAGCACGATGTCCAGACCATGATCGAAGGCCCCGGCCATGTGCCCATGCACCTGATCCAGGAGAACATGGACAAGCAGCTGGAGTACTGCGACGAAGCGCCGTTTTACACCCTCGGGCCGCTGACCACCGATATTGCCCCGGGCTATGACCACATCACCAGCGGCATCGGTGCCGCCATGATCGGCTGGTTTGGCTGCGCCATGCTGTGTTACGTCACCCCCAAGGAGCACCTGGGGCTGCCCGACCGCGATGACGTCAAGGCCGGTCTGATCGCCTACAAAATTGCCGCCCATGCCGCCGATGTGGCCAAGGGCCACCCCCAGGCGCGCACCCACGACGACCTGCTCTCGCAAGCGCGCTTCGAGTTTCGCTGGGAGGACCAGTTCAACCTCGGGCTCGACCCCGATACGGCCCGTGACTACCACGACGAGACACTGCCCAAGGACAGCGCCAAGGTGGCCCACTTCTGCTCCATGTGCGGCCCCAAATTCTGCTCCATGCAGATCAGCCAGGAGGTGCGCGACTATGCCCGTGAAGATCAGGCCCGCGAGGACCAGGCCCGGGAAGACAGCGCAAGAGAGGGCATGAAGAAAAAGTCCGAGGAATTCCGCGAGCTGGGCAGCAAGCTCTATGTGCAGGAGGTCAACTGAGATGCGCCTCGCGCTGGCCGGAGCGGGGATCATGGGCCGGGTGCTGGCCTTTTACCTGCTGCAGCAAGGGCACCGGGTAAGCCTGTTTGATCGCGACCCGATAGAGGCCGGTAGCGCTGCCGCCTGGACTGCCGCCGGGATGCTGGCACCCTGGGCAGAGCTGGAAAGCGCTGAACAGGCTGTCCATACCCTGGGTTTGCGCTCCCTGGCACTGTGGCCGCAGTTGGTCGCCGCACTGGGGGAGGACGTGGGATTTCACCAGCGCGGCAGCCTGGTGGTGGCCCACCCCGGCGACCGCGCCGAGTACCAGCATTTTTGCCAGCGCCTTGATGCGGCGGTTGATAATCCCGCTGACCGCCAGCTGCTGGATCACGCTGCCCTGGCCCGCCTCGAACCGGCACTGGCAGAGCACTTTGAGCGCGCACTGTGGTTGCCCGGCGAGGCCTGGCTCGATACCCGGCTGGTGATGGCCGCCCTCGGCCGCTACCTGCTGGCCCAGGGTGCTGAATGGCACCCTGGCTGCCGGATCAGCGCTCTGACCTCAACCTCGGTCTCGATCGCGGAGCATGGCAACACCGCTCACTACCCCTTCGATCAGGTCATTGACTGCCGCGGGCTGGGAGCCAGGG
>LADM01000097.1 GCA_000961645.1 Gammaproteobacteria bacterium BRH_c0 | reverse complement strand
ATTCAATGCAAATATGCCTGCCATGATATATAGGATTAAATCTACTTTATCCATTCTATACTTCCGATGTTTCCTGAAACATAACGCCTGGCTGTGGGGCAAACGAAGCGACAGCGTAGTTTGTCCCGCACCAGCCATTTGTTATGAATTATTTGGGTGATTGAGATGAAAATTGAGCAAGCAATTGAAATGGAAGGCATTACAACAACCCTTTCTGTTGAAGTGCCTTATGAAGCTGTTGAGAGGCACCTTGGACACGCGCCAAGTCTCGGAGAAGTTGCATGTGTAACTTACGAAGTTCTTCTGGAAGCTGCGCCTGAAATTTGTGCGGCAATAATTGGTGCATTAACTGAAACTTCTGGTCGAGCACATGGAATTGTGGCGATGAAAGCGTTTCAGGAGGTTTACGAAGAGGTTTTTGAGGATTCAGATAAGGAATGCCAGAAAGGACAGCCTGAAATTCAAGAACCTGCTTGTGGTACGACTGGATTGAAAGAACAACAGTCATGTACCGAGTGAACAACCTTGGGGGCAATGTTTCTCCGAACGCCACAGGTAAGGCTTCTTTCATTGCAGAAATACAGGATTCGATTTTTTCAAAGTCTGTGGGGTTCACTGTTGCCTCCGCAGAAATTCATAACGCCGTGGTTTGGGGCGCCGAAGCGGCAGCGAAGGCGTCCCAGCAGCGCGCTTGTTGCGCTGCGACAACACCACCTTGTTATAGGGCATCATCAATGGCTCTCCTTGCGATTTCAATTTCGTTTTCGTAAGAACTGACACGCCCATTATCAGTATCAAATTTGGTAGCACAATAGGATAGTGCTGAGAGTTGATTCTCAATATAAATTACTGTGGTCCTTTTTGCGTTGTGATTATCCGGCGCCAACTGCGCCAAAATATGCTTCAGCTCTTCTACTCGGTTATAGGATTTGAAGCAATCCCCCCTTTCGGAGAGCTCGCGCAAGTAGAAAAGCGTCACTAAAGCGCCGACCAAAAGTCCTACACCTAAAAGAGAAAACGATGTAATGTGCTTTCTCATCCTGCCCTATAACGCCTAAGTGTGGGGCGGAGGTGCGACAGCACCGGAGCCCCGCACCACTTAATTGTTAGGGTCAGCCGCGTGTGCGCCACTCATCGCTACCGATCGGTTTAGATTGAGACTGTTGTTTTTGTTTGGGCTGCAAATGTTTGCGCAACGGATCAGTGCGAAAAGTATTGCAGGCAACGCAACGCCAACCAGTGATTTCATTTTTTAAGGGGACAACAATTTTTTTGTTAGCCCGGCATGTGCCACAGTACCGAAGCGCGCTGAACCGATTGAACCATGTGCCTGTAGACTCATCCCATTTTACCCAGGGACGCTGGAGGATAAGTGATGCAAGAAGGAAACCAATTACTGCTAATACTGCTATTAATAATTTGGCCAGCCACTCTGGGCTTGCCGATGCTAGATGGGTTTCGAGGGTATTACGGAGAATCAGGGCGATTCCTGGCAACGACAATCCTAACAGCGTGGCTAGGATTTTTAGCCACCACTTTGATATGAAAGTTGTATGTGTCTCGTCCATATATAGCCCTAACAGTCTGTTAATGAGGTAATACTTACCTCATTAACAATATTAGAAGGTATACCTTTTAACAGCTGGCAACTCAAGTCAGAAGCGCTAACCGTATGTTTTTCCGTTAAATATTTCTCATCCGTCACGATCACATCCGTCCAAAAGGTATTTTCCGCTTCCAACTTCGCGCCCAAAAGGTATGGCACCCCGCTGAGCAAAAGATCTTTGCGTACTACTATGGAGGCGATTCCATGATGGATAGGGTGAAGATGGCAGGCGACACTGCTGATGCGGGCTTTATTTGGCTGTTCAGTGATTGCTGGCATTATCTCTTCCTTGCTTGCCCCTTTTCTTGACCACGATATGGCCTACAGATTTGCCGCAGAATAGCGCGAACGGTTCTGTTAAGAAAGCCTCGCCAGCCAGGATTGGCCATAGCGGGACCGGCTGCGGTTGTTGACTGTCCACTGCTGCCACAAGGCTGCCAGACAATCTCGATATCCAGAATCCGGACCGCCCCCACGCCAGACTCCCCGGCGTTTTCCCGTCGACGCCACAGCATAGTCGTGACCTTCATCAAAGAGCTGCAATACTCGCGCTCTGGTTTTGAATGGACGCTGTTGTTATGCTGTGACCCTGTGGCTGGCCGGTATTGCCCCCCAAATGCGGTGTTGCTGTTGCAGCAGACACCGCTTTTTTATGGCTTTGCAATCCATAAATCTTTCCTCTAACAGGGGTTTGCCGCCGGTCAGCGTGCAATTTTCACCCTTACATTCATCGCAATCCGGATTACAGATTATGTCATCACCTTTTGAATCATTGGAACAAAAAGCCAGTTACGGTATCGGTCGCCAACTAGGCGATCAGCTGGCCAATGCACCCTTTGCCGGTTTTGATACCGAATCGGCCCTGGCCGGTTTCAGCGACGCTATTGCCGGCAACGCCCTGCAGGTAAGCGCCGATCAGATCAACGAGGCTTTCCGCGAAATTCAGGCCCGCCTCAAGGCGGAAGAAGCCGACAAGGCCAGCCAGTTTGCCGGTGAAGGCGAAGCCTATCTGGCCGAGAATGCCAAGCGCGACGGCATCACCGTAACTGCTTCCGGCCTGCAATATGAAATCCTTACTGAGGGCACCGGCGCCAAGCCCAGCCGCACCGATACTGTGCGCACCCATTACCATGGCACTCTGATTGATGGCACTGTGTTCGACAGTTCGGTACAGCGCGGTGAGCCTGCGGAATTTCCCGTCAGCGGTGTGATTGCTGGCTGGACCGAAGCCTTGCAACTGATGCCCACAGGCTCGAAATGGCGTTTGCATATTCCCTACCAGCTGGCCTATGGCGAGCGTGGCGCCGGTGGTGCCATCGGGCCTTACAGCGCCCTGGTGTTTGACGTGGAGTTGCTGGAAATTCTTTGAGTGCTGCGGAGCTTATGAAAATAGGCCCGTTGGTAGGTTGGGCTGAGGAACGAAGCCCAACAGCTCTGGCGTAATCATGAGATGTGTTGGGCTTCGTTCCTCAGCCCAACCTACGGATGCTTTTATATCCTACGAAATTAAAGGAACTGGCATGAGCGACACTGAACAGCAATTCTGGGATCTGGTTGAGGAACTGATTGGCAATGCCAATGAGAAATCGGCGCACCAGGACCCGGCGCTGATCAGTGACGCCATGCTCTATGCGGCGGCGCGCTTCGGCGCTTATGCCGCGGCAATCGCCACCGCCGAGCGCAAGGAGTTCAAGGAAGAGCTGGGTGACATTAAAGCCCTGTTAATGCAGCAATTTGAAACCATGCTCGACGCCAATCTCGACGACTATCTCGAAAACTACAAGATCTATCTCGAGCGTTAGCATCTGCTTGCTCTCCCTGCGCCAGGCTGGCTTTCCACAGGGTTTTTGCATCCACAGTACGCACTCAATTCTGCCTTGCCTCCACCGCCATGCTCTCGAGGGTTTTGCCTGCCTCGTCCACCCGGTGGAGGGTGACCCTGAAGCCCCACAACCGCGCCAGATGTTTCATCACCTCGCGTGCTTCATCATTCAGGGGCCGCCCCCGGCGCTGGCGGTATTCCAGCTCCAGCGAACGGTCACCACGATAATGGTAGCGGCTGACCTGGATGTCTGGCACGTTCTGATCGCGGTCGTACTGCTTTGACAGCAGCTTGCGCACTTCACGGTAGCCCTGTTCGTTGTGGATTTCGGACACGGTAAGGGCTTCGTCGCTGGCGCGGTCGGCAATGGCGAACAGATGGAATTCCCGTATCAGTTTTGGCGACAGGTACTGACCAATAAAGGATTCATCCTTGAAGTTGCGCATGGCAAAGTCGAGCACTTGCTGCCAGTTGCCACCGGCGATATCGGGGAACCACTGACGATCTTCGTCATCGGGGTTTTCGCAGATGCGGCGCAGGTCCTTCATCATGGCAAAACCCAGGGCGTAGGGGTTGATGCCGGAGTAGTGGGGATGATCGAAGGGCAACTGGGTGATCACGCTAGTGTGGGATTGCAGCACTTCAAACATAAAGCCATCGTCCACCAACCCCTTGTCGTAGAGACGGTTGAGCAGCGTGTAGTGCCAGAAGGTGGCCCAGCCCTCGTTCATCACCTTGGTGAGCCCCTGGGGGTAAAAATACTGGGCCAGCTTGCGCACAATACGGACGATCTCGCGCTGCCAGGGTTCGAGAATGGGTGAGTGCTTTTCAATAAAGTAGAGCAGGTTCTCCTGCGGCTCCTCCGGAAAGCGGGTGCGGCTCTGTTCGCCGCTGTCGTCCTTGCTGTCGGCTACCGGCACCGTGCGCCAGATCTCGTCGTAGCGGCTCCACTCGTTGTCATCGCGGTTTTTTTGCCGCGCCATCTCCTCCTCGAATGACAGTGGCGAGGGGCTGTGAAACCGGTCCACCCCCTGGTTCATCAGCGCGTGGCAGGCATCGAGAATATCCTCCACCGGCCCCAGGCCATAGCGCTCTTCGCAGTCGAGAATGTATTTGCGGGCAAACACCATGTAGTCAACGATAGCGTCGGGACTGGTCCACTGGCGGAACAGGTAATTGCCCTTGAAAAACGAGTTGTGACCGTAACAGGCGTGGGCGATGACCAGCCCCTGCATGGCCATGCTGTTGTCTTCCATCAGGTACGAGATGCAAGGGTCTGAGTTGATCACCAGCTCATAGGCCAGTCCGCTCTGCCCGCGCCGGTAGCCTTCACTGTGGTAGATAAACTGCTTGCCATAGCTCCAGTGTGGATAGCTGATGGGCAATCCGGTTGAGGCATAGGCGTCGAGCATCTGCTCGGAGGAAATCACTTCAATCTGGTTGGGAAAGGTGTCGAGGCCAAATTCTTCACAGGCAATGATGGCCAGCTCGCGGTTGTAGGTGTCGAGCAGCTCGAAGGTCCATTCACCGCCGGTGGACAGCGGGTGGCGACTTTCCAGCGCCGAGCAGAGCGGGTTTTTCACAGGGCTTGCCATGCGGCGGCCTCCTTCTGGAACAGCTGGCGCAACGCCAGATACACATGGCCGCGCTCAAGAATTTCGGCCATGGCAAAGCGATCATCCTTGATGGTGCCGTAGGAAGCACCCAGCGGCGTATGCACCGCCGTGGCATCGGGCAACTCCACATAGGTATAGTACTGACACAGCGGCAGTACGCTGTTGGCCAGGTAGCTGCGGCTTTTTTCCACATCAGCGCCAAAGGCATCGCCGTCGGACACCTGGGCGCCATAAATATTCCAGTCGGACGAGGCATAGCGCTGCTGCACAATCTCGTCCATCCGTTTGAGGGCCGACAGCACCACGGTGCCGCCGGTTTTGGGATCATGAAAAAACACATCCTCGCTGACCTCTTCGGCATCATCGGTATGGCGAATAAAGACCAGCTCCACCGAGGCGTACTTGCGGGTTAAAAAAAGGTACAAAAGGATATAGAAGCGCTTGGCGAGATCCTTCTTCAGCTCGGACATGGAGGCTGACACATCCATCAGACAAAACATCACCGCCCTGCTGATGGGTTCCATTTCGCGCTGCCGGTTGCGATAGCGCAGATCGTATTCATCCAGAAATGGCAGGTTTCGCAACCGTTCTTCCAGCGCTTCAATCTGACTGTCAGAGCCACCATCGTTGCGCAGATCTGCCAGTTCACGCCGCAGCGGCGCGCCGAGGGCAATACGCCGCGCCAGTGCGTTGCGCAACGTGCGCGTCAGCGACAGGTTCATGGGTGCACCACTGGAGGTGTAACCGCCCTTGCGAAAGCGCGGTTGCCGGGCTTCACCCAGAGCGGTACGCGCCAGCCGGGGCAATTCCAGATCATCAAAAAAGAGATTCATAAACTCTTCTTTGGTGAGGCTGAATGTAAACTGGTCCTCGCCGCCACCGCCTTCACCAGGTTCACCCTTGCCGCTGGCCTGGCCTCCCTGACCCTGGGGTTTGGGCAGGCGGTCACCTCGTGAAAATTCACGGTTGCCCGGCAGCACAAAATCCCGGTCACCGCCCTTGCCAATGCCGAACTGCGGCTCGGAAATATCCCGCACCGGAATGCCCACCTCTGCACCCTGCTCAAGATCAGTAATGGAGCGATTGGCGACAGCATCGGTGACGGAGCGCTGCAACTGCTTCTTGTAGCGGCGAATAAAACGCTGCCGGTTGGTGACGCTTTTGTTGTGGTCGTTGAGACGTCTGTCGATGATCACGTTTGCCTCCCGGTATTGAGGGAGATGTTGAATGGGAGACGGGAGACGCTAAATGCCTGACGCTCTGTCGCTCCTATCTCACTTCTCTCATCTCCCATATCCCATATCCCATCGCCATTTAAAGAATATCTCCCACGCAAATCACGCTGACTTCCTGACCCGCAAATACCACTCCGAAAGCAATCTCACCTGCTTCGCCGTATAGCCCTTGTCGACCATGCGGCTGACAAAGTTTTCATGCTTTTCCTTTTCCTCACCGGAGGATTTGGCATTGAATGAAATCACCGGCAGCAACTCCTCGGTGCTGGAGAACATTTTTTTCTCGATCACTTCGCGGAGTTTTTCGTAACTTGTCCAGCGTGGGCTGCGGCCTTCGTTTTGCGCCCTGGCCCGCAAGACAAAGTTGACGATTTCGTTACGGAAATCCTTGGGGTTGGCAATGCCTGCAGGCTTTTCAATTTTTTCCAGCTCACCGTTGAGGGTGGCGCGATCAAAAATGGCGCCGGTTTCCGGATCGCGATAATCCTCGTCCTGTATCCAGTAATCGGCAAAGGTCACGTAGCGATCAAAAATGTTCTGGCCGTATTCGGAATAGGATTCGAGATAGGCTGTCTGGATCTCCTTGCCGATAAATTCGGCATAGCGTACTGCCAGCCAGCGCTTGATAAATTCCAGGTAATTGCGCTGTGTCTCGTCCGGCAGCTGCTCGCGCAGGATGCGCTGCTCCAGCACATACATCAGGTGCACCGGATTGGCTGCCACTTCATCGCCGTCGTAGTTGAATACCGCCGACAAAATCTTGAAAGCAAAGCGGGTGGAAACACCATCCATGCCCTCGTCATTGCCAGCGTATTCACGATACTCCTGGAAGGACTTGGCGCCCGGGTCGGTGTCCTTCAGGCTTTCGCCGTCATAGACCCGCATCTTGGCAAATATGCTGGAGTTCTCCGGTGCCTCAAGACGGGTCAACACCGAAAATTGCGCGAGCATTTCCAGGGTGCCCGGCGCACAGGGCGCATTGGCCAGCGAGCTGTGCCGCAGCAGTTTTTCGTAGATATGCACTTCCTCGGACACCTGCAGGCAATAGGGCACCTTGACGATATACACGCGGTCGAGGAAGGCCTCGTTGTGCTTGTTGTTGCGGAAGCTCTGCCACTCCGATTCATTGGAGTGGGCAAGAACAATGCCCTGGAAAGGGATGGCGGAGAATCCTTCGGTGCCCTTGTAGTTGCCCTCCTGGGTTGCCGTCAGCAATGGGTGCAGCATCTTGATGGGCGCCTTGAACATCTCGACAAATTCCAGCAGCCCCTGGTTGGCCTGGCACAACCCGCCGGAATAGGAATAGGCATCGGGATCGTCCTGGCCGTAGGATTCCAGCTTGCGAATATCCACCTTGCCGACCAGGGTGGAAATATCCTGGTTGTTTTCGTCACCGGGTTCGGTCTTGGCAATGGCCAGCTGGTGCAACACAGACGGTCGCACTTTCACCACCCGAAACTGGCGCAGATCGCCGCTGAATTCCCTCAGGCGCTTCATCGCCCAGGGCGAGGGAATGGCACCCAGATAGCGCGGCGCAATACCGTATTCCTCCTGCATTTGCGCGCCATGGAGCGCCACATCGAAGAGCCCGAGGGGCGACTCATTAACCGGTGAACCTTTCAGGGCATAGATCGGCCAGGCTTCCATCAGTTGCTTGAGACGTTCGGCAATGGAGGATTTACCGCCACCCACCGGCCCCAGCAAATACAGCACCTGCTTGCGTTCTTCCAGCCCCTGGGCGGCGTGTTTGAAATAGGAAACTACCTGGGCGATAACATCTTCCATGCCGTAGAACTCGGCAAAGGCGGGGTAGCGGGGGATTACCCGGTTGGAAAAAATGCGCGACAGTCGCGGGTCCTTGCGGGTGTCGATCAGCTCAGGCTCGCCTATCGCCGCCAGCATCCGCTCGGCGGGACTGGCATAGGCCATGGGATCTGTCCGGCACAACGCCAGGTAATCCTCCAGCGACATCTCTTCTTCGCGGGAAAGGAGAAACTGTTCCCGCACCTTCTCGAGTACACCCATATAAACCTCCTGCGCTCGCAAAAAATTACCGGGTACCGGAAGCACTGGGTTCACTAACGGCACCTTCGCCAGTCGCTTGCCTGCCCACTAACGCGCAGACCATAAGCACCCACAATAAAACCGTGTTGCGATGAAGCCTTGTTCGAAACAACCCTTGCCATTAGTGCTACGCATAAATCGTGCCCTCTTTGCCGGAAGACAACCTGACAGCGTGTTTGGAGGTTGGTGAAAATGTGTGGGCGGGAATAGCGCCATGGCATTCATCCGAGGATTTTTTGCACTGCACACAACAAAAAACCGCATTTTCTGCGGCATTTATGCGGGTATTGAGCAACGTTTTTGGTGGATGTGCATCAGTTAAGGGCGGGATTAAATGACAAATCTGCGATCATGCTCTGAGTTGGTGCATAACGATTTTATTGAACCGTGCTCGCAACAGGTTCATGAAAATACGGTTCAGGCTTCAGTGATTGCCAACCAGCGCTGAGCATTGCGCAGAATCCTGACGAGTATCGCTTTCGATGGCTGTCCGTGTTCGCACCAGTAGATCCTTCAGGGCTTCTGCATCCTCCATCCCTTCGGCGCGCCTGATTTGCTCTTTCGCTGCCACCAGGCAACCGCGCTCGTGCAACACATGGGCGAGATTGTTGAGCGCGGCAGCCGAAGGCGCCAATTGCACAGCGCGACGCAGGGCGGTTTCAGCAGCCGGCAGTTCACCCAGCGCATAGCGTGCGTTGGCCAGGGCCTGCCAGGTGAGGGGCTGATCGGGCCAGCGCAGGGTGGCGGATTGATAGGCTTCCACCGCCACCTCAGGCTGGCCGAGTTCTTCAAAGGCACTGGCCGCCAGTAGCCAGTTGGCGTGGCTGGCGGTGGGCGGGGGGCTGTCAGGCAATACCGCTACCATCGCCCAGTTTTGCGCACGCTTCCAGGTGGCCTGAAAGCGGGTGCGTTTCATCGTCAGGCGTTCATTGGTGCCTGAGCGCAACAACAGCGAATCGGATGGCGTGTCGTAGCCAATCACCACGGCGTAATGCCACTGGGGCAGGCTGTTAATACCGAGGTTTTGCATCACCATCACGGGCGTACCGGCGGCGACTTCCGCCAGCAGTTCATTCATTTCCGGTTTGACTACATAGGGGACGCGGCCCTGACGGCGGGTAACAGCGACGATCTCCGCTTGCAGGCTGCCTTTCCGAGCGGGCAGGTAGATCAGGGGTGTGAGTTCGTCAGGGGTAACCGTCAGGCCGCTCGCACTCAGCACTGTGGCCAGGGCAGCGGGGCCGCACTGGTATTCATCCTGGGGGAAAAAGGGTGTGTTGCTGAGCTCGACACTGGCCTGCACGAGACCGTAATCACGCAGAGCTGGTCCGCTGGCGCAGGCTGTGAGGCCCAGCGCCAGCAAAACAATCAGTATTTTCAAATTCAGCAGGTTCAAATTTTGCCGGAGATGTTGGTGATGCCGAGAATTTCAAGCAGGATGATAATCACCAGAACAACCACCACAAGACCCAACGCACCACTACCAGCAGGCATGTCCTGGATGTTCGCGGCCAGTTGTTGTAGTTGGCTGTCGGTCATACCGGCGACGCGCTCAGAGGCCAGCAGCGGATCAACACCCAGTGATTCCATCTGGTTGCGCACCTCTTCACGAGCCATAAAGCTTTCTACCAGTTCAATCTGGCCGTTGCGTTCCTGTTGAGTCAATAGCTGGGTTGTGCCCACCATGTCGGCGTGGAGCGTGAGGGGAGCAACGGCAATCATTACAGCAGTCAGCACGGACGTAATCACTAAGCGAATATTCATAGGTTTCTCTCGTTGGTTGATAGCCGGCGTGGTGAAGCTGGATTGCTACCACGCCGCTTATTTCCAACTGTAGTGTTTGCCTCTTTGGCGGAATGTTCTGTTCGGCAGAACACACAGAGGGAAACTGGCTATCGCCCATCGCGGACCAAAGCTCAAACCAGCCATGCCCGCCTTGATTACACCTATCAATGAATAGCTATTACCTTGCCTCCAAATGATTCGCAAATTAGCTTCCCACCCTCAACCCTTGTTTTGAGAACTCCCGTATTGTCCAGCCTCGGCTGTTTTATACCTTTGACAGTAATTTGATTTTCGCAAGCTGGCAGGACGCCCATACGGATCGAACCGCCGTGCGCCACTACCACAATGATCCCATTATCCTCTTTATGCCTTTCCACCAACTGCTTGACGAATATGGAAACCCGATTCCTTAACTCTGTCAGACTTTCACCATCCCGGTATCGGTAGTCTGGATTGGCCTCCCACTGATCAGCGACTGAAGCCCAGATTTCGTAAGGATTTTCCTCACCCACTTGTGCGCCCAGATCCACTTCCACCATTTCTGGTGCCAACTCCAGAGGCAGACCATGATCAAAGGCGATAGCATCGGCTGTTTGAATGGTTCTGACCCGTGCACTGGCATAGATCTTGAGAATATTTTCATCCTTCATATTTCTAACCAGCTCATTCGCCTGAGCAACACCTTTGGCTGTAAGCGGGTAGCTGAATTCATCGTCATGATGAGTCAGCGTTGTGATCACATTGTTACCCGCCTCTGCATGGCGTACAAACCATATCTGTGCATCCTCTTCGGCCGCTTTGGCATAGCTGCTGAAAGGAAGTATCAGGGCACAGCAAAATACTGCTGCTATAGAGTGGAATCGCATATTTTTCTCCCGATATTGTTCAAGAAAATGCGCTTCACCAAATGGTAAAGCGCAGTGGGCAGATATAGAAAACGACCAATCAGAATCTGTAATTGACATCAATGCCATAGGTGCGTGGCGTGTTGTATTGCGTCACAACGTGATCGATCAGTACTGGGTTGCCGGTGGCATTGGATGCGGAAAACACCTCGTATTCTTCATCCGTCAGGTTCTTGCCCCAGAGCGCAAATTCAAGATTTCCCGACAAGAGCTGGAAAGGCAATTCGTTAAGGGTGATACGGGCATTCCACAGACGGTAGGAATTGGTCTTCGCCAGATCCAGGCTGTCGGCGAGGGCAAAGTAGTCATCGCTGTAGACCATGCCTACGTAGGCTTGCAGATTGCCGAAGGCGAACGGCTCAAAATCATAAGTGAACGACAGTGAACCTGCGTGACGGGGTGCCTGTGTCGCTTTCAGGTTAACGATTTCTCCCACCGGGTTGGGCTGCGGGGGAAAGTCGACGTCCATGTAGGCATAGTTCGCGTTGATACTGAGTCCTGCCAGGGGTATGACAGTGAGATCCAGTTCAAGACCCGTTGTTTGCGAGGACTTTTTCGCATTGACGGTTTCTGTCAGTCCACCGGCAGTGGGTGACACAAAAACAAAGTCGAGCTGCTGATCATCCCAATCCATAATATACGCGGCCAGGTTCAAGCGCAGGCGATTATCCCAGGCTTGAGACTTGAGGCCGAGCTCCCAGCTGCTGATCTCATCTTCAGCAAAGGTGTCAAAGGTTGTGGAGCGCGAATTAACGCCGCCGCCACGGTAGGCGGTACTCCATTTTGCATAGGTGTTGACGTTATCGTTCCACTGGAAGGCAACGGTAACGGCGGGGTCAAATCGTTCAGCGCTAAATGTAAAAGCCAGGGGTGCAGGGGCACCATCGAGTGTTGTCCGGCCACCGGTTTTTTTGTCGTCGGTATAGCGGGCGCCCACGGTCAGCTTGAGGCGATCATCAAGGATTGCAGGGTTCCAGGTCACTTGGCCGAAAAGTGCCTTGCTCGTGCTCTCAATGAATGAATCACGAGAAATGATTTTCGGAGTAACAGCTGGCAATAGCTGGGGGCCATCGGCGGTCAAAACACCGCCGAAGGGCGAGGCCTGTTGGTCCATAGCGTCTTCCTTGAAGTAAAAGGCGCCAACAATGTATTCCAGCCGATCTGTGCTGCCGAACCATTGCAGCTCCTGGCTGAACTGGTCTTGCTCTACGTCTGCCAAACTCAGCCGGTTAAACAGGAAGCGTGTGCCAGGACCGGGGCGAAAGGTGGCACTTGAGCTTGCGTACTGGGAGGCTTCCAGTTCCCGGTAGGCGCTGATGGATTTGAGAATATTGTTTTCATTCAGATCCCATGTGGCGGTCAGGGAGTGCCCTTCCACCTCGCTGGTACTGGGTTCATTATAGGAGCCTGTACGTGCTCTGCTGACCCGGCCTGGCTCCATTTTCAAAAAGCTGTTTTCTGGCAGCGGTGCCGCCCCGGGCATTGGTGCGCCGATATGGAGGTATGGTGTCACCTCATCATTTTTGGAATTGTCGTAGCTGTATTCCAGGGTGAAGTGGTCGAAGTGATCCCACAGCAAGGCTACCCGGGTACCACTTTTATCAAAGGCGCTCCAATCATCCTGGCCGCGCGCCGGGTTACTCACCCAGCCATCCCGTTCGGATGTCAGATAATCGATTTTGGTACTGATGCCGAGGAAGCGGGGCAGATTGATGCGGCTGGTGGAACTGAAGTAATCGTAATTGCCAACACTGAATTTTTGTTCAAAGCCGAGTTCGCCTGTGGGCTTTTTGGACACCATGTTGATGGCGCCGCCGACAGTATTTCGGCCAAACAGCGTGCCCTGGGGCCCCCGCAGCACTTCCAGGCGTTCCAGGTCCATCTGCTCGATGCCAAGGCCCTGGGCTCTGCCGAGATAAACGCCATCAAGATAGATACCGACTGTCTGCTCGCGGCTGATTTGACCCGGGTCCGCCGGTGTGATGCCGCGGATACTGACGCTGTGGGAGGTCACTGCCGCTCCCACCGGACTGATACGAAGCGTAGGAATGCCGCCATCCATCAAATCGGTAATACTTTTAATACCCTTGATCTCAAGTTCAGCCGATGACAATGCAGACACGGCAACGGGTGCGACCTGCAGGGATTCTTCACGGCGCTGGGCAGTAACCACAACTTCTTCAATCGCCATCGTTCGTGAGCTGGGTGCCTGTCCCTCTTGCGCCAAACCTGGAGTTGCCGAAAATGCCGACGCGATAAATGCCAAAATCCCGCCAGCCTTAATACGATTATTATTCATTACATTATCCTCAAAGGTATCATCTCTTGATATCTTGAGTTGACCATAACTGCTGATTGTTGCCTGCAAGCCCGTACCATCAAGAAGAATTTTTATCGCTTCTTCCAGCGAGTACTCCCCGATAACAGCCTTGGCTTTTTTATTCCTCACCAAATCAAAGGGGATGATCAACGTCAATTCTGATTGCCTGGCAAACGCTGTTAGCGCTGTATCGGCCTGTTGAGGAGGTATGTCAAAATTGATCCGCTCGCTGGCATATACGCCTGGTGACACGAGCAATAGCAGGGTTAGCACAACACCTGGGATATATTTCGCCAAACTCTCCTTGCATACAGGAATATTCCCCGTATACACAGAAGACGAAGTGGCATTAAATTTCCCCCATAGTGGATTGAACATATTTTCTTATAGCCTTTTAATAGCCTGTTATTTTTATCGGTATCACATTTTGGGTTTAACGGGATTTGCGTCACCCTCCGCACTAAGCGCCAGCTGGATACGGCCTTCTCCTACGCGCAATGACGCGATATCAAAATTTTCATACAGGGTCATTAGCAGGCCATTGATGTCGCCGGACTTGAAAACACCCGCAACCCTGACGCCGCGTATTCTGTCGTCGATGATTTCAAACTCCACCGTGGTGTAGCGACTTATTTCATCAATGGCCTCTTCGAGTGTTTCGCCCTCAAAGACGATATTGCCATCCTGCCAGGAAAGATTGGTGACGATTTTTTCCGGCGCCATTTTTTCAATGTGAATTGCGCCCACATCCAAAGTGGCGGCCTCGCCCTGGGAGACAGTGGCGGCATTTTCTGACAACAGAATTGGCACTGCTTCCATATTTTCATCTGCAGCAAAGGGATTGGGATTATCCCCGATGGCGACACGGCCTTCAGTCACCACCAGTGCCACTTGGTTATCGCTCTGCAGCTTGACGTTAAATGCGGTACCAACGGCCTGAATGACCTTGCCGCCCGCATGGACGATGAATGGTCTGTCGGCATCCTTTGCGACGGTAAAATGTGCCTCCCCCCTTTCAAGAACGATATAGCGGCGGGTGTCACTGTAACGTGTGCGTATCAGGGTGCCGGTATTGAGCATGGCTTTACTGCTATCCGGCAGTTCCACCAGAGCACTTTTTCCAATGGCGGTTTCGTAACTGCCAGCAGCGGACGCAACCTGCTGCGAAGAGCTTCCGGCAGGTGCCTGCAGCAGGACCCAACTCAGGATAAATCCCGCAGCCAGCACGGCCAGGCCCGCCGCATGGGCAAGGGTGAACCGACTTTTCGGTGCTGCAGGCGGAAACAGATCGGATAGCCGCGACAGGGAATCCATCTTGTCCCAGTATGTCGCCATATGGAACAGGGTGTCGCGATGCCGCTTGTCACGAACCATCCAGCGCTGAAATTCTTTCTCCTCCCGCGCTGAAAGCCCCCGATCCAGTCGTGACAACCACAGACTGGCCTCGTCGCTGATCCTCTCCACATTGGGTAACTCGTAAATCTTGCTCATGACTTGATATCCCGATCATATCCCGCCCCACCCCTGGCCAGCTTCCCCTCGGCCAGACTTGATGCATGTGAGAGAAAGTACGTACATCGCTTCATGCCATGGGCGATGTGCTTTTCTACTGTTTTTTCTGAAATGCCCATGAAGTGGGCAATCTCGGCCTGACTGTAGCCATATACTTTTTTCAATACAAACGCCCGCCGACACTGATCAGGCAGATACCGCACCGCCTCACAGAACTGCGCAAACTCCTCCTGTGCTGCGACCTGGGCATAGGTGGTATCCTGATCATATTCAGCCCCCAGCAGGTCCTCCAGTTCTGCATCATCAACTGATTCGGCGTAGCGAAACTCTGCACTTTTGACGTAATCCAGCGCCAGGTTGCGGGCAGTCTTCAGCAGGTAAGCTCTGGGGTACTTGATGTCCTCCTTTTTTTCGGCCTGACAAACCCTGACATAGGCTTCCTGGACTATGTCTTCCACATCCCTGGGGGGCGCAATGCGTGAAACAGCGCGGATCATAAATCCACGGATTGCCACAAAGGTATTATTGATATCCCGTTTTATCGTCATAGCGCTCATCTGGTTATGGCAAGGTGCTGCTGTCAACCCCCTGCGGCATAGGCCCGCATACAGTTCGGATTGATAGTTCTCCTTAATCCTAGACGATTGCGGAGTACCTTTTCCCCCAGTCCCCGCCCTATTATAGTTTTCCGCTATCGGCTTCACTCACCAGCTCAGCCTCTATGGATCATTTTCCTCACCACCTGATATACCGGCTGACTAAGAGAATCCATCTCTAACAACAGCGCTACTGTCTATTGCCAAGGGCAACACGAAGCATGTCCGAGAACCAGTCGAACCGCATCAGAAAGAAGGGTTTCCCGTAGTCCGCACCTGTACCAAGCCACTAAGTCATTTATGACTGGCCTCGCGATGGCTCAGTCTTTATCAAGGATTTCAGACGATGCCACCATCGCCTCCATTATCAGGCAAGGCCTGCGGAGCAGTGCATCCCTGAGACTATGGCGATCAAAGGCAAATGGCTATGACTGATGTGTATATGGCCCTCAAGCCCGGTTAGAGCCTACTAGAAATAGCAGATGGGACCATAGAGATGTACCTGCAACAGGCGGCGGCTTAACGCCACCCCCTATGAGCGACAGGATGCGCCCGTGACACCCAGTGCAGCCCGATATCGCTTATACGGACAATCAACTCTCTACAGAGAGCGACTTGCTCCAATCACGGCAGCAATACACATTAGTTTCTGCAGATGAGTGACCACACTGAAGACAAACCACAGACCTGCATTCACAGATGCACTTCTTGAATCACCTCCCCCTATTCACACCGATTTGCTATAGCATTCACACAATATCGGGGCGTCTGTTAAGAGGATATGCTTTCATAAAGGCCATGGCAGCGCGAAGTATTTGTGGCTCGCTGTGGGGGCGACCAACAATCTGCAGCCCAATCGGCAGGCCATCAACAAATCCACAGGGAACCGACGCGGCTGGCATGCCAAGCCAGTTGAACATGAAAGTATGAGAGGTATAAATCGGCCACCACATCTCATGTGAATGACACAACTCGTGCCACTCTTCAACAGTAAATGCTGTAAATGTCGCGGTGGGCGTCAGTAACAGGTCATACTCGTCAAGCAACTTGTCAAACTTGTTCCAGTTGCGCATGCGAACGTCCAGCGAGGCTCGCAACTGATCAGGTGTAATGGGCTGGTTGGAAGCTCCCAGACCGCCAAACCCCTGGCGGCTAATCAGCGCTGGAGGCCAGAAGGACTCCCACTTCTCATTGGTAGTTTCAATCCTGGCGCCAATCTTGCCAAAACCTTTAGCCGCTTCGCGAATCTCAGCTATTATTTTCGGGCTACCGGGCAGGGAGTGGACAGAATCTGAGGTAAAGCCCAAATCATCACTCCAGGCAAAGCGCATTCCATCCACCCCGCGCTCCAGACCATCAAGATAGTCCGGCACGGGTCCAAAAAGTGTCGACAGCGGATCGCGCCCATCGGCTCCCGCTAATACCTGCATGGCAATGGCTGCGTCGCGAACATCACGGGTCATTGGTCCGCGACTGCCATCAAGCAAGGCAAGGGCAGGACCGCCGTAATCCACCCCAGCGAGTCTTCCCGGTGTTGTGTGTAGGCCAAAAACTCCGCTCAATGCAGAGGGCAGGCGGGTTGATCCACCGCCATCGCCACCCAGGGTAAAGGGAACAAGCGCAGCGGCAGTGGCGGCCCCACAGCCGGCACTCGAAGAACCCGGCGCGCGTTTTAAATCCCAGGGATTTCTGGGATGTGATTCCAGGTCAGGCATACCGGGCCCAATTCCCTGGCCAGGCATGATATTCACCCCAAAGACAATTGCCCCCGCATTGCGCAACCGTTCAACCGGTATCGCGTCGTATTCGGTGGGGATCGGGTCATCCGCAGTGGTTGCACTGGTAAACTGAATAAGCGGCAAGCCTTTGACGGCATTACCATCCTTTACCGAGACGGGAACGCCATGTAACGGGCCCAGGGAATCTCCGCGTTTTACTGCCAGATCAGCACGCTTTGCAGATTCGACTGCACCCTTGAAATCCACTGCCCTGAAGGCATGTATTTTGGGTTCGTACTCTTCGATCCTGGCCAGAAAATGTTGGGTTACTTCAAGGGCCGATATTTCCTTTTTTGCGATCAAATCCCTGATCTGCCAGGCAGGCATCCATGTCAGTTCGCTGCCTGTATTCATGGCTGCAACTGTACCCGGGCCGGCAAGGGGGCCAAGAGCCAACGAGACGGCACCAACTGCAGCAGTATTTTTGATAAAGGCTCGTCTCTCAAGATCTGTCTCATGGACGCTGGAATGGTCTGAGCTACTGTCAATCTGATTCTTGTCTGTCGTATCGTTATTCATTGCTGGCCCCTGGGATTGGCTTAATGAATGAGTGTAGGTCGTCTCTCTATATTTGCATGCCCAGTTATCAGTATGACCGGGAAATGCATTCTGCCGGGTGCTCACCCTGGACAGCAGGCCAGATCCGACTGTTTATTCTGATCAGTTCCAACACGGCTCAGGGATACACAGGCACTTCATCGGTGACCATCATCACAGTGCTGCTGCGGTCGGAAAAAATGGCCTCGTCTTCATTCAGTTTGGCCAGATTTTCATCACCCGGTTCGGTGAACAAGGCCACCGCCGACTCGGGCGAGTAAAACCACAACTCCGGGCAACCGGCAAAATCGTGACGGCTGTCCGCGGTGTGATAATCCGCCAGCACATGATTCTGCACATAGCGCGGCGCGAAACGCTGCGGATCGGACAGCCGTGCGCCCACGTCCACATGGCGGTTGGTCCAGTAATCCTGGCTCTGCTCGCGGGTCATGGCGGCCGATGGGTGGAAAAACGCCATCATCTTGATCGATGGTCGCTCCACACCGTTATTCCAGATTTCCAGCTCACGGCATGGCAAGTGAACCACCGTGTTGAACATTCCGCTGTGGCGGTTGTGCCACTGCTGTTGCGATGTGTGGCTGAGGAAGGCCTGCACTGCTTCGCTGCTGTCAAACCAGGTTTCGGCAACAGCGGCCCAGTCGGGCATGGGGAATTCGGCATCCTCGCGGATTTTCAGGGCAACGGCGTGATTGTGCACAATGCGTGTTATCGCTGCCCCCGCTGCGGGGATTGCGAGCACAGCGGCTGTGTAGTCTTTGGCCAGATAATCGCGTAGCGTCCTGTCATCGACTGCGGCCTGTTTTTTGAACAGCGTCAATATTTTTCCCATGATTACACCCTTGTGATTATGATGTTGTAACGGTGTCTTAGTGTTTATCGACAAATCGTTTGAATTTCTGCTTGCCGATAGCTTTTGCAGTGACACTATAATACGGTTATTCTCGCTGAGGCAAAATGTACAATAAAGTAACTTTTTACCTGAACCAGTTTTGGCTCAGCGTATAACAATAATGTAGCAGGCCATCCATTCCCGTACGGGTTCGGAGATTCACCATGCAATCCAGCGCACGCAGCATTGATCGCGAGAGAAACCCGCTTGCCGAGCAGGCGATTACCGAATTCCTGTTATCAGCGCAGGAACGCAAGGGCCCGTGGGAATCCTGCCGCCGTCTGCGGGCGCAATCGCCCCTCTATTATTCCCACGACAAGCTGATGTGGTTTGCCTCCGGCTTCCGGGAGAACGAAGCAATCCTGCGCTCCCCGGCGGCGCAACTCCATCTGTCCAAACGCATGGACGCCATTCACCCCGACTGGCAACAGCACCCGTCCATATCAAAACTGCTGGATTACATTGCCTTTGTCGACGGCGATATCCATAAAAAAATCCGCCTGCCACTCAATCCGTTCTGGACACCGAAAAGAATCGAGGCCTTCAGGCCCGGGATTCGCGCCGAGGCGGAGAAACTGGTGGACAACTTTATCGCCGCCGGTGGTGGCAGCTTCCCGGACCAGCTGGCCTATCCGCTGGCGGAGCACACCCTCAACCGGTTGTTTAATTTTGATGCCGCCAAATTGCCCAATACCCGCGAGCTGGTGAACACCATGCAACTGGCTTTTGAACTGGACGTGTCGCCGGAAGACCTGCAAGCCGCCGACGATGCATCCCTGCAGTTCAAGCATTTCTGGCTCGACGAGTACCGACGCATTGTCAACGAAGATCCCGACAGGGATATTTTTGCCAATCTGTTGGCTGACCCCGCCTTCAGCATCGAGGAGGTGGCCATTGCTGCGGAAGCACTGTTCAGCGGCGGCTTCGACAGCACCGCGCTGACCATGACCACCGGCATGGGCATATTGCTCGAGCACCCGGAGGAAATCGCACTGGCCCGCGCCGATCCGCAACGGCTGGAGAATATCGCCGACGAATTGTTGCGCATGACGGCGACCATTCCCATGACCATTCGCGTCGCCACTGACGATATCCCTGTTGACGGCACCATTATTTGCAAGGGCGAACTGATCGGGGTGATGCTCGGCGCCGCCAACCGCGATCCGGCCATGTACGACCACCCTGACCGCCTCGATCTGGGCCGCACCCAGATCAGGCATCTGGGTCTGTCCCACGGGGTGCATGCCTGCCTTGGCCGCTGGCTGGCCAAATTCGAAATTTACGAACTGTTCAGGGCCTTGATCGGCAAAACCCGCCAGATCGAACTGGTGGGCGAGCCGGTGTTTCGCAACCGCCAGTCGGTGCGGGGGCTGGAAAAACTCGACCTACAGGTGCAATGAACAAATACAACCTGATACTGATCCGGAGAACAACAGGATGAAAAAACTGGAAGGAAAAGTCGCCATTATTACTGGCGGCGGTGGCGGTATTGGCGGCGCTACGGCGCGGCGTTTTGTCAGTGAAGGCGCCAAAGTGGTGGTTGCCGACCTGTCCCTGACCCGCGCCACGGAAGTGGCTGAGGCCATCGGCCCCGCTGCCCTCGCTGTGCACCTCGACGCCGCCGATGAGCATTCCTGCCGCGAGACAGTCGACAGGACCATGTCGGCCTTTGGCCGCGTCGATATCCTCCACAACAACCATGCCTGGCTGACGGATGGCATGCCCGACGACGGCAGCGTGGTGGATACCTCCTTCGAGGTGTGGGACCGAACCATGGCCATCAACCTGCGGGGCTATTTCGCCATGGCCAAGTTTGCCGTTCCGCGCATGATTGACGTGGGCGGCGGCTCGGTGATCAACATGACATCGGATGCCGGCATCCAGAGCGATATCACCCACCTTGCCTACGGGGTATCAAAGGCGGGTGTGATTCTGATGACCAAGGGCATCGCCACCCACCACGGCAAACAGGGCATCCGCGCCAACGCCATCGCCCCGGGGCTGGTAGTGACACCCTATGTGCGCAAGGTAGCCGCTGAGCTGATCGACATTCTCGACCGCCACACGCCCTCCCAGGAACTCGGCGAGCCGGATGATGTGGCGGCACTGGCCGCGTTCCTCGCCTCCGACGAGGCGCGTTTTATCAACGGCCAGATTATCAGCTGCGACGGCGGCCTGCTGTCGCGCATGCCCCAGACGGCGGACCTGGGTGACTGGATTGCCAACAATGTGGTGCGCGAGTAGCTTTTGATTTGTACAGACTAAGCACCGCTCAGGCCCGCAATGCGGTGAGGGCAAATTGCACGGATAAATCCCGCCAGCTGGCGATGTCCTCATACGACTCAAAGCTGACGGGGACAAAGGTGGAGATAATCTTGCCGCTGGTGAAACAGCCGATGGTAACCATCAGTGCAGCGGCCAGAATATCGTTGGTGTTGATATCCGCCTTGAAATGCCCAGATTCCTGCCCTTTTTTCATCACCTTATCCAGCCGCGCCATCAGCTCCGGGTGGCGGATAATCTGCTCGCGGCTGTGCTGGCCGCCAGACAGGCTCTGGTCATTGAACAGCCCGGCAATAAAGGGCTGCTCGTGGAGGATATCGAACAGCCCGCCGATAAAGCGGGCAATAGCCTCATCCGGCTTGCACTGCTCATAGTCGAGGGCATTGAGCTGAGCAATCAGCCATGATGCCGTCTCACTCACCATCGCCCCGTACAGTTCCGTCTTGGTGCGGAAATAGTGGTGTATCAGCTGCTTGCTGACATTGGCCTCCATCGCAATCACATCCAGTTTCGCACCGGCAAGCCCCGCCCGGCAGAATTCGTTGCGGGCGGCGAGCAGGATTCTGTGCATACCGTCCTTGTCCGCCTGGGACGCTTTGGGCTTGCTCGACATGATTGATAGGCTCTGTTTGCTCGGTTGAAAGGAGTGCATGCCAGGGCAGTACCCCGACCTGAAAGTATGGCGTTTTATTGTCTCTACAACGAATCCTCGTTCGTTTATCCCTGCCAATTGCTAAGTTTCGATCCGACGCAGTGCAGCGGCGCGGAGGATTGGGCTTACAACTCCAAATCTTGGCTTATATAGCCAAAGCCCCCGCAAATCAATCACCAGGCACCGCCCTTCAAGCCTGAACAATAAATGAGGAAATTTCGTGGACACCACCCCTTTTGACCGTCCCGCCCATGTGCCCGCCGATCTGGTGCGGGACAACTACCCCTTCGCCATGGGCCGCACCACCACCGACAATCCGTTTACTGCCCTGCTGGAAGAACTCCATAATGGCCCGGAAATCATCTACGCCACCAATGCCTACCCCATCGATATTCCCGCCTGGGTGCCGCGCAGGCTCAATGATATCCAGGCTATTTACCTCGACACCGAACATTTTTCCAGCGAATCCTTCTCGCCCTTCCCGACTCTGGTGGGTGAATCCTGGCGCGTTATCCCGGTGGAGATCGACCCGCCCCAGCACTTCCAGTACCGCGCCCTGCTGAACCCGCTGTTTACCCCCAAGCGCCTGCAGCAACTGGAAGACCAGGTGCGCCGCACTGCGCGGGAATATATTGACCAGTTCAAGGAAGCTGGCCAGTGCGAATTTATGAGCCAGTTCGCGATGCGCTTTCCCATCGCAGTTTTTCTCGACCTGATGGGCATGCCGCGCGAGCGCATGGAGCAGTTCCTGGAATGGGAGGGCTTGCTGCTTCACAGCATGGATCTGGAGGGTATTATCCGCGGTACCCAGCAGGTGGTGGCCTATTTGCGCGAGATCATTGAGGAGCGCCGCAACCATCCCGGCGACGACCTGGTGAGCTACTTGGTGAACGCCGAAATGGACGGGCGCAAACTCACCGATGACGAACTGGTGGGCTGCTCATTCAACCTCTATATTGGCGGCCTGGATACCGTCACCACCAATATTGCCTGGCAGATTCGTCACCTGGCCGAGCATCAGGAGGATCAGCAAGCACTGCGGGAAAACCCGTCACTCATCCCCGTTGCCGTCGAAGCCCTGTATCGCCGCTACCCGGCCGTGACCACCTTCAGAACCTGCGTCAAGCAAATCGATATTGCCGGGGTCACCATCATGCCCGGCGACAAGGTGGCCATGTCCACCACTCTGGGAAACACCGACCCCGCCGCTTGGGAAAACCCCATGGCAGTGGCTATCGACCGCCAGCCGCCGCGCAGTTTGACCTTCGGTTTTGGCGTACACCGCTGCGTCGGCGTTACCCTGGCGCGACGCGAATCCGTGATCGCCATCGAGGAGTTGCTGAGCGCTATCCCGCAGTTTCGCCTCCAGAATGATGTACCACTGGTCACCGAACTCGGCCCCATCCTGCAACCCAAAAATATCCCCCTGGTGTGGTAGCGATTTTAACCACACCGGATCAAATCAATTTTTCAAACACCAGACAATAGCGGCATTGCCCCGGGCAATGCCGCCAATCTGCCATCAGTGGAAAATGAATAATGAAACGATTTCAAGGTAAAACCGCCTTTGTCACCGGCGCCGCGTCTGGCATTGGTCTCGCCACGGTAAAGCGACTGGCTGAAGAGGGCGCGCAAGTCTACGCCTGCGATATCAATGCAGCGCTGCTGGAGGAGGAGATCAATGCCCTCAGCGCCCAGGGCGGCGCCATCATCGCCAGGCCCCTGGATGTCACAGACTCCGACGCCTGCCAGGCCGCCATTGCCGAGACCGTCGCCCATTTTGGCAAGCTTGATGTGCTGTGCAACGTGGCGGGGATTCTTTTCTTTGCCCACTACACCGACATGACCCTCAACCAGTGGAACAGGATTATCGCCATCAATCTCACCGCCACGGCGGTGCTGTGCCAAGCGGCTATTCCCCATTTGCTCAAAACCAAAGGCAATATCGTCAATGTGGCTTCCATCGCCGCCTCCTCCGGGTTGCCCTACAACGCCGCCTACTGCGCCAGCAAGGGGGGTGTACTGATGCTCACCAAGGCACTGGCGGTGGAATACGCCGATCGCAGCCTGCGGGTGAATGCGGTGTCGCCGGGTGGCGTCAACACCCCGCTGGCCAGCGCCGTCGCCTTCCCGGAAGGAGCCTCAATGGATGTCTTTGGCCGCGCCCTGCCATTGCTGCCGATGATGGCAGAGCCCGCCGACATCGCCGGCACCATTGCCTATCTGGCAAGCGACGAAGCGCGCTTTATCACCGGGTCAGAAATGCTCGTGGATGGCGGAACAACCGCCATTTAATTTTGCTTAGGAGTAACAGACTGATGGCAACATTTGAGGAAGTGGTGACACTGCTGACGGCAAAATCCGCCAATGTGGCGGCCTTTGGCAAAAAAATCAAAGTGGTGCTGGACGGCGAGGCGTTGATCGTCAATGGCAGCCAGGACCCGGTAACCATCGACACAGTGGATGCCGAGGCGGATATCGTGGTCACAGCAACCCTCGATGACTTTTACAACATCATTACCAAAAAAACCAATGCCCAGTTGGCCCTGATGAATGGCAAGCTGAAAACCAAAGGGGATATGCTGGCACTGGTGCCACTGATCAAGCTTTTGTAGCCAACCCGCGCTGAGTGAGATCTGGCTTACCTCGTTCCCATGCAGGCATGGGAACGAGGCTGGCTGAAACCTAAAACCTAAAACCTGGAACACGGACCTTTACGGCTTGGCGGCACCAAAATAGCCGCCTTTCTCCTCCGCCCGCTTGAAGGCGGGACGCGCTTCAAGCCGGTCCAGCCAGGCGAGAATATTGGGATAACTGTCGAGAGAGGTGTACTGTTTTGCCGTCTGGGCCACAAAGCTCACATGGATATCTGCCGCGCTGAAGGTATTGCCTACCAGATAATCATTACCTGCCAGCGCACTTTCCATAAAGCCCAGGTGCTTGCCGAGCTGGGCCTGCAACATCCCGGTGAGGGTATCGGACTTGGCACCGGTGTAGTTGCTGTAGATCATCATCAGGATGGGCAGCATGGCGGAGCCTTCGGCGTAGTGCATCCATTCCATCAGCTTGTCGAAATCTTGTGAATCCGCTGGCGGCTGCAACTTGCCCTCGCCGTAGTGGCGCAGGATATAGTCGAGGATCGCCCCGGTCTCGGAATAGGTCTGGCCCTTGTCGCTGATCAGCGGCGAGGTGCCGAGGGGGTGCAGTGCTTTCATCTCCGGCGGCGCGGACAGGGTTTGCGGGTCGCGCATATAGAGCTTGAGTTCATAGGGAATTTCCAGCTCTTCCGCAAGCCAGATAATTTTTTGCGAGCGCGAATAGCTCAGGTGGTGAATGGTCAGCATGGTTTGAATCCCGGTTTATGGTTTATGGCCCGATCACATTATTTGGATTAATCACCCAGAGGTTACTGTACAGGCTGAGGGAGCCGTCAACAAAGCCCTGATGCTATCGCTGACCGGCAGTCTGGCATCGCTGAGGATCAAAGCCTGATCACGCTCACCAGGGTCAGCCCAGCAACTCCCGCACCACCGGCACCATCGGTGTAGCGCACATCATGCCGCCATTGACCTCATACAGGCTGCCGTTGCAAAACGCTGATTCATCCGATGCCAGGAACAGGGCCAGCTGGCCGATATCCTCCGGCTGGCCCAGGCGCGGCACATTTTTCAGGTCGAGAAACGCTGCCTCCATGGCCGGGTTCCACCAGGCCAGCAGCGACTCGGTAAGGATCACGCCGGGAATAATGCCGTTACAGCGTATGCCCTGCTTGCCGTAGGTCGCAGCGAGGGTCTGCACATACCAGTTCAGCGCCGCCTTGCTGGCGCCGTAGCTGAACATGCTGACTTCCCCTTTCAGGGAGCTGGACGATGAGGTGAATATGATCGAACCCTCACCCTGCGCCAGCATATGGGGCAGTGCGTATTTACAGGCCAGCACGCCACCCAGCACATTGATGCGCATGTTGTCGTTAAAGGCCTGGACATCAAAGTTGAGAAAATCTCCATCCCGCGCAGCCGTGTCGGGGTTGCTGTTGACGGCGTTGTTGAACAGCACATCGATGCGGCCAAATTCGGCAATGGCGGTGTCGATCATGGTTTTCAGGTCGGACTCGATACCCACATTCACTTTCAGCGCCAGCGCCCGCCCGCCGTTATCGCGAATGCGCTGGGCCACGGGTTCGACGGTTTCCAGCCGCCTGCCGGTTACCAGCACACCAGCCCCCTCGGCGGCATACATCTGCGCAGTAGCGCGGCCAATGCCACTGCCTGCCGCGGTAATGATCGCCACCTTGCCCTGCAATCGCCCATTGCCCATGGAGTTGGTTTCCTGAGGTTGATAATGACAGCAATCTACCCTGTAGCAGTACCCCAGCTGGGTATCAGCCCAGATAGCCTTGCCAACTGGTGGTTGAGGCAATGAAGTGTGGGATGTCAAACACACATCCCACACTGGCAGTTGCCACAGGTCTAGAATCGATAACGAACTTCGGCGCCGTACATGCGCGGGGTGCCCTGTACGTAAGAGGTGATGCCGAGAATTGCCCCGGAAGCTGAAGCCGAGCTGGGATATTCCTCATCCGTCAGGTTGCGCACAAAGGCGCCAATATCCAGCCCGGTGCCATTCACACCATTGAGGTCAATGCGCATATTGGCCAAGTGGTAGGAAGGCACCACTGCCGATTCATCGCTATAGAACAGATCATCGGTCCAGTAGTAATCGAGGTTGATCACCAGTTCTTCCGCAAGGCCGTCCGCAATTGGCACGGAGTAACGAGCCCCCCCGGTGAAAGTCTTGGTGGCGGTGTAGTTGAAAATGATCTGGTCGGTACCGATAAAGGTTTCGATCCCGGTTGGCGTGTCAAAACTTTCGGTATCGGGGTCGAGATAGGAGGCCGCGAAGTTGAGGGTAAGGTTTTGCGTGGGGGCGATAATCACCGCCAGATCCAAACCCGAGACGCGGCTTTCGCCGACATTGACAATAAGGGTGCCACCGGAGGGATCATTATTGGGGTCGCAATCGCCATCGGCGGAGATCGACGGCGGGTTATTGGCGGAGGTGGGATCGCAGGCTTGCAAGCCACTGCTCACCACGCCAGTCAGGGCCGACTGCACATCATCGTAGTAGCCGACAAATGCCGAGGCATTCACCTGCATGGCGACATTACCCAGCATCCAGTCGGAGCGGATACCAAGCTCAAAGTCGGTGACGGTTTCCGGTGCGAAAGACTGGTAGGGCACCAAGCGACCACTGAAACTCGGCCCGTTGACGCCGCCGGCGCGGTAGCCGTGGCGGGTGACCAGGTAGGTGAACAGGTCGGAGGTAACCTGCCAGTTGAGGCCTGCCGACCAGGTCAGTTCGTCGGAACTGGCCGTGGTATTGTTGGCGTTTAGAATATTGCTGCTGCGAGATTCACAGTCTGAATCGCTCACATCACCCGACCAATCAGTGACGCCCGCGCCGGTACAGGATTCCACTTCGTCTTCTGTGTAGCGCACACCGACATCCAGCTCCAGGCCTTCAACCAGGCTGCTCAGGTCATATTTCACATTGGCAAAAACCGCTTTGCTCTCTTCGGTGATAAACGCATAGCTGGCCTGGGGAGGTGGCGTGACTCCCGGAACACCACCGATCAGGACAGATTGCCCCATTGAGCCATTGGGCTCGCTTTTCAGCCAGAAAGCGCCGACCACCCAGTCGAGCTTGTCGCCCAGCGCTTCGCCGCGCAATTGCACCTCGTTGCTGTATTGCTGCAACTGCTGGTTGAGATTGGCTTTTACCAGGTCTACCGGCAGACCGGCAGGCAAACCTACCAACCCGGTATTATCGGTGGTCAGCCTGGGCAGGCCGTCGGTATTGGTGACATAAGTCAGGTCAATGTCACGAAAGCCAAAAATATTCACCAGTTGCACCCCGCCAAAATCGATGTCGGTGCGGTTGGTGATACTGGTGCGCTCCAGCGTTTCGAGCTGATCAATGGAGCTGTCCATCACAAATGGCCCGCGGGCTTCCTGCTTGGCAAACTCGTCCTGCGCGGAGGCCAGTACTCCGTAGAGGGTCAAGAGTGAAAAACCCGGACGCACATCCCCAATGATGTTGGAGAAGCCGTCGTTCTCACTGTCAAAATAGTCGTAAGTGGTGACGTTTTTGATGGTGTCGGTGGGTTCAAGCAATAACGAGGCGCGAAAAGCCTGGGTATCCACCGCCTCCGCATCTTTGCCCACACCGATATTTTTTACATAGCCGTCGCGCTTGTGAATATCTCCCGCCAGACGCAGGGCCATTTTATCGGTAATCAACGGCAGGTTGAGTACCCCCTGGTATTGCTGCTTATCGTAGTTGCCAAAGGCCCCGGACACAGAGCCTTCCAGTTCGTAGGTCGGCTCTGCCGGTGAGTAAAGCACGGCACCGCCCGTTGTGTTGCGCCCAAACAACGTGCCCTGGGGGCCTTTCAGCACCTGGATAGAGGCGATGTCGTACTGGGGCAAAAAACTGCCCCAGGACGCTTCCGGCACCTCGGCAAAATACGCCACCACGGCAGGAGAACTGGGACCGGCAAGCGCTTTTGACTGGCCGCGAATCTGGTACACCGCATTCTGGCGACCGCCGGAGCCAGACAGGTAAACGCCGGGGGTATTCAGCTGGATATCTTCCGGCGTTGAAATGCTCGCCTCCCGCAAAGCCTTGGAGTCAAAGGCCGTGACGGACACCGGCACCGACTGGATGCTCTCCTCAGTGCGTCGCGCCGTGACGGTAATTTCCTCGATGGTGCTGGCTGATTGCGCATTGACCTGGGCCGCCAGCGTTAGCGTCCCCGTCATTACGGTGAGTGAAATAAAGTGTGCGATGGGTCTGAGTTTCATTATTTTCCCCTTAATTATTGATGTTGCGTGGAAAACCGATACTGCAGATAAAAGATAGTACCTCTATTGGCTATTATGTAATCACGACGGGTCTTTCTTACAGTTCGCCCGTGACCGGGCTCCCACCTTATATTCCAACCTGTGGAAGCACGGTCCCCGGGCGATCTTTTTGAATCCCGCACCGAGCCACATTCATCGCCCACAGAGTAGGCTCCTACACAGGCCAGGCCTGGCCTGTGGGAGCCCACCCTTTCTGACGTCTATATAACCTCAGGCCAGCCCCGCCAGATAATCATCAAAATCCGCCGTATGGGGATGGTGCGCGCCGATACCGCCGTCGATGGTCAGACACTGCCCGGTCATAAAGCGCGATTCATCCGCCGCCAGATAGGCCGCCAGTGCGCCAATATCGTCCGGTGTGCCCAGTTCGGGTGTGAGGGCGTGGCGCAACAGCATCGGCCCCAGTTCCGGCGCCACCTTGTGGAAATTTTCGGTGACGATGGGGCCGGGGGCGATGGCGTTACAGCGAATGCCTTTTTTGCCGTACTGGGTGGCGATATTTTTGGTCAGGCCGACAATGGCAATCTTCGAGGTGCAATAAGCCACCCGCACCGAATCGCCCGCATTGGCACCGATGGAAGCGGTGTTGATGATATTGCCCTTGCCCTGCTTCAGCATGTGGGGGATGGCGAAACGGCAACCCATAAAGGTGCCGGTAACATTGACCTCCAGAGTGCGACGCCACAATTCAAGGGGAATATCCGTCGCCGTGGTGTCCATATACTGGGTAGTAGGGTCGGTAAGGGCGGCGTTATTGAACAGCACGTCGAGTCGCCCCAAACGCGCCACTGCGCCGTCAATCACGGACTTGAATAACTGCTCATCGCCAATATCCACCTGTACCGGGATCACCCTGTCGCCGAGGCGATTGGCGAGTTTTTCCACGCTCGCCAGCATCAGGTCGGCAGCCACCACAATGGCGCCCTCGTCGATAAAACGTTCGACACAGGCGGAACCGATGCCGCCTCCGGCGCCGGTAATCAGGATCACTTTGTCTTGCAGTCGTTTCATGGCGGTTTTTCCGGCAATGGTTGATCAGGATTTAAAGGGACCTCTAAAAACGTAGGCGGCGACGGGCTGGCTAGGCAAATTTGGCCGAAAAAACGGAGTTTACACGCAGTAAATGAGTATTTTGAGGCCAAATTTAACGACGCCAGACCTACTGAGCTAGTTTTTAGAGGTTCCCTTAATGTGAAAAGCGTCACCGCCCCAGGAAGGTGGCACATCCGCCAGGCTGAGAATGCCGGATGCGGAGCTGATCACATAGGGCACCGCGTGGATGGCGTGCATGGCGGTGGCCAGGCAGCCCTGGTCGGTGTGCACTTCGCCGTGGATACCCACTTCAATCTTGGCGCGGATGGATGGCTCGCCCTCAATTTCGATGGTCCAGCCGTCGCCGCGGGGCCAGTCGGGGGCAACGTTCGGGCACATGCGGGTGTAATGCTGCATGACAATGCGCGGCTCACCATTGGAAATCACTTGGCAACCGAAATTGATGGCAGCCACCGTGCCTTTGCCGATAAAACCGGCGGCCACATGCAGATCCTTGTCGGTCATCTCCAGATTGCGGAAACCCTCGATGCGGTCGATGGGCAGGTTGACCGCTTCGGCCACCAACATGCAGGAGTGGCGCCACACCTCGGCCACCACCTCGGGGTTGCTGAACATGGGTGTGGGATCGTCAGGCTCGTAGCCAAAGCCCATCAGGTCGAACATCTGAAAAGTGCTGGGGTATTCGTTGTAAAGCAGGGTTTCGTAGCAGTTGAGCAGGTCGATCTTGCGCGACATGCGGGTCAGGGTCAGCGCGACGTTCTCGGCGATAAAGCCGGGCATCACCCCCAGGCCGTGGTAGGTGGTGCCACCCTTGGCGCAGGCTTCCACGATACGGCCTTCAAATTCCGGCCCCATGGACTTGGGGTAGACGAACTGGGCGGGAGTGGTAATCACATTCTTGCCGGAGGCGAGCAGGGCGCAGACATCGTTGAGGGCGCCGGGCACGTCGTTTTCGGCGCCTGCCAGGAACATCACACAATCGGCATCCATATCGAGAATGGCCTGGCGGTCATTGGTAGCGATCACCCCCAGCTTGTCGATGCCGCAAATCTCGCCAAGATCCTTGCCGGCCTTCTCCGGGTTGTACACAAAGGCGCCGACAATCTGGTACTCGGGGCGCTCGGCGATGGCGCGCGCCACCATTTTGCCGGTGTGTCCTGTGGCCCACTGAATTACACGATAGGTCATTGCTGTTTCTCCAAAAGTTGTTTACTCAAAAGCATTCGAGGTATGAACGGCAATCAGTCTGCCGTTTGCAAATAGACGCGATTATTGTAGGCGTGGAGCCGCTCAGCCTGCTGCTGTGAACGCGCCTTTGCATCCAGCCAGCGGGTTTCGGCAGGCAAATACGTTGGTAAATCCTCAATCGCTACCACGTTGGCAACCACGCTGTTGGCAAAATCCGCCCCGGCGGGAATGCCGTGCCAGCGCACCAGGATGGTACCCAGATCATGGCCGCTGCCGTCCAGCCAGTTGTGCACGCCGGGATCGGTTGCTGACACCACCATGCGCACCCGGCCGTCGTCATCGGCCAGCGCCTGACGGTGATTGAGGCTACTGGCGCGCTGCCGGTAGTCGTAGGACAGCATCCACATATCGCACAACTGCACACCCAGATAACGGGCACCGAGCATGTCGATACTGATCACCCAGGCCTCACCCTCGGCAAGCTGGTAGTAACCGAGGGTGGCCGACTGGGTTACCAGCCCGCCGCGCCCGGCGGAGGCAACCGGTGGTGGAATGGTATTCACCGGCTCCACCTCGCACATGCCATGCTGCACCACTCGCAGGAAAAACTCGGCGATGGTAAAGGCCAGCTGTGCAGCACGCACGCTGGCCTGTTCAATATCAAAATCGTCGACAGCTTCAGCATCAACCAGTTTGATAGACAAGTGCGCAGGGCGCTCCACACCCCAGTCGGCCAGGGTATCCCTGCCCATCAGCACTTTCGCCCTGGCGATACAAAGGTGATTGCGCCGCCCCTCGGTAGGGGTACTGTCCACCACAATCTCAAACCGCCCATCGCCATCCACATCAATGGTGTCGCGGGTAATAATGCCGCAGACATTGGCGGCGATGCCTTCGCCAACATGGGCGGGGAGGGAACAGAGGCTGAAATCCGTGGGCGGCTGATCAGCAAACTGTCCGCTGAGGATATAGCGCTGACTGGCATCAACACTGGCAAAGCGATAGACGTTATCCGGGTTGTCCTGGCCGATGCGGCTGCCCGGCATATCGATCCCCAGCCACTGGTGGGCCATGGCAATGGTCCACACAAAGCAGGGGCTGAGGGGAGTTTCTCCGGCAGCGATCATCGCGGCGTGCTGGCAGTGTTCAGCGGCGCTTTGGGCAATCAAGCCATCCTGGTTGCCGAGCCTGGCGTTGCGGTCGGCCTTGAACAGGGCAGTGATGCGATCTTTTGCAGCCGCCATCTCCAGCCTGCCAGCGATGGCAAGGGCGCGCTCCTCCACCAGCCGCTGTTGCGGCGTGGCGAGCACTGAAGCGGCAACATCCCTGGTGGCAGACGAAGCTGCAGAGCGTTTATCGGTGGACATAACCTGTTCCTTCTATGCGGTTGCCAGGCAAAATTTACAGCTCAAAGCGTTCGCAGTAATCGGCAAACTGGCTGCGCAAGCCCTCCTTGGTCAAACCGAACTTATCCAGTGAATAGACAAACTTGCCGTGGCGATCGGCCCGAAATGCCGGATCGCTAATGCGATCCTTGATGCGCTTCTCAAAGTATTTGGTGAAGGGCACGCCGCTTTTTTCATAGATGGGTGCGATCACTGCGGCAGGGTCGGCAACAAAATCGCGGAAGCGGATATGGTGTACCCGGGAGTCGTCAATGCTGGGCTGGCTCATGAAAAAATCGATGCCCGCTTTCAGCTGCTCAACCATGGCCTCCGACTGAACATTGTAGAGATCGCCATTGAAGGGTTTGTATTGCAGTTCGAGCAGTTCCAGCAGCGAAGCGATGTATTCCTCCGGCGGCCTGTGCATCCAGAAACACACCGCATCGGGGTAGACCTCCAGCAGCGAAGGCATGATGTACTGGTGAATAATGCCTTTCCCCACCCAGCGCTTGCAGGGCATTTTCCACTGAAATTGCTGCAGCATTTTTTTGTGGAATTGCAGGGCCTGGACCGGGTCCTTAGGCGGCAGACACTGGGGAAGAGTGGGAACCTTCATGTAATGCAGCGGGTAGGCCATGCTGAAATCGATGGAATAGGGAAATTCGTCCTCTGCTTCCGTATAGCCTTCCTGGTCAAAATAGGGGTGCGAGGGCAGCAGGCCTGGCGAGCTGCTCACCATAAAATTGATAAAGGCTTTCGCCTCTTCATGGGCCGCCGCATCCGCCGCAGGATCAAGCCCGGGTGGCGGTGAAGGGTTGCGGGTATCCCAGTAACAGGGGGTGCGGTGGCCTTCATCCAGGTTGAGGATCGACTGGGCAAAGGTGGTACCGGCGCGGGCATTGCCGATCACAAAAAAGGGCTGCTCGATTTTGCCTTCGAGGATTTCCGGGTGCTCGCTCCAGTCACGGGCCAGTTTCAGACGCAGTCCCACCACTCGTTTGATTTCAGCCACGGCATCGGCATAGGCGGGTTCCGGGATGCGGCCAAAATCATTGAACAGTTGCATCAAGTCGTAAAAGCGCTGGCGCATGCCGTCATCGGCATATTTCTCAAGGCCCGCTTCACGGGCAGCGGTGGCAAAAATTTCTTCGGCGTTCAGGCTGTAGGTTTGCATGATTCACTCTTGTCTTTATGTGGTTTCAGGTGAAAAGTTCAGGTCAGGACCAGCGGCGGAATTTTTGCGCCCAGTCGACGCTGTTGATATCCACCAATTCAGTTTGTGGATCAACGGGCCGCAC
The DNA here is from genome assembly GCA_000961645.1 of Gammaproteobacteria bacterium BRH_c0. Lineage (GTDB taxonomy): Bacteria > Pseudomonadota > Gammaproteobacteria > Pseudomonadales > Porticoccaceae > NAT127. The sequence continues at coordinate 58,775 of LADM01000097.1, read as the reverse complement.
GCCGCCACTCCAGGCGCGCATCACCATATTGCCCTGCACATGACCGGTGGCGTTGAGCCAGTTATCGACACCCGGATCTTCATTGGCGATCACCAGGGTGACGCTGCCGTCAACGTTGATGTGACAGATGCGGTTATTGGTGTGAATGCGGAAATTCACATAATCCATGGATTCAAACCAGAAGTTGAACAGCGCCAGATTCCACAGCTTGCCTTCGGGAAATTCCGGGATATGCACCAGCAGCGCCTGACCCGGTTCCAGCCTCCAGGAGGAGATATAAAAGAAGGCGCTGGGATCGCCGCCGCCCTCGGCAATAAACTGAGGATCGGTCAGGGGCAGACTGTTCATCGAGCGGGTAAAGTCTTTTGACCAGCCGTGCATCATGCGGCCCGTCTTGCAGAAAAAGTCCTCCGCGCCACTGAGCTTGCGAATCATGCTGTCGAGGCCAAGAGGCGGAATAGCCGCAGAATCCGACACCAGGCGGATCTTCAGGGTCACCTCCTGCTCCCTGCTGCGATCGCAAAAGGTCTGGCGCAGCATGATCTGATTAGCGCCTTCGGGGATTGGCAGCCAGTTGTGGTCCAGCGGCTCGCCACCGAGGAAAATGGTGAAATTGCCCTGCTCATCAAAGTGCAGCTGCTTGTCGTGGAGCTGCCCCAGCAATTCGTACTGACTGTTGGTGCCAAATTTGAACATATTGAAGTTGAACTGGAAGATGTTGCCGCGATTGCCAGTGATCTCGTACACCTGACCGGCCTGGATGGGGCTGGCGGAATAGATGTTGTCCGGGTTGTCGCCACCGTAGCCGGAGCGTTCATCGCACATTTTGAAAATGACCGGATCGAGAGGGTCGGCAAACTCAACAAATTTTTCGAAGCTGCCCTTGAGCAGACGGGTGAGGTAGCGCAGGCCTTCGGCCTGGTTAACATCATCCAGTCCCTCGGCGGAAGCGAGGATATCCATTCCGGCGTTCTTGATATTGTCGCAAAAGGCTTCCCACAGGACAGACACATCCCTGGCGGCGTTGCTGTTCATCATTGATTACCTGTTGTTGATTCGAGTGTTGTTATTGGTCTGCACCTGGTCGCCAGGGTGTGATCAGGCGCCGGTGTTTTTCCTGCCTTGAGGCTGCCTTGATGTATGGATTCTGAGCAAGGCAGCCTGCGCGAGCAGCTTGCTGTTGGGGGTGCCAGAACCAGCCTTTACTAGCAGTACTTTTTTAAGGCACTGTATCACCAAGACACCTGTATTAAAAGGCCGCGGACCACGCTCCCGGCAATCCTCGCCCGGCGTTTTGCAGCCATTTGGCAATCTCGGGGAGTATCTGCGCGATCAGCGTTGTCGAACCCTGAGTGGTGGACTCAGCAAGGCTGTTCTATGATGAACCTGTCCATCGCACGACGCCAGACCGCGTTTTTATTCATCTTCACGACAACCAGGGAATCACACCATGAAACTGCGACTTTTTCTTGCCCTCTCCACCCTGCTGTTTGCCGGCCAGGCTTTGGCGAACGACTGTGAACTCGAGATCAGCGCCAACGACCAGCTGCAGTTCGACAAGAAAGAACTGACCATTGGCGCTGATTGCCAACAGGTCAAACTGACCCTGACCCACACCGGCAAGCTCCCGGTTGCGCAAATGGGTCACAACTGGGTCGTCACTGACAGCGACCAATTCCAGGCCGTGGCCCAGGAGGGTATGACACAGGGGCTGGACAACGAATATCTGGTACCCGGTGACAAACGGGTTCTGCTGCATACCGATATGATTGGTGGCGGTGAGAGCACCAGCATCACCTTTGACGTATCAACGCTGGAAAAAGGCGGTGATTACACCTTTTTCTGCTCGTTCCCCGGCCACTGGGCGGTGATGAAGGGCAAGCTGATCGTCGAATAATTCGTTTTACGATTGCCGCATAAGAGGCAGACCAACTCCCAGGGAGAAGCGTTATCAGCCTTACCAGGCCTCCACATCGCCCCGTTTATATCGTCGATGGCGCCCGCACCCCGTTTCTCAAGGTGGCGGGCGCCCCCGGTCCTTTCACCCCCGTTGACCTGGCCGTGCAGTGTGGCCGACCCCTGTTGTTGCGCCAGCCTTTTTCAGCCGATTGCTTCGACCAGGTGATTCTCGGCTGTGTCAATGTGCTGGCGGAGGAGATGAACCCTGCCCGCATTGCCGCCCTGCGGCTGGGCATGGGAGCCGCGATGCCTGCCCACACGGTGCAGATCAACTGTGGCTCCGGCATGTTGGCCATCGATGGTGGCTGTCAGGCCATCCGCGGGGGGGAGGCCGACCTGGTTCTGGCAGGGGGCAGTGAATCCCTCAGTCATGCGCCGCTGTATTTCAACAAGCAGGCAACCGCCTGGTTTGCCGCCTTGAATGGCGCCAAGACTCTGCCCCAACGCATCAAGGTGCTGAGCCGGGTGCGGCCCGGCTTTTTCGCGCCGGTGATCGGCCTGTTGAAGGGGCTGACAGACCCGGTGGTGGATCTCAATATGGGACAGACTGCCGAAGTGCTCGCCCATCTGTTTGATATCTCCCGCCCGGCGGCAGACGAGTACGCCGCGCAAAGTCACCGGCGCCTGGCGCAAGCCCAGGAAAATGGCTGGCTGAAAGAGGAGCTGACCCCGGCCTTTGCCACCAGCGGCGAATGCTACGACGCTGACAACGGCGTCAGGCCCGATACCACGGCGGCGCGGCTGGAGGGCCTCAAGCCGGTATTTGAAAAACCCTGGGGTGTGGTAACGGCGGGCAACAGTTCCCAGGTCACCGACGGTGCCAGCTGGGTGGTACTGGCCTCAGAGACAGCAGTGGAACGCCACGGACTGGAACCCATGGCGCGCATTGTCGACAGCCAGTGGTCGGCCCTCGACCCATCCATTATGGGGCTCGGCCCGGTGCTGAGCGCCACCGAACTGCTCAAGCGCGGCGACTACGGCCTCGGCGATATCGACCTGTGGGAAATCAATGAAGCTTTTGCCGCCCAAGTACTGGCCTGCCTTCGCGCCTGGCAAAGCGATGAATTTTGCCGCACCGTGCTTGGCCTCGACAGCGCCATGGGCGCCATCGCGGCGGAGCGCCTCAATATCGACGGCGGCGCTATCAGCCTCGGCCACCCGGTGGCGGCCAGCGGCAATCGCATCGTCCTGCATCTGGCCAACAGCCTCAAACGGCTGGGGCTCAAACGCGGCATCGCCAGCCAGTGTGTCGGCGGCGGCCAGGGCGGCGCCATGTTGCTGGAGGCGGTGTAAATGAAAACGAGCAAAACTGTGGATATCCTCGCTGTGCTGGACAGCAAGCGCCTTGAGTTGGGACCGGTTGCCAGCAGCGACGACCACCCCAATAAGCACTGGACCCTGACTCGTGATGACGCCGCTATCGCCTGGCTGGTGTTCGACAAACAGGGCTCAAGCGCCAACAGCCTCGATGAGGCCGTGCTGGAGGAACTCGACACCATTCTCGCCGGCCTGGAGACCGACCGCCCCAGGGCACTGGTTGTGCGCTCAGCCAAAGCCTCGGGCTTTTGTGTCGGCGCCGATGTGGGCATGTTCCGGGGAGAGACAGACAGTGCCGCAGTAGCCCAGCGACTCCAGCGCGCCCACGCCATTGTCGACCGCCTGTCACAACTGCCCGTTGCCACCCTGGCGGTAATCCACGGCCCCTGCCTGGGGGGCGGCCTTGAACTGGCCCTGGCCTGCGACCAGCGTATCGCCATTGCCGGTGCCACCTTTGGCTTCCCGGAGGTATTGCTGGGGCTGCATCCGGGGCTGGGCGGTACGTTTCGCGCCACAGCCCTGATCAACCCGGTCGAGGCCATGACCCTGATGCTGACCGGCAAGACCGTGCCTGCCGCCAAAGCCAACCGTCTGGGGCTGGTGGACGCCGTCACCGAGGAGCGCCATGTGCTCAATGCCGTGGCCGATATGGCGGCAGGCAAACTGCCCGCTGCCAGGCCGCCCTGGTTTTCGCCAATTTTCAATCTTTCCCCTGTGCGCGCAATGGCTGCCCGGCGGATGGAGCAGGAAGCGGCCAAAAAGGCAGACCGTCGCCATTACCCCGCGCCCTTTGCCCTGATCGAGCTGTGGCGCGAGCTGGGTGGAAAAGGCAACAAGCAGGGCAGTGACCACAAGGCCATGCAAACTGCCGAGATCCAGTCATTCGCCCGGCTGGTAACTTCGCCGACGGGGCAAAACCTGATTCGGGTATTTTTCCTGCGCGAGCAGCTCAAAAAATTGGCCTCCGATGGACATGCAGTCGCTGCAACCGATCCCGATATCCGCCATGTCCATGTGGTGGGCGCAGGCACCATGGGCGGCGATATTGCCGCCTGGTGCGCCTTTAGCGGCTTGAAGGTTACCCTCGCCGACCGCGAACCAAAGATGATCGCCGCCGCCATCGCCCGCGCTGCAACCCTGTGCAAGCGCAAGCACCTGAGCGGCACCGAGCAGCGCGCCGTGCTAGACCGCCTGATTCCCGACCTGGCCGGTGACGGCGCCCGCCACGCCGATATCCTGATCGAAGCGGTGCCGGAAAAGGCCGACATCAAGGCTGCCGTTTACCGCGAGCTGGAAGCAAAAATGAAGCCGAGCGCCATTCTTGCCACCAATACTTCCAGCATTCCCCTCGAAGACTTGCGCACCGAACTGACCAACCCCTCGCGTTTTCTGGGCCTGCACTTTTTCAATCCGGTAGCGCAGATGCAGCTGGTGGAACTGGTCAGCCACGATGGTCTTGATGACAGCTGTCGAACCCGTGCCCTGAGTTTTATCGACACCATCAGTCGCCTGCCCGCCCCGGTGAACAGCTCGCCGGGCTTTCTCGTCAACCGGGTGCTGACCCCCTACCTGCTGGAAGCCATGCTGTTGCTGGATGAAGGGGTGAATGCCGAGACCATCGACCAGGCGGCCATTGATTTCGGCATGCCCATGGGGCCGGTGGAACTGGCCGACCAGGTGGGGCTCGATATCTGTATCGCAGTGGCGGATATGCTCGCCGACCAGCTCGACGGAAAGATGCCTGCGGTGCCGCAATGGATTCGCAAAAAAGTGGAAGCCGGGGAAACCGGCCGCAAATCCGGCCAAGGGCTTTACTCGTGGAGCAATGGCTCCGCCGACAAAAAAAATGATCCCGGCGTGGATGAGGACAACAGCCTGACAGACCGCCTGATACTGCCCCTGCTCAACACCTGCGTCAGCTGTTTGCGCGAACAGGTGGTGGATGCCAGCGCTGGACAGCAGCAAGACGTACTGGACGGCGCCGTCATCTTCGCCACCGGCTTTGCGCCCTTTCGCGGCGGTCCCCTGCATTATGCCCGGCAGCGGGGTATCGACGATGTTGTCAACGCCCTGCAAACACTGGCCGCCGAACAGGGCGACCGATTCAGCCCTGACCCGGGATGGCGCACGCTTCAGTGACACAGACAACCACTTTACCGCTCTACAGCGACCCGGCAGTGCTGGCGGACGACATTATCCGCCAGGTTGGCCCGCGTATTGTGCTCGCCCTGCCCCTGGGGCTGGGCAAGGCCAACCATATCGCCAATGCCCTCTATGACCGGGTGGCGGCGGACAACACCCTGTCGCTGACCATTCTCACCGCCCTGACACTGGAAAAACCCGTCTTCAAGGCGGATTTGCAAAAACGCTTCCTGGCGCCGGTGCTGGAGCGCCTCTACGGGGATTACCCGGCCCTGCACTACGCCGAGGCCCGCAAGGGCAATGCCCTGCCCGCCAATATCCGCGTTGAGGAATTTTTCTTTCTGGCTGGCAGCCAGCTGGGGGTGGCATCGGCCCAGCAAGACCATATCTGCGCCAACTACACCCATGCCCTGGGCTATCTGCTGGAGCGGGGCGTCAATGTGCTGGCACAGCTGGTGGCACAAGACAACGACGATACTGGCAACAAGCGCTACAGTGCCAGCTGCAATGCCGATATGACCAGCGACATGCTGGCCGCCCGCCGAGCAGGCAAGGCGGACTTTATGTTTGTCGGGCAGGTCAACGACGAACTGCCCTTTATGGCGGGAGAGGCGCTGTTTGCGACGCAGGATTTCGCCGCCATGCTCGACAGCCCCGCCTGCCAGTTTTCCCTGGTGGCGCCGCCGAAAACCCCGGTGCCCATCAGCGAATATGCCGCCGGCCTGCATATCGCCCGCCTGGTCAAGGACGGCGGCACACTGCAAATCGGCATCGGCTCGGTGGGTGATGCCGTGGCCCAGTGCCTGATCCTGCGGCATCGCGACAATGCTGCCTTCCGCGCCCTGGTGAAAGCACTTACCCCTGACCGCCACACCGGGCCGGGCACTGAACTGGCCCCGTTTGACTTAGCCCCCTTTGAACAAGGCCTGCACGGCCTGAGTGAAATGCTGGTGGATACCTTTCTCGACCTCTACGACGCCGGCATCCTGCGCCGCGAGGTGGATGGCAAGGTGCTCAACGCGGCCTTTTTTCTCGGCCCCAAAGTGCTCTACCGGCGCCTGCGGGAGATGGACCCGGTCGAACGCGACAAATTTGCCATGCGCCCGGTCAGTTACGTCAACGATCTGTACGGTGATGAGGAGGACAAGCGCCGGGGCCGCAACGCTGCGCGCTTTATCAACAAGGGCATGATGGCGACCCTGTTGGGGGAGGTGATCTCGGACGGGCTTGAAAACGGCCAGGTGGTCAGCGGTGTGGGCGGCCAGTACAACTTTGCCTCCCAGGCCTTTGCCCTGGAGGGCGCGCGCTCCATTATCACCATTGCCGCTACCCGCAAGAGTAACGGCAAAACCCTGTCAAATATCCGCTGGTCCTATGGCCACTGCACGGTGCCGCGCCATCTGCGCGACATTGTCGTCACCGAATACGGCATTGCCAACCTGCGCGGCAAAACCGACAGCGCAGTGATTGCCGCCATGCTGGCGGTCACCGATTCGCGCTTTCAGTCGGAGCTGCTGGAAACAGCAAAAAAAGCCGGGAAAATTGCCGCAGACTACCAGATTCCCGAAGCATACCAGCACAACACCCCGGAGCGGATTGAATCGATACTCTCAGCCGACGCTTTCCGCCCGCTGTTACAACCCTACCCCTTTGGCACGGATTTCACCCTCACAGAACAGCAGTTGCTTGAGGTGCTGAAAATCATCGAAGGGGCATCCCATTCCCGCTGGCGGCTGGCACAATTGGCTATCAGAGGATTGCTGCCATCAAGGATCAATGTAAAAGTAGCCTCCGGGCTGAAGCGCATGGGTTTGGATCGTGCCGCTAATTTCAAAGAGTATTTTTATGGCTGTTTGCTGATCGCTGCCTATGCCCGACTCGATAATAACCAGATCATTAATGAGGAATAATTGATGGGACAAAAACAGGAAGACTTTATCCGCGAGTTTTGCCAGCTTTTTGGCGACGGCTCCTACGACAGCCGCGCCGATGTGGACAGGATTGTGTCGATGATGGCGGAGGATGTGGAGTGGCAGCTGTGGGTGCCAGGCGGTCCCGTTATCAAGGGCAAAGCTGATATTCGCGCCGAGCTGGAGCGCCAGAAAAGTTTTATGCGCAACAACAAGTGCAACATCATCAATATCACCTCCAGCGACACTGTGGTGATGACCGAGCGCAAGGATGACGCAATGCTGTACGGGCGCGATGCGCCCCACCATATGGTGGCGGTGTATGTGCTCAACGAACAGGGTTTGATCAAGGAGTGGCGGGAATATCTCGATATGGTCGATCTCACCCAGAAAATGGGTGTCGATGTGCAGACAGCTGCGTCTGGACGGGGCGGCGATACCATCGACTAAATTTTGGCTTGGATGTTCGACCCGACATCAACGCCATGGCTCGCAGCCAATAACCCACATCGCCTATGTGGCGGGCGATGTGGGTGTCGGACTTTTCTGAATACTCTTTACATCACCACTTCAGCGGCAGGGTCACTGGCTGCACCATACCCAGGTGATACTCCACTTCGAAATTTTCCGGCAGGCGGAATTCGGGAATATTGGCAAGGAATTCCTCCATGGCGATACGCATTTCGCGTCGCGCCAGATGCATCCCGACACAGAGGTGCGGACCAAAGGCAAAGGTCAGGTGACGCGCCTTGCGATGGAAGTCCACTTTGCCGGGGTTGTCGTATTCTTCCGGGTCGCGCCCCACCAGGGTGGTGGACATGGCCACCTTATCTCCGGGCATGAATTTGACGCCCTTGATCTCGGTTTCCTTCACACAGGTCCTGAAGGTGGTGACCGCCGGGTAGGCGCGCATCAGCTCCTCGATGGCCTGGGGGATGAGGGCAGGATTATCGCGCAGCTCCTGCTGGTGCTCCAGGTGTCGCGCCAGATGGAGGAATTGCAGGCCCATGTGGGTGGACACTGTATCCAGTCCGCCGATAAACAGGTTAAAGGTAAAGCCCACCAGCTCGGCATCGTTGAGAGGGCGGCCCTGAAAACTGGCCTGAACCGCAAAGGTGATCAGGTCATCCTGAGGATTGTGGCGTCGGTCCTCGATTTGTTCGCGCAGGTAGTCAACCACCTTGCGAGCCGCAGCGGCTATCTGCGACATGTCGTGATTGTGCAGCAGGTTGGTTTCCCATTCCAGAAACAGCGGTGTCATGTCCAGCGGTAAACCCATCAGCTCCAGAAAGACCTTGATAGGGAATTCAAAGGCGAAATCCGCCATGAATTCACACTCGCCCTTGTCCTTGAAACCCAGCACATACTCGCGGGCATACTGACGGATGCGGTCATCCAGTTTGGCCATGGCTGCGGGGGTAAAGAGCGGGCTGACCAGCGCGCGGTAGGCGCCGTGCTCGGGCGGGTCCATCTCCGCCGGCATCAGGTTCCAGTCTTCGCCGATCAGCATGGCAAAGGGAGAAAAGCCCTTGCTGGAGAAGTGCTCGGTATTGAAATACATGGCGCGCAGATCTTCGGTACGGCGCAATATCCACGCCGGTGTGCCACCCGGATAGGCGTGCTCGGCGTAGAAAATATCGGGATAGGTATGGACACTGGCCGCCAGTTCATTAAACGGGTCGGCCTTGGTGGTGGTGCCAAAAATATAGGGGAACGGCAGAACCAGATTCTCGGGAACATGATCCGGCCTCGGGGTTTTGGGAAATGCAAACGACATGATCATTACTCCAGGGATTATCTTTGCCTACATATTGCAGCCAAGCTGCAGGACGTTAGCCAGAGAATTTACAGTTTCAAATTGTTAACTGGTGAATATTTACCCACTGAACAATAGCTCAACGGCCGGAACGGGCTTTTCAAGCACAGCAAGTGTTGGCAATGCCAGCTATTCAGTGACTGAGCACCCACTGTTGCAACGGCGGCTACTTGTATCGGCTGTGCTGCCAAATCAGGATGCAACATCATCGATGTCCCGAATTAAAGTCTACCTCTGCAGACGGTGGCAAATGAATTTATTTTGACCGAACTGTACGGTTAATATTGGTTCTCTGTCAAGGCTGGCTGGCCTGACTAAACCGCGCGCCAATATCCAGCTTGACTGCCAACAGGCTGACTTATAGGATCGCCAGCAACATCACAAATATAACCGGGTTGCATATGGAACAAACCAACGCCAGCAGGAAAAAGACTGCGCGCCATCAGCGCATCCTGACCATAGCGCTCGATGCTTTTCTCGAAAACGGCTACGCCAATACCTCGATGGCCACCATTGCCGAACGGGTTGGCGGTTCAAAGGGAACCCTGTATAACCACGTCAAATCCAAGGAAGACCTGTTCCTGGCCTGCATTGAATTCTTTCTTGGAAGTCATTCACAAAAGGCATTCAGCGCCATCGACTCAGGCGGCAATCCAGTCGAGGTGCTGACAAAATTCTGCCAGTTTTTTCTGCGCGCCATTCTGTCAAAAACCGATCTCGCCCTGCACAGACTGGTCATTGCCGAGTCAGAACGATTCCCGGCTATTGGCAGAGCATTCTTTTTTAGCGGCCCGGAATTTGGCGTCAAACGCCTTTCTGGCTATATCAGTCATGCAATGGAAATCGGCGAGTTGCGCAAGGATGATCCGATGAAAGCCGCGAGAATTTTATTGGGCCTGTGCCAATCCGGCATCTACCGCGAAGTGCAATTCAATGTATCCCCGCCACCTGGCGCAAAAAAAATAACCGCCGAGGCAAAGGACGCAGTGGCGGTATTTATGTCCCATTACGCAAGCCGTTGACAAGGCGCAGCACCAGCCGCAACCACTAACCTGATAAATCAGGACAACACCATCCCCCGGTTCTTTCCGATCTCGGTAGTGATATCCCAGAGTTTTGCCGCATCGGCAGCGTCAAGCTGCAGTTTTTCCGGTTTATATTCTTTCGACTTGCGCACAATCGCGCCTTTGAGAACGGCAGGATCAGCCGCGGTGAGCACTGTCACCGCATTCCTGGCTGCCAGCTCCGGGCTTGTGCCAAAGCGGCCCATCAAGCGCATGATGAAGGGCATCGCCGGATCCTGCATCGCCTTGGTTTTGACCGACTCTACACAACAGGCACTGAGGGACACAGGCAGGTCGGCCCAGCGTTTTGTCGCTTCCTGGATATGGAGAAATCCCAGGTGATGGGTGCCGAGGATGGATTTAAAAAAAGACCATTTGCGGCGCTCGAACTGCAGGTCATTGAGATCAACGCCAGCCATGCCCTCACTCACGTTACCAGCGACCTGAACGACCCGCCCATCCCCGGAAGCGGCGAGATTATCTATCAATAAACGGTTGAGAGCCGCGCGGGCAAAGTATTGAAGGGCAAAAGCGAAATCCAGTCCGTCCTCAGTCACAATGCGTTTGTTGAACGCCGACATGGCGGTATGCATCAGCCCGTGAATGTCAGATTGCCAGGCTTTTATACCCTCTGCAGCCGCACTGATTCCAGCAATTGTTGACAGGTCAGCAGCGAGGAAATCCGCCGATGTTGCACCGGCACTTTTTGCCTGGGCGACCGCCGCATTGCCTGCCTCCTTGCCACGACTGACAATCAGAACAGAGGCACCGCGTTTTGCCAGCGCCAGGGCGGCGGCGCGCCCCATACCTTCGGAGCCGCCGATAAAGACAAAGTTTTTATTTTTTATATCCCGTTCAGTCATTGCTTTCGTCCTCTGAATTACGGGTTTTGATCATTCGTTGAGATTGACTTCCTGCCACTGCGGATCAAGTAACTCAATCTCGCCATTCACTACCTTGCCAAACAGCACGGTGCTGTTGAACAGGCGGTTGAAGGGGGTCGTTTTTTCCACCGTAGTGGTCAGTGGCGCCAGGGCATCGGCCACCACAAAACCCTCGAGATTTTCCATGCGCTGCTTGACCGTGGCAGCGGTTATCTCTTCAGCAGGAGTGTCTTTCATCACTTCGTACACAGTCTGCACTGCCAACCAGGCTTGCAATGAAAAGCCGTTGAGCTTTGCATTCGGCGCCGCGGCCTTCATGTCGGCAAGAAAGCGCTCGATGCTCTCGCCACCGGCGGTAATGGGGCGAAAGGGGGTGGCCACCAGTATTCCTTCGGCAGCGGCGCCCAGCTGTTCGATAGTGGCCGGGGGCAGGGATGCCATGGTCACGGCGATGGGTTTGCTGGGGTCGGCTTGGCGCAGGGCGGTAATGGTGCGCGCCGCCTGGTCGGCATTCATGCCCAGGATCACACCATCGCTGTCCTGGAAAATTGCCTGAGCATAGATGGAATAATCCGGCGCCCCCAAGGGCACCAGGGTCATGCCCACCAGTTCACTGTCTGTACCCTTGATGCCCGCCCGCACAAAGGGCTCGCCGGAGGCGCCAGCTGGGCTATCCACCGCCGCCAGGCGAATGCGCTTGACCCCCTGATTGGCGAGCATCTTCGCCGCCCCCGCCACTGTGCCGGGGGAGCCAGTCTGCAGGGGAAAGGCAGCAGAGCTGGCGAAATCCCGCGGCATGATGGGGTTGTGACCGATGCTGGGAATACCCGCCTTCTCCAGTACCGGCATGATCATATCGCCGAAATTGCTGGAGTTGCCCACCGTGGCCACCACGCCATCCCGCGCCGCCTTGCGGGCACACTTGGTGGCCTCGTTGGCATCGTTCTTGTCATCGCAGATATCTACCCGCAGCAACCGCCCGTTGAGGCCGCCAGTAGCATTGATACTGGCCACAGCGGCGCGCACGCCGTCTGCCGCTTCCGGCATCGGAGTGGCATTGGCGGTGTCGGTAATCTGGCCGATATACATCAGACGGATGGCATCCTCGCTGTCGCTGCCCGAGCTTTTTGAGCCCTCGTCGACACAGCCAGCAAGCATGGATAGGGCGAGGGCAGTGGCAAGCCCTGATTGATGCAATATGGTTTTTCTCATGGCGATATCCTCAGGATTCGGTTTTTTCGGCGGCCTGGTGGCCAAACAGGTAGGCCGCTTCGATATCGGCGGACTGGCGCTTCAATTCCTCAGCACTCCCAGACAGCACCACCCGCCCGTGATTGAGTATATAGGCCCGGTCGCAGACATTGAGGGCCTGGGAGACATGCTGCTCCACCAGCAGCACCCCCACACCGCGATCAGCGGCTTGGCGCAGGCTCGCCAGCAAGCGCGACACGATTTGCGGCGCCAGCCCCATCGACAGTTCGTCAGCAATCAGCACTTTGGGGCGAGCCGCCAGGCTGCGAGCCATGGCCACCATCTGCTGCTGACCGCCGGACAACAGCCCCGCCTGGCGCGACAGGTGGGGTTCCAGCTCCGGAAACAGGGCGATGGCATCCGCCACTGAGCCGCCCCGCAGGCGCAGGTTGTCGCGGGTGCTGAGGCCGAAGATCAGCGAGCGCTCGTCGGTGATAATACTGAGGCCAGAGCGTACCCGCTCGTAGAGGGGTGCCTTGCATTCAGCGCCCAGCAGCCAGGTTGAACCCGCAATGGGGGGCAGTTCACCTGCCAAGGTGAGCAGACTAGTGGTCTTGCCGGAACCATTGGGGCCGAACAGACAGACAATCTCACCGGGCGCCACTTGCAGAGCGAGATCGTGTACCACCGCTTGGCCCCGATAACCGGCACTCAGCTGGCGGGCTTCCAACAGATAGTTACTCATGACTGTGCCCTCCCAGGTAGGCTTTGATCACCGCCGGATCGCGGCTGATATCGGCGGGTGATCCTTCAGCCAGCTTGTTGCCGAAGTCGAGCACCACCACCCTGTCACAGACATCCATCACCAGCCCCATATCGTGTTCCACCAGCAGGATCGCCATGCCGCGATCACGGGCCAGCCAGCGGATGATTTCGCCCAGCTCGCGGGTTTCGCTGCTGTCGAGACCGGCTGCGGGTTCGTCCATCAGCAGTACCGACGGATTGCCCGCCACTGCCCGGGCCAGGCCCAGCAGGCGGCGCTGGCCAAAGCTCAGCTCCTGTGGGTACTGGTTGAGATGGGCGCCCAGTTCAAAGGCATCGATAGTGTGCTGCACCTCGGGCGGAAAGGGGGCGCTGCGGGGCCGTACCAGATCCACAAAGTAGTGACTGCGGGCGCGGGAATCACAGGCGACGCGGATATTGTCCGCCACTGTCAGATCATCGAATAACTCCAGGCTCTGGAACGAACGGCCCAAGCCGCCACGGGCGCGCTCCATGGGTGACAGGGTTGTATAGTCGGCACTGTCGAGGCTGACACGGCCCTCGCTGGCGGGGGTAAAGCCGGTTACGGCGTCGATCAGGGTGGTTTTGCCGGCGCCGTTGGGTCCGATCAGGCCCACCACCTGGCCCGGCTCCACCACAAAGCTCACCTCGTTGAGGGCCACCAGGCCGCCAAAGCGCACGGTCAGGCTGTCAATCGCCAGGGTTTTGGGTGCGCAGCGCGGGGCCTGCTTGACAGGACTGGCATCAGCTTGGGCAGTAGCGGCACCTACTTGGGAGCCCCTATTGCGGCGCAGGCGATCGCCGAGCCCGGCAAAAACTTCGGCAATGCCGTTGGGATGGGCCAGCACCACCACAATGGCGCCGATACCCACCGCCATAAACTGCCATTCCTTGAGATCAAACAGGTGGAAGAAAATCTCGTTGAGGATGCCGCCAAAAAACATCATGCCACCAATGATGGCGCCGCCGATAAAGCCGATACCGCCCAAAAAGGTCATCATCAGGGCGGGGATGGATTCAAAAGGGGAAAAACCCGCATCAAAACGCACATTGGGGTAGCGGAAGGCGCCCAGCACACCGCCGGTGGCGGCGATACCCGCCCCCAGGGCAAAGGCGTAGACCTTGGCGCCCATCACACTGACGCCCAGGGATGATGCAGCGCGCTCATTGGAGCGGGTAGCCAGCAGGCGCCGACCGGTAATGCCGCGCCGCACATTGACCACCAGCAAGGCGCAGATCGTAAAAAACACCAGCACCAACAGGGCGTAGCGCTCAGGGTGCATGATGGAATCGAGACTGACCCCAAACAGGCTGGGGGTTTGAACCTGGGTGCCGCCAAAGCCCCCGGTGTAATCGATATTCTTGAACACCAGGCTATCGAGAGCCAGCCCCAGGCCCAGGGTGACAATGGCCAGGTTGACCCCGCGGGTGCGCAATGCAGGCAGGGCAAACAGCACGCCCACGGCGATGGTGACCAGCAGGGCAATGACAAACACCACAGGGAATGGCAGCCCGTACACCGCCGCCAGGCGCGCCGACACAAAAGCTCCCATGCCCGCCATGGCGAACTGGGCCAGGGATACCTGGCCCGCAAGGCCCGTCACCACCACAATGGACAGGAACACGGTGGCCGCCACCAAGGTGCCGGTAATACTGTTTACCCAGTCTTCCGACAGGGCAAAAATCAGCACCGCTGTGATGATAAAGCCCGCCAGCGCCACGACTCCCGGCGGACGTGCCGCGCCCACCCTGGGCAGGCGGTCAGAGAGAAAGCCGCGCAGGGGCAGGGCGCGGCCACGGAACACCATCACCGCCACAATCACCAAAAAGGGAATGGCCGAAGACCAGCCGGTACCGGCATCAAAATAGCCAATCAGTGCCTGGGCTACACCGATCACCAGCCCCCCCACCAGTGTCAGGGGGAAGGATACAAAGCCACCCACCAGGGCCGCTGCCAGCAGCGGATTGATCAACAGCACCATGGTGGCGGCCATCAACCCAGTCACCGGCGCCAGCAGAATACCGGCGAGGGCGGCAAGGCCGGAACCCAGCATCCAGTTGAGGGACGAGACCCGGTTGGGGGAAATGCCCGCCGCCGAGGCGGAGCGCACATTCTCCGCCACGGCAGTGGTCTGGCGGCCAAATTCGGTAAACCGGTAAAGCACCCACAACAGGGCCGTGACCAGCAGAGCGATCACCAGAATCCAGACCCGATCAATACCGATGGACATACTGCCCAGGGACAGGCTGTGGTTGGGCAGGAAGCTCTCGACAAAACGCAGACCGGAGCCATAGCGCACCATCACCGCCGATTCAATAATCGCCAGCACCGCCAGGGTCACCACCAGGCGACTTAGGGGCGAAGCGTTGCGGATGCGTCGCATCACGGCAAAATCAATCAAAAAGCCGATCAGTGCCGTGGCGCCCACCGCCAGCACCAGTGCCAGCAAAAAGTGCAGGCCGTGGTCATCGCGCAATTCGGCAAACACCGCTGCGCCAAACAGCGCCATGGCACCGTGGGCAAAGTTGATAACACCGGAACCGCGATAGATCAGCACGATCCCGTGAGCGCCGAGGGCATAGAGCGCACCCGTGCCGAGACCGAGAACAATGAACTGGAGAATTTCAGCCATCGGAAATGCCTTTTTTGCCTGATTTTTTTGTTATAACCCCTTTGGATCCAAATGGAGTCATCGCAAATGGGGCCTGAAATAGATCTCGACGATAACTCGTCGATAGACGCGACCGCTGGGGAATTAGGAAGGTCAGCAAATCACCCGGAACGGACGAAGTTGCCAGTAATCCACCCCGGTTATGACCGGTTTTATGGTGGAGCGAGTCTGAACATCATGATATTTATGATTGTGATCCTTTCAGGCAATGACGTTGAGAGGAGGTTTTTTGCAGGATACCGCGAGCAACCCGTGAAGGCTACCCGCAGTTTTCCCGGCTATTTTGACTCACGCCAGATCAGTTCACACCAAAGCGGTACTGCACTTCCATACCCCACATGCGCGGCGGGTTGTAGATCGCCGTGCCGAAGGGCGCTGTTGAGGACAGCACACCGGGCGCCACCACCGCCTCCTCGTCAAACACATTGTTGACGAACAGACCCACATCCACACTGGAACCCATGATGCTGAGCCAGTCAGCACGCAGGTTGGTGATTTTGTAGGACTTGGCCTGGTACTGGATCATGTCCACCTTGTCAGAGAAGTAGTAATTGGCATTCAACACCATATCACCCAGCGCCTCATCCACGGGCAGCAGATAGCGTGCACCCAGAGTGGCGGTTTTCTGCGGGGTGTAGAAGAACGGCACTTCATTGGCAGGGAAGAAGCCGCTCAACACCGGCGGAACGGTATAATCCGTGGTTTCCGTGTCCTGATAGGTGGCGGTGGCACTGAAGGTCAGGTCTTCGCTGGGCATAAAGACCAGTTCCATCTCTACACCCTGGATTCGGGTGTCACCGACGTTGACATTGATGGAGCCCTGAGCCGGGTCATTGGCCGTGTTGCAGTCGCCATCAATAAACACCGGGCCACCCACAGGATTACAGCCAGGCACTGCAAGCTGGGTATTTAATCCCGCCCCATTGACCTGAACATCCGACGCCTCACTGCGGAACAGGGCCACGTTAAATCGACCGTCCATATCGCTGACCATCCAGTTGGTGCGCAGGCCCAGTTCGACATCTACGGTTTCTTCAGGGTCGAACTCCTGGTAAGGAATCAGGCCGCCAGAGAATTGGGGCGCATTGAGACCGCCGGCACGATAGCCCTTGCGCGAGGTTACATAGGCGAACATATCGTCATTGACCTGCCAGTCGAGACCCACCGTCCAGGTGGTGGCACTGGATTTGCTGCTCACATCGCTGAAGTTGCCCAGGGTGGCGGCGCTGCAGTTGGTAATCCTGGCCTTGGTGGGACCGATGGCGCCTGGCAGTGGCGCTTCGCCAGTACCGGCACAGACATTCGATTCATCCCAGGTTTTGCGCAATCCCAGGTTGAAGCTCAGGCCCTCGGTAAAGGTGCCCAGATCGTAGGTGATATTGGCAAAAACCGCTTTGCTCTTGTCTTCTACGAACTGATAAGTCTGGGTAGTCGGGCTGAAAAAGCCGGTGGCACTGGCCATCACCCCGTCCGGCTCGCTGTTCAGGTAGAACACACCCAGCAACCAGTCAAGCTTGTCTTCCAATGCCTGACCCTTGAGGTGAAGCTCCTCGGTAAACTGCTTCAACTCCTGGCGCTGGTGACCTTCCAGCACATTGATAGGCACGTTAAATGCAATGGGACCAGTTGGAGAGAAGGCGAAGGGCACAGCACCCATGCCGTCAATCTGCGAGCGGATAAACACGTCATTGGTGCGATAGCCGATGATATTGGTGATCTGGAAGCGGTCAAAATCGATATCGGTACGGTTGGTAATACCCTGTTGGGTAAACTCCTCTCCGGTTTCCGGCAGGTTCAGGTCGATCTTGCGCGGCCCCCTTGCCTTCTGCTCAGCCGCCAGCTGATCAAAACGCAGCCAGGTTCCACCCTGCCCCGGGAATGGCACACCAAACACCAGCACCGCAGCGGATGTAGACGCGTCATTCTCGTGGTGATCAATCACGGTCAGGTTGCTGATGCGATCCGTGGGTTCAAACAGGATCGACGCGCGCAGGCTCTGGGAACCCAGTTCGTCGAGATCGCCCCCCTGGCCGATGTTTTTGGTGTAACCGTCGCGATCCTGCTTCTGGGCGGCAAGGCGAATGGCCAGCTTGTCATCAATCAACGGGATATTGACCGCGCCCTCCATGGAGCGGTAGTCATATTCACCAGCCCCGCCCTCAATATACCCACCAAAGTCATAGGAGGGCTTGTTGGGGTAAGTCAGAATCGCGCCGCCGGTGGTGTTGCGGCCAAACAAGGTACCCTGCGGGCCTTTCAGTACCTGAATCGACTGGATATCAAACTGGGGTACCGAGCTGGCATTCACCGGCAGCGGCACATCGGCAAAGTAGGTCACCACACCGGGGGCGCCCTGGCCCACAGAGGGCTTGGACTGGCCGCGGATGGAATACAGGGTATTGGAACGTGAACCGGAGCCGGTCAAGAACACGCCAGGGATCGCAAACTGTAAATCCTGGGTGCTGTTGATGCCTTTTTCCTTGAGACTCTGCTGATCAAAAGCGGCAATGGTGATAGGCACCGACTGCAGGCTTTCCTCACGGCGCCGGGCGGTGACAACGATCTCTTCGAGTTTTTGCGCCCGTGGTTGCCCGGCGTTGTCCTGGGCAATACCCGGCAGTGGTACCACAGCGGCCACGATGGCGGTGGTAAGTGATACAAATAGAGACTTTCTGGTAAAACTGAGTGCTTTCATGATTATCATCCCTCTGTTGTTGTAACGCTTTTGTAGTATTAGCCGCTGCCTGTACAGGCATGCTTTATGTTTGCTCGCTTCAGCAGTAGCAACAGTTAGTTAACTCTCCTGGTTTTTGAACACTCCATTCTTATTGCATTGAACATTTCGCAGAACATCCAATTTATTTAGCCTGCCTGCATTGCTGACCATCTAGTTGTGGCACTGACCCAGGATCTGTTTACGACCCGACACTATCGATGCAGGACATACAGCGTTGAGCACCCATGCCCCGACTTAGCTGAGCGTGGTTTGCACAAAACTGACCGAACTGTACGGTTTGCAAAGTGAAAAATCAACACTTTAAAACCAGACTCTGAGAGCTGCACAAAACTTCTAACTATTTGATTTCGTAGCATATATCCTCCAACAGGCCCGCCTGACACCTGCCAGATATAGATACGATCGTTTCGGTTATGGAAGAATGATCAGCAGTACTCGTCGCAAAGACAAGCTACTCGCTGCACAATATGCCGCGAGTAGCTTGTCCCTGCAAGTCTATACTGAGAGGGGATATCGGAACCAGACACGTGGCGGCGATGACTTGCTACTCAACTTTATCTTTGGGTCCTGGCTGTGACTTTCACTTATCTGATCTGGTTATGTAAATCGGTGCAGTGCAAACTCGTACTATTGTTGGCGTAGGAACCTGCAGCTTTATATTTCTCCCTTATTTATCAACAGCTTGATAATATTCTCCGCCAAACCCTAGTCAGATGAAGCCTTAAATGCCTGCCAGTATGCCCGCTTTTCCTGATCCGGGTTATTTTCTACTCGAACCTGATTATCAAAAATAAGAGTTGCTTGATCTATTTTGTTGTACTCCGGCCACTTTGGTATAACTCCTGGAACATTCGGATCCCCGCTACGTGCAAACTCAGCAAAGGAACGACTCATCATTTGCGCCATTCTTTCCTGATCGGGGCCTTTACCAACCAGAGCTTCAGAAACATCAACATTATCCCAAACGAAAGGCAAATCCACGGCATGCGCTGCTCGAATAATTCCCCCAAGCACAGGCGATCTCCAGTCGACTCGATACATATACACACTGGAAGGCTGTTCTGACTTCAAATCCGCAAGAGGGTAGGTTTCATTGAAAAATCCAGAATCAGATAAAATACTAGCCCAAATAAATTGTGGAGGATCATTGGGTGCTGAACTCTGGTACATGTCTATGACTTTTTGAGCATCTTGCTTACCCACTAAAGCAGCAACCCGTTGTTTCAACGTGCCTTCATCCATGCTTCGCCACTCTGGATCCGAGAGAAGTGAATTAGTACTTTCATCTTTCATTGCACCAATTAGGAGCGGGATTCTAGCCGACTGCTCCGGAGCACTATCTGCGAAGGGGTGGACGGGAATCGCGTTGTTTCCCATAACAGGTATAAGTCGCATTCCGCCAGAAGCAGCATCCAATAGTTTATCCGCTGGAATAGCTGCTAGTTGTTTTGTGTCAGCAGCTGTCAGATTCAATTTTCTCAATATATCCGCTGTTAGTTTGCTCGCTTCTTTGGGTGTGTTTAGCCATCTACCCGGGCCACTCTGGATGATAGCCTTATGGAATAAACCATTAGCTGACGGCATTGCCATCACAGTACTAACTTTCATACCGCCCCCGGACTGACCGAAAATAGTTACATTCCCTGGGTCACCACCAAACTGTGCAATATTGTCTCTCACCCAAGTCAAAGCCTGAACAATATCCAACATACCTACGGCGCCCGAGCTTGAATACTCCGGGCCAGCATCAGGCCCTAGATAAAAGTAACCAAACACTGAAAGTCGATGATTGAGGGTTACAACCACAATATCGTTTTCCCGCGCCAGATTGCCACCTTCATAGTATCGATCAGAGCTGCTACCCATAAAAAATCCGCCACCATGCAAATACACCATAACTGGACGCTTTTCTTCAGTATTCACATCTGGAGTCCAAACATTAAGGGAAAGACAGTCTTCACTGGTCGGCAAATCGGAGTAGATAAGAATTTTTGTAATATCACCATACATTGGTGGTTTTTGATGTGAGCACTGGGGGCCGTATTTTTCAGCATTCCTGACATTTTCCCAGGGTTCTGGTGGCTTTGGTGGAAGAAAGCGATTTTGACCTCCTGTGTCAGCGCCATAGGGAATACCCAAAAAAGACATCACTCCCTTTGATGAATGCCCTTTCAATAAACCGCTAGTCGTAGAAACTATTGCTGCTGGCTCGGCTATAGATTGCAAAATTCCATTAAAGGTAAGAGGCAATATTACTAACATTAAAACAAAACGACTGGGATTATACTTTTTCGCTTTCATTATTTTTTCCTTTTATTTAATCACCAAAACGAAATCTAAAATTTATGCCATAGGTTCTAGGATCATTATAAACTGAACTCACAAATCCAAATGCAGATATCAAGTCGTTTCTTTCCAGAGCATACGCCTTGTCAGTTGCATTTTTTACATAAAAACCTATATCAAATCGCTTTCCTGCCACATCATTCCAATCCAGCCTAAAGTCTACGAGACCATAACTTCCCTGAAATGCATAGGACTTATTCTCTGTGACATCAGCGAATGAGATACTGCTTTGATAGGTATAAGAGGCTGTTGCAGAGAATTCACCACCAACAGATACAGGATAAATATAGTTAGCTAGAATGTTTACAGTATTTTCAGGAGATTGCGAAAAGTTATTACCTTTTGAGAATCCATCAATCGCCTCATCATACCCAGTATTAAGATAACCGTAATTTAACTGAAGCAAAAAATTATCGACTGGTCTGATCAACGTCTCAAGCTGACCACCATAAATCGTAGCCTTAGGCCCAGTTGTAACACCTTGGAAGGGGACTCCTTCATCACTTATACCAACGGCTCCACGTTGGATATCACGATATTTTGCATAAAAAAGACCCAGATTGGTTCGCACTAACATTGAACCCACGAACCAGTCTGCTTTGAATCCAAGCTCATAGTCATTTATTTCCTCTGGACCATAACTCGGTCTAGGAGAACCAGGCTGCACATCCCGGGGCGCTGACGAATTGAAACCTCCCGCATTAAACCCACGCCGCATTGTTCCATACAATAAAAAATCGCTACTAACACGGTAATCTATTGATAAATTGTATGTGGTTGCATTGTATCTATCACTAAGACTGCGGAAGCAATTTATTGAATCGACATCTGGACCATTTGGCAATCGACATACTTGAGGGCCAACAAATGTAAACTGTGGACCCACTGAAGAGAGATCCAAACTAGCCTCCTCCTCTGTGTACCTAAGCCCAACTGTCAGATTCACATTTTCCGTAAATGCATATGTGGCCTGACTATAAATTGCCCTTGATTTTCGTTGATTGCTTGAGCTTGTAAAGACATTACTATCATTGTCGAAAGGTAACCCTACAGTGCCGAATAACAGGTACGAACTTATTGCATCACTATCTGCCTTGCTATAAAAAAAGCCATTTGTCCAATTCAATTTATTATCAAAGAAATCTGTTATAACTTGGAGCTCATGTGTATTGGATTTTCCCTCCTGTGAATTAAGTCCAATCTGCGCAGGCAAGTTAATAGATGTTTGGCTCTTAAACTGATCAAACTCATCATTTCTAACACCCAAAATGTACTTTATTGAAATCTGGTCTGATGGTTGCAATGTGATAATATTTGAAACTCCCCACTGCCTGGTTTCTTGTGACGCAGGATATTGGGATGCAATTCTTCTACGACCAAGCCGATCTTGAAGCTCACCAAGTTCCGCAAGTTCACTTCCATAAAAACAGCCCAACCCCGGGAAACACCCTGCATTAGGGGTTACATTTGATGTGACTAGCCCAAAAGGTGTTTCATCACGCTCTGCATAATCAAGAACTAAATAGTTTGTCACTATTTCATTGGGCTCGAATAGTACTGATGCTCTATAAGCATTTCGATCTTGTGACTGTAAATCTGGACCAAGAGAATTTTTTACGACTCCATCACGGCGAACGGTTCGTGCACCGACACGAACACTTAACGAATCTGTGATTGGAGTATTAAGAACAGCTGTAATCTTTCGCTGGTTATAATTTCCTACTTCTGCGTCTATGAATCCTTCTACCTCATCTATCGGTTTATGAGGTATAAATAAGACAGCGCCGCCAGTACTGTTTCGACCAAACAATGTTCCTTGCGGCCCAGAAAGCGCCTGCACAGAATCCAAGTCCCATATCTGATCATCTACAGCTACAGTTGCTGTAGGCACTTCATTGAAATAGGTAACAACACCACTTCGGACTCCACGCAACGCATAGCCCTGGCCTGGGCCTTGTGAACTTTGGGCTACAGATAATGTAGGAACTACTTTGATAAGATCCGTTGCATTACTTATTGAAGCCCTGCGGATCAAGTCACCAGATATTGCTGTTACAGTGATTGGTACATCCTGAAGACGCTCTTCTGTGCGACGAGCGACCACAACGATTTCTTCAAGCATCCCACTTCGAGTCAACTGATCTTCCTGTGCTGACACCGTACTTGGTGTCAGCATGGTCGCAAGAGCAGCTGATAGCGCAGTTAATATGCCGACTTTTTTACAATCGCTTAATTTCATTATTGCTATTCCCTTTATCACATTATTTTGTATTGTCCCATCAGCATGGAAACCTATACCGAGGCATGTATCACGCAACAATTTCTCAACACCTTCTCTAGCCGTATATGCGCCGGACAACCCTTTTACCTTGACATTTTTTGCAATGCTGTATGGGTACATCAATTGCACATCCGCCTGATTTGCCAGCAAATTCAGCGCTGCGTCCGCATTGGATGGCGGGATACTAAACTCGATTACATGCTCAACTGCCCAGCCTGCCGGATTCCATAGAATTACGGCAAAAAAAAGCCAACGAAAAATAAGTTTTCGCGCGAGCAATGACTTTGACTTTTTATATGAACAGTTCAGGCCGTTATGTAACCCCTCAATATCTTTGATGTGCCTATACAAAGACAATCCGGCCATAAAAACCCTCATAGGAATTTCAGTTTTTTATTGGAATAGGTAATTCAGCATGTCTTGTGCCGATCAGCGTGGTGACTCCGGCCATCAATGATCGCTTTTTGGAAGGCTAGCTGTGGAGGCGAGGTAAAGCACATTATCCTTGGTGTGAACGACTTCTATGCCAAAACTACCCTTGAAGAGGGTTAGCAGCTGATCCATATCACCGACATCAAAATAGCCTCCGATGCGCACTTGCGCTATGGATGGATCGGCAATTTCGAGTTTTTGTTGCGTATAACGGTTAGTCTCGGCGATTACATGCTCAAGGGTTTCGCCCTTGAAGGCAATTTTGCCGGTTTTCCATGCCAGCTTGTGCTCAATTTTCTCGATGTCAATATACTCAACATGCTCTATGGAATCACGATAATTGACTACCCCCCTTTCCTTTAGCACTACGCTGGATGCAGGCTGCGCCTTTGCTTTGCTGGCTATTTCAAGCCCTGTAGCCACTTCGACAGTTCCCTCCGAAACGGCAACATCGACACGGCCTTTATCGATTCTTACGCTGAACGCGGTGCCCACTGCGGTAATTCTGCCGTTTGCGGCATACACACGAAATGGACGATTCTTGTTTTTTGCGACCTCGAATAGTGCTTCTCCACTTTCCAGATAGACCCTTCTCTCATTTTCATCAAAATCAACAACTGCCTGCGATGATGTATTGAGTGTCATGATAGAGCCATCATTCAATACCGCTCTGGTCTGCTCTCCCAATCGGGTTTCGTAGATCACATCAGCGGATTCAACTGCTACACTGGCAGAATCCACAGGGGCCTGCTTGAGCATAACGGGCAAGACTCCAACACACAAAATGGCAGCCAGCACTATACTTGCCGCCCAAGCCTTGCCCCATGGACTGAACCAAGTGGGTGGTGGACTGAACCTCTTGCCCTGACTCGTAACCGGCTGGCGTTTTTCTTCGGGCATCAAGTCAGCCAATACTGTTATCGCTTCCAATTCGCCCCAGAACCTCGCCACTCCGACAAAGGCTTCCCGATGACGTGGATCTTTATCGAGCCAGGCAAGGAATTGGGCCTTATCCTGCTCGGTCCAATCGCCATCCTCCATTTTGACCAGCCACTGAATGGCCTTGTCCTGAAGAGTTTCTTTTTCCGGGAATTGCACTACGTTTTTCATCGTTCCTTCCGTACCTGCTGCCTGACCTCAAGCGGGTATCCGCAGATGTCCATATATCGGATGCAGCTATCCAGCGCCTTGGCTAAATGCTTTTCAACAGAGCTGATACTAATTTCAAGCTCTTCGGCCACTTCTTTTCGTGAAAGGCCATTCACTTTTCTCAACAATAGCACCTTGCGAGTCGTCTCGGGCAAAGTCAGCACCGCACGACAAAAAGATTCAAAGCGCTGCTGTATCTCAAGATCATCTTCCAGCAGCCCACTCATTACTAAGACATCCGGGGTGAGTAAATCCTCAAGAGAATCTGTCAGTTGGGTGGACTTTTTTGTCAGGCTATTCAGCGCCAGATTGCGCGCAGTGCGGTACAAGTAGGCTTTGGGGTAGTGGATGTCCCCCTTTGAAGCCGCTTCCAACACTTTCAGAAATGACTCCTGAACTACGTCTTCGACATCCTCCTGCCTTTTCAGCAGGCGGAAGAGATAGCGCTTGAGGCGCGTATGCAGACGTTGATCCTCAAAATCCATAAGCTCACCGGACTGTTCTTTATGATTATAGTAGCCGTTGAACTCTAGCATTTACTACATGGTAAAAACAGCTGGACAGGCTTTTGTGCCCAGTGGAGAATTGCTTTGAAATTCTTACATCTTCTATATGGCTTGTTCAGCAACGTCACCTGACAATAACTTATGATGTCTCATACCTGAAGAGACAGGCATCCCCATTTCCAGATCCGCTGCTGCTTTGTTGCTAGTTTTCACAGGAGATTTTCCACACAGGAGCAGTATTTGCTGACCGCTACCCCCTGCCTCAAGGGCTTGCTGGTGTTATATTTTTGCCGGCGGTAGTTGCTCCCATCTATCGAGCTTGAGGAACGGATTTCTGGCCTGGATGGTTTCGGTGATATAAGGCAAATTGGAGCGCCGCGCCTGGCGCATGGGTGACACCGGAGTTTTCCCCCACTCAGCCCAGCGGGCGAACACTACCCAGAAATGGTGGGTATCCATGTATTCCCGGGTTTGCACGATCTGGCCATTGCGTACCTCATGGATAAAGCAGTGCCAGTTGTTATACACCGTGCCGTCATCGAGGCGGGCCAGTACATCCATTTCCTCAAAGACGGAACCGCCCTCCGCCACCATCTCACTCACGCGCACGGTGATATCACCATCGAGATGCTCAACCAGAGGGGCATAGAGTTCCTCCAGCGGCAAGCGCTCCCAGCCGAAGGGGCCTTCGCCGGCAATAAAATGCCGGTAACCGTGGCCAAGGTAACTCGCCACTGCCTTTGCATCACCTTTGGCCTGCGCATCGCGCATGGCGGCAACAATGGCTTTATTGCCTTCAGGCGTGTCCGGAAATTTTTCCGCTGCATTGGCTGTCGGCGTCATGTCCCGAAGCAAGGCGGGGGCCAGGGCAAACTCCTTGCGAATGGGGAATACTGTTTCCATCTCTGTGAGCGGCGGCGCACTGGCAGACGGGGCGGCAGGCCGCCAGTGACGGCGTGGCGCCGTAGGCGGCGGCAAATCTTTCCAGGGTGCGTGGAGACCGAGAACAACAAAGGCATGATGGCTGTCGATATATTCGCGAATTTGCACCTCCTTGCCGTCCTTGAACTGTTTGATCCAACAGTACTGATTGCTGTACATGGTGCCATCAAGACCGTGGAAAAACGTCTCCCACTCTTCCACCACATAATCCCCTTCGGCGATCATCGGCCCGTAGGATGTCAGGCTGGGTGCGGTGCTCTGCATGTGCCAACCGGCAATAGCCGGGATCACTTTTGCCGGATCATCCACACCACCGGGGGGATCCTGACAGGATATGACCGTATTTCCCTCCGCCTTGTGGATCGGTGGTGGATCAACCTCGCCAGGCAGGGTTGGCGGCACCACCTGGCGCTGGATAGCGCGGTAGCGTGAGCGTAACAGCCACTTGTTGCGTTCGGTTGGCGACATGTTTGCCACGTCTCCAGCGCAATTGCCTGTAGCATCTTCGCTGCCATTAAACCCACCACTCGGGGCAGCCGCGCTGCTTGCGGATTGCGATGCAGCGGATACGGCAAGCCCTGCAAGGCCTGCCACTGAATGGCCGATAAAACTTCTCCGTGAAAAAGACATATCCTCGCTTCCTTCTGATTATTCAACCGACTCAACCTGTAATAGCCTTGTTCGTTCTCCAACATGAGCAACTACAATTCACACTCTTACAGCATTTCTATAGTGGTACGACTTCGAGTTATAAGTAAGCGACATGCGTGCTTTATTCATAACATCCCCATAAAAGTATCGGCCCTTGTGGAGCGGGCCTGCTATTTACACTCCCAGTTGGCGGCATCGTTGACGTCACCACCGTTGTCCTTAAATTTGGCGATGGTCGGGTAAGGGCACAACAGGAAGTCGCGGGCATCGCCTACCGGCGCTGGGACAGCAACACCGGCAACGGTGCCTTTTAGCGGATCAGCAAACACCGAGGAAGCCCCACTGCCCCGATGGGCAACGATGGCTCCCGGCTCCTTACCTTGCTCTACCCACGCCATCAAACGTTCAAAGAGCCTGTCGGCATGGTCCACCGGGTCTGTTCCGCCGCCACAGTGTCCGATAGCCGGAACCTTATAGAAACTGGCAAATTTCCTGAAAGCGGGCAGTCCACCCACGCTCTCAGCCGCCGTTGTGTAGTACTTGAGCAAGTCCTGATCCAGACAGCAGGGTGCGCTCACACCGTTCCAGAAAATGACTTTACCACCCGCTTTCTGCACAGCCGACAGATCGGTGCTGAATGCATCACCGTAATCCAGCTTTTTGGCCATATCCCAGTAATGATCGACCTGCGCCTGGTTGTTGAAATCGAAATCCGTCAACAAGTCAAAGTCAGGGCCGAAGAAGGCTCTCGCGATGGTATCGCCGATGGATTCATTCCGATGCACCGTGTCGGTTACAGACAGGTGTAAGTAGCTACTATACGCATCCTCCGCAAAGAGGGAAAAAAGACCTATCACCGTCGTGAGCCTTTCCAGACAGTGCTTAAAATAGCATTTCTACAGCACGTTGGTGACGTTCACAGATAGTACTGCCCTCTTAACCTCTCCTCTATTTCAAGAAAGCTGGTACTCATAATGTACCGCATTTCATCCAAGGTCAGTTGCCAGACGGCTTGAACGGTCGCCACCGCTCCAGATCAAGGAACATCGTCGGGTATTGGATAGTGGTGGCGATCCCCTGAAGGTTTGAGCGCCGCGGCGTCGCACCCGGCACAACCGGCTTGTCGGCCCAAGGCGCCCAGCGGCCCAGCACCACCCACAAATGGAGTGGATCATGGTACTCCCGGGTCTGTACGATCTTGCCCTCGCGAATCTCGTGGACATAGGCGTGCCAATTGTTATAAACCGTACCGTCATCGAGGCGGGCGAAGCTGTCCATCTGTTCGAAAACACGGGTCTCGTCGGCAATCATTGGTCCGTATCGCACTGTTAATGGCGAAGCCAGGTGCTTGACGAGCGGGGCGTAGATTTCTTCGATTGGCAGATGGTCCCAACCGAAGGGCCATTCACCGCTGATAAAGTGCCGGAACCCCTTGGCGTAGAAGCTGTTGACTAGGGCCAAGTCACCGGCGGCACGAGCACGTCGTAGGGCACGCACCAGCGCCTTATTACCCTCGGCGCCAGGCTGGCCTTGCATGGCCGGGGCGGATGCCGAGGGAATCACATCGCACAGCATCCGGGGATCAAGCTCGAATTCGTCCACTATATCGAAGACTGCCTCCAGTTCGGTCGCTGGCAGCGCCGCGCCCTTGTTCTCTCCATGGTGGTTCCTGCGTCTGGGATTTGTCGGCGGCTTGAGTTGCGGCCATTTCCCCAAAGGGCCGAAAATAAGCGCCGCGTGCTGGGTGTCGTTGTACTCATGCATTTCAACCACTGTGTCATTTTCAAAACGTAGTATCCACAGATACTGATTATTGTAGACCGTGCCATTGGCGCCATAGATTTGTGATTCCCACTCCTCGACCACCAAATCCCCCTCGGCCAGCATCGGGCCATAGGAGAGGAAAGTCGGACCCAGTGCCTGGGAGGGAAAGCCTGATGCGCGGACCATGAAATCTTCGGGCGTGTCATCGGGGGTGAGGGGCGAGTCGTTGGAAACCATAATGACTTTTGGTGAAAATCCAACCAGCGGGGTCAAATTCCTGAGATTGAATTTGTCTTCTTCCCCCGGGATGGCACTTGGCAGCGCAAACATCTGCGATGCTGCCCGCTGCTGACGCAGCAACCGCTTGTTTTTTTCTGCGCTTCCCTCTTCTTTCACTTTGTCAACCGTAGCCGGGGAGGCCGCACTGCGTTCAACCCCGAGCACAGCCGCCAATGCCGCAGCGCTACCCATTCTGAATACGTCCCGTCTTTTCCAATTGTTGCCCATGCTCGCTCTCCTTGATGATGCGGTTCTGCAAGGTAGATTGCTTTAGATGATTGTTCTTGACTTTACAGGCTCTCAACTCTTCAACGGTGCGAAAGACTGCCAGCGCTCCAAATCGAGGAACATTGTCGGTGTCTGAGTGGTCATCGCGATGCCTTGCAGGTTTGAACGTCTCGGTATCGAGCGGTGCTGTACCGGGGTGGCACCCCAGTCCGCCCACCGACCCAGCAGCACCCACACATGGCGGGAATCGTGATACTCCCGTGTCTGCACAATCCTGCCATCGCTGATCTCGTGGACGAAACAGTGCCAGTTATTGTAGACAGTGCCGTCATCCAGCATTGCAAAGCTGTCCATTTCCTCCATAACCCGATTGCCGTCCACATAAATCGGCCCATAGCGCACCCTCAGCGGCGAGGCAATGTGCTTGACCAGTGGTGCATAAATTTCCTCCAGGGGCAGATGGTCCCAGCCAAAGGGGTACTCACCGCCGATAAAGTGGCGAAAGCCCTTGCTATAAAAGCGGTTGATAAGCGCTTGGTCACCAGCAGCCTTGGCGCGGCGCAGGGCCTGGATCAGTTCCCGATGACCATCCGGACCAGCGGCCAATTTCGTTGGCGCAGGGCCAGCGACGGGGACAACATCGCAGAGCAGACGCGGATCAAGTTGAAATTCATCCACCACCTCGAACACGGTCTCCAGCTGGTCTTCGGCCAGCGGCTGCACCGGCAAACCTTTGCGGCTGCGGCGCCGCGGACTGGTAGATGGTGTCAGCTCCGGCCACTTTCCCAAAGGTCCGAAAATAAGTGCGGCATGTTGACTATCGTTGTATTCACGCATTTCCACCACATCATCCCCTTCGACACGCAGCAACCAGCAATACTGGTTGTTATAGAGCGTGCCGTTGGCGCCGTAGATAAAGGACTCCCATTCCTCGAAGACAATATCGCCATCGGCAAACATAGGGCCATAAGAGAGGAAGGTAGGCCCCAAGGCCTGGGACGGAAACCCCGAAGCAATGGCCATAAAGTCTTTGGGATCCGCACTTTTGGCGGGGGAATCAACAGCTGTCAGCAAAATTTTCGGGGTCAAGCCGCCTAGAGGAGTCTGTATCTCAAACGGCCCCGCTCCGGGTAAGGCGCTCGGCAGGGCGTGCATCTGAGAGGCGTTGCGGCGTTCGCGCACAAGATGTTTGTTCTTGGCCGCATCTCCCCCTGCCACCCCGCCGCTGGCATCAGACCCGGCTAACACTTCTTGATCGACGCCCACGGCAGTGGCAAGTGCTGCCGCTGCAACCATAAATTCACGTCTTTTCATATCCATGCGCTACCTCGAGTATCACCTGTCTGTTGATGTGATTTAGGATTGATTTTGCTCGTACCGACGTCAGCCGAGCAGTGGCTCAAAAGGCCTCCAGCGCTCCAAATCCGGACCAAAGGTGGTGGGATACTGGATTGTTGCGGCAATGCCTTGCAGGTTGGAGCGCCGCGGAGACGACCGGGGCGGCACCGGCACCTTGCCCCACTCTGCCCAGCGTCCCAGCACCACCCACAGATGCAGCGTATCGAGGTACTCGCGGGTCTGGACGATTTTGCCGTCCCGTATCTCATGGACGAACGCGTGCCAGTTGTTGTACACGGTGCCATCGTCGAGGCGGGCGAAGATATCCATCTGCTCAAACACGCGTGTGTCATCCGCCACCATGGGGCCGTAGATCACCGTAATGGGGGAGGCCAGATGCTTGAGAAGGGGTGCATAGAGTTCTTCCATGGGCAGTGGGCTCCAGCCGAGTGGCCGCTCACCGGCCATAAAATGGCGAAACCCCGGACCATAAAAACGGTTGACCTGTGCCTGATCTCCCGCGGCCCGAGCCCGACGCAGGCCTTGGACGAGCGCTCTGTTGGCGGCGATCCCCGGTTTGGCGGACAGCGGCGATGCCGAATCCGCTGGCACCACGCTGGTGAGCATGCGGGGGTCCAGCTCAAACCGATCCCTGACCTCGAATACCGTTTCGATCTCGCCCGGCGCAAAGGCTGGCGGTGTGTGCCCGTCATGGTTGCGTCGGCGCGGTCCCGTAGGCGGTTTGATAGCCGGCCACTTGCCTGGCGGGCCAAAAATCAGCGAGGCGTGGTGGCTGTCGTTGTACTGGTGCGACAGGGTAACCTTGCCGCCCTCCAGCTCCCGTACTGTGATGTACTGATTGTTATAGAGGGTGCCGTTGCCACCGTAGATTTGCGATTCCCATTCCTCCACCACGTATTTGCCCTCGGCTAGCATGGGGCCGAAGGAAAGAAAAGTCGGCCCCAGAGCCTGGGAGGCAAACCCGCCCTGGATGCGGGCGCGGTCTGCATCCGACATGTCGGGGGTGATGGGCGAATCATTGGAATGCATGGATCGGAGTGGCCGTTCGCTGCCCATTGGCCAGGAAGTAAAGTTGTCCTCCTCCCCCGGAATGGCGCTGGGCAAGGCTCGCAACTGCGCCCCCTCCCGTTGCTTGTTGAGTAATGCTTTATTGCCCCCAGGATCGCCGACAAGCCCATTGCCAGCCCTAGGCGCCGATGCATCGGGAGCGGCAATAGCTCCGCGTTCGATCCCCACCGCTGCGGCAAGCGCCGCAGCGCCGAGCATGAATTCGCGCCGGTTCCACCGGTTGCCCATGGTCGATCTCCTTGCGATATCTGCCGACCGTACCGTTACACCGACTCAAAGGGCCGCCAGCGCTCCAGGTCTGGCCCCAGGGAGGTGGGGTACTGAATAGTCGAGGCAATGCCCTGCAAATTCGAGCGCCGCGGAGAAGAACGTGGTGGCACTGGCGTTTTGCCCCATTCCGCCCAGCGACCGAGGGTCACCCAGACATGGCGGGGGTCGTGGTATTCGCGGGTCTGGACGATCTTGCCGTCCCGTATCTCATGGACGAAGGCGTGCCAGTTGTTGTACACCGTGCCATCGTCGAGGCGGGCAAAGCTGTCCATCTGCTCAAAGACGCGATCACCATCCCCATACAGGGGTCCATAACGCACAGTCAGTGGCGATGCCATATGCTCGACCAACGGCGCATAAATCTCGGCAAGGGGTAGGTGGTCCCAGCCAAAGGGTCGCTCGCCGCTGACGAAGTGGCGAAACCCCTTACCGTAAAAGCTGTTGACGAGCTTGGGATCGCCCTTGGCCTTGGCGTGGCGAAGACCGCGGACCAGCGCTTTGTTGCCTTCAACCCCCGGCGCGACCTTGACCGGTGGTGTGGCAGCCGAGGGCACTACATCCGCCAGCAAACGGGGGACCATCTCGAACTCGTCGACAATCTCAAAAACGGTCTCGATCTCATTGGCCGCCAATTCAGGGCCTCTGGACTCGCCGTGGCGATTGCGACGCCGGGGATTGGTGGCAGGCTTCAGCTCAGGCCACTGGCCGAGGGGGCCAAAAATAATCTCAGCGTGCTGGGTATCGTTGTACTCGTGGAACTCAGTAACCTGATCGCCTTCAAACCGTTGTATTGACAGGTATTGGTTGTTATAGAGCGTTCCATTGGCACCATAGATTTGCGATTCCCACTCCTCGATAACCATGTCGCCCTCGGCAAGCATCGGACCGTAGGAGATAAAAGTGGGGCCGAGTGCCTGGGAGGCAAAACCGCCCTGGATACGCATGGCCTCTTCCTGGGACATCCCCGGCAATCGGGGCGAGTCGTTCATCACCATGATCACCTTGGGCGAAAACCCGCCAAGCGGCGAGGAGCGGTTGTATCGATCCTCCTCTCCGGGAATCGCGCTCGGCAGCACTCGCATCTGCGAGGCCTCGCGCTGAGCGCGCAGCAACTGTTTGTTGCGCTCGCCCTGGCTTGCCGCCGTTTTATCCGCTGGCCCTGGGGACGCCGCTCCCGACGCTGCCAGTGCGACACGATTAACACCGATAGCGGCTGTAAGGGCGGCGGCGCCGGCCATAAATGCCCGTCTTTTCATATCCATGATCTATCCCCTTTCGAGCAGTTGGGGCAACACTTGCACGAGCGTTGCCCCGGCTTTGCATTAAAAGCGCATGGTCGCACCAAAGTAGAAGCTGCGGCCGATAACGTCATAGGTAGCGCGATCCGTATTGCCGAGCCCGGTCCACTCCGGCGGCTCCTTGTCGGCAACATTATTGATGCCCGCCCGGAAAGAGATATCCTCACCCAGGTCATAGCGTGCAAACAGGTCGTAATAGGTAATGGATGACACCCCTTCCAGGGTCAGTGTTGTATTCACGTTCTGGGAGTTTTCCATGCTGCCGATATAGCGGGCGCGCACGCCGAGCTGGAACTGATCCGTGAGATAGGTGAGTGTGCCGATGCCCTTCCAGTCCGGGTGCGATAGCCCGCCGAGGGCGTCATTACCGATGGTGCCGGAGAAATCGAGCAGCGGCGAACCCGGTAGAGAGGCGATCTCGTACTTGTCGAGCCAGGACAGATTGAGATTCAGGTTGAGCGATCCGGGCAGGCTGCGAATGCCGAGATCCGCCAGGTCCACAGGCCAGTCAAACTGTGTGTCGATACCGGAGGCATTGATCCGTGCCAGATTGACGGTGGGGGTACCAACTTTCTGCAAGCTGATAAAACCCCGGTCAATCAGGCTACAGTAAAAATTATCATTGCTGTAGGTCGGGTTCTCACCACCGGTGTTGAAACAGGATCGCACTACCAAGTTGCCGGGGATAATACCCATGGCATCCTCAATCTCGATATCGTAGACATCAATCGAGGTGGAAATTCCTGACAATATGGGCGAAGTAAATCCAGGCTGTAAAACTACCCCAAAGGTAATACTGTCACCTGTTTCCTCGATCAGGTCGAGATTACCGCTGACCTGGGTCGGCACCCCGGTACCATCGACTTGCCAGGTATCAACATCGGACTCCGGAATCCCCTGGGCAACACACAATGCCCGTACTTGCGCAGCATTGGGCCCACTGCGATAGATACCCCGCACGTCGCATGGATCGCCACCCCCTGTGGCAAAATTATTGCCCAGTGTGCTGACACCAAAAGCCGCAGGCGCATAGAGTTCACCAATAGATGGCGCACGGATAGCGCGCTGTATGCCACCACGGAAAAGCAGACCATCCACCGGCACCCATTCAAGTGACCCTTTGTAGGTATTGACCCCGTCGATAGTGTCATAGTCCGACATGCGATAAGCCAGGTTCACATCGAGGCGCTGGAAGAACGGCACATCGGACAGGATCGGGACTAACAGCTCGATATAAGCTTCCTTGACATTGGTTGAGCCTGAGGCGGGAGCAGTCTGATCGGTCGAAATAATCAAGTCCGGCACGCCAAACGCCGGGTTGTTGACTACACCAGCATCCGGATCGTAATCAAATTTGTTACGGCGATAGGCCAACCCTGTTGCGAATCGCACCTCACCGGCTGGCAGATCGAACAAATCCCCTGTCAGATTTATTTCTGCAAGATCCTGGGTCAGGCTCTGGATATTGACTGGGTCACGCATCAAAGCGGCGTTGCACTCACTTGACAGGCTGGTGAGAGGAAAGAGGTTTAGACCTCCCTCACAGATCGACATACCGCCGTCCGGCGCATTAACCAAAGCGGAGAAGGCTGATCGGGAATAGACATTAAATGTGGTTTGGCGAATGTCGGTTTTGCCCGTGCCAGCAAAGGCATCCCAGCGCCACCCCAGGCCCGGCAATTCCCCCGACAGCCCAACCTGGCCCTGCCAGACATCGTTTTCAGTGTGCGACCCGCCCTCCCCAAGAGGCGTCAATGACCAGTAAAAGGGCGCATTGGGATTGCCCCTTGAATCCAGCAGTGTTTTCAGATCGGCAGGAATAAAGGGGTTGGTCACGGGAATAAAGGGGGTGTCTTGTGGCGGAGTGATACCGTCACCACGGGACTCAGTCTCGAATGACGACCAGTTGAACTGGAGGTAGGCCTTGATATTGTCGGTGACTTCATAATCGCCGCGCCCAAACATGGTGTAGCGCTCAAGGGGCAGCGCAAGCGTGGTGCGCTGGCCAGCCAGTGTGCCGATGGTGCCGTTCAGTGTTGTGGTTTCAATACCGGGAAAGCCCCTGAAATTGAGACCATTGGCAGCACGCGGTGCGAACAGCGTGCCATCCCTGTTGGTGGCGAGGATAAAAGCTCCGGCAAAACCGGGGTTAGCAACACCATAGGATTGGAACACCGATGCAATAGTCGCTGGGTTGTAGAAATTCGTGCCATCGGCAACGATTACCCCACCGAATCCCAAGCTGTTTGGAGTGCTCTGAGCGAAAAAATCCCGAGAGGTCTGTGGGTACACATCCTTCCTATCCAAATAACTGGCGGATAACACCACATTACCTCGACCATCTGCAAAATCACTACCGAATGTGGCGCTCAGGGTGCCATTCTCGCCATCATTTTCATCAGTCATGCCGCCCTGAAAATCCAGTTCAAGCCCAGTAAAATCCTTGCGCAACTGAAAATTCACCACACCTGCCAGTGCATCAGAACCATAGACCGCAGAGGCGCCGCCAGTGATGATTTCAACACCGGATATCAGCGAGGAAGGGATGCCATTGAGGTCGATGGTATTGTAGATGTCCGACGGCTGGAGACGTTTGCCATCAAGCAGTACCAGGGTACGCCTGCTGCCAAGACCGCGCAGGTCAACGGTGGTGCGCCCGCCACTGCCAGGCCTTGTGGCGCTCTCTCCGGCGGATACCTGGGGAAGCTGGTTCAGCGCTTCGCCCAGTGTTTGCTGGCCGCTGACCTGGAGATCCTGGACATTGACAGTGACGACCGGGCTTTCAGACTGGTAGTCACGGCGGGTAATACGCGAACCCGTGACAACGATTTCTTCGATTTCTTTGTCAGTCTCACCTGCCTCTTGCGCAAACCCGGGAGACACTCCAAACCCCGCTAAAATCGCTGCGGCTAAAGATCCTGCCAGTGTCTTTTTCTGGCACTGATTAATTTTCATGGTCACGACCCCCTTCTTATCACTATTCGAGTGAATATCTGGTTTTTCTGTATCATCCCTGCCGAACACAGCTTCAAGGCATGAACCACGGAGCAGACGTGCGATGCCGTCTTCTACCCTGTATGTTCCTGACAAACCATCAAGCTTCACCTGTTTTACCGTTTCGTACGGGTACAGGAGCTGCATGTCAGCTTGTCGGGCAAAGAGATTCAGTGCTTGATCGGCGTTTGATGGCGGGATACTGAAATTAATTTTTTGATCATCTCCCCATGCCGGCAGCATCCATGTCGCCAGCGAGCAGATTATTGACAGGTAAATACAGCGAAAGCATTGCAAAAATAATGCTCTGCCATTGTCTGTAACAATCCGCCCAAACAGCCGCATCCTGTTCAAGCCTCTTGACGTAAATGACAGTCGAGCCATGGAAATCCGCTACTCAATCGCCGATATTTTTTCACTTAACTGCACATAGTGTTGGCTGAGGTCTGATTTGGGCGGGCGGGGTAGAGGCTTTATTATTGGTAGTAGGGATAGGCATCATTGCGGTACGACAGCTCTATCAGGCCATCCCTGGGGTGACTGACCTTGATGCCAAAACCGGCTTCAAGGGTTTTGAGAAGTACAGCCACATCGCCCACATCAAAATAGCCACCCACTCTGAGCCCGGCAATTGCCGGATCGGTGATCTCAATTTTATCGGTGGTATAGCGATTGGCTTCGGCGATGACAGCGGCCAGGGTTTCCCCCTCGAAAATCCATTTTCCGCTTTTCCATGCCAGCTTGTGGGTAAGTTGTTCAGGCTCGATATAGGTATAGGCTTCGATGGATTCACGGTAGTTTGCAACACCCCGCTCGCTCAGCGTGATTGTTTGCAATGCATGATTTGCCGAAACCTGCGCTTCCTGCCTGTCGCCAGGCTTGATGCCGGCAACCACTTTTACCGTTCCTTCCGACACCATGACGTTGACTTTTTCTGCATCGATACGAACGCTGAATGCAGTCCCGACCGCACGCACCTGACCATTGCCTGCGTAAACCACAAAAGGAATCTGGGGATTTTTTGCCACCTTGAAATGTGCCTCACCGCTTTCAAGAAACACGGCCCGCTCTCGCTCGTCAAAGCGCACTCTTGCCTGGCTCCGGGTGTTGAGCACCATAGTCGAGCCGTCTTTCAGCTCGGCGGTGGATTGCTTGCCCAGTTCGGTTTGATAAACAAGCTCAACCGGCTCGCTGCCAACAGGCACCATTTCTGCCGGTGATCCATTGAGCAGAAATACCATTCCCATGACCAGGCTGGCGCTAACGGCAAAGGTGGCAGCAGCTCCCAGTGTATGTTCACGCAACCAGGCCAGAGGGGACAAGCGTGGCCGGGAACGCTCGCTGTGATTGACGGCTTGCAGCGGAAACAATTCAGCCAGCACCGCCAGGGCATCCATCTGCCCCCACAACTGAGCCATCTCATTGAGTGCCTGGCGGTGGCGAGTATCACTCTCCAGCCACTCCTGCAACTCCTGTCTTTGCGTATGGGACATCTCTCCGCGATCCAGCCTGGCGAGCCACAGGGCTGCTGTCTCCTGAATCGCGTTGGTATCGGGGAATTGCACGATGTTCTTCATTGCTGTTTCCGTAATGGCTGCGTTGCCCCGGCGCTGTCGCCGTGGCCTGCCATAAATTGACTGCACCGCACCAGGCCCTTGGCGAGGTGTTTTTCCACGGTGCTGATAGTGATACCCAGCTGCTCGGCAACTTCGTGCTGGGAAAAGCCGTACACCTTGCGCAGGATCAGTACCCGGCGACACTGCTCGGGCAGCTCGGCGGCGGCGCGGCAAAAGAGTTCAAAACGCCGCTGGGCAGCCACATCGTCTTCCAGTGGTGCACTTTGCTGTAAGACATCCGGGTCGAGAAAATCCTCTATTGAATCGACGATCTTATTGTCTTTCCTCGCCAGGCTGTTAAAGGCCAGATTGCGGGCTGTGCGGTATAGATAGGCTTGCGGGTAGCGGATTTCGCCTTTTGATCCGGCCTCGAGCACTTTCAGGAAAGATTCCTGGGCAACGTCCTCGACATCTTCCGGGCGCCTCAACAGGCGGCTGAGATAGCGCTTTAGCCGGGTGTGCAGGTCTTTGTTTGGCTGATCCATGGCTGCAGGTCATTGTGGTTATTATTGACCCACTCTAGCACCGGCAACAGGCCAGTGGAAGACGCCCCCGGTTACCCGTTACCGGGCGTCCATGTCTCCTTGCGGATAACAAAAGCGTCAATCACCACCTGCATGCGTTCCTCGTCATAGGGCAGCAGGCCACCAATGGCGAGTTTTTTCGCACCCTGGCCGACTTTGCCACTGGCGCCGTGAATATCAAAATTCAGCTGCACATCGCCACGCTTGCCGTTGACGGCGAGTGAGGAGCTGGACAAAGCCAGGTGCGGCTGATTGAAATCCAGGGTGTCGAAGGAGAGCGCCATGCTTTCGTAAATCACCAGCGGCCGATCGGGGTTGATCATGACGCCGCTGTCCGCCAGCAGGGGCACGAGGATATGGGGAAAATTCTGCCCGGAGAAAGCCACGTACTCGCGGATCAGCGCGGCGCAAAAATCCTCCTCACTGCGGCCCGCGCCGTCAAAGGCCATCTCCAGCAGGGATTTGCCCTGCTCGTTGGTAACAGTCCTGACCAACTCCACCGCCGCAGGGAAGCGCAGCGCCACGCCATCTCCCACCATGCCGGTAAAGCGGAACTGCATGTGCTGGCGCACCCCGTAGCGGCTCACCGCCAGGGCAAACAGCAGGTCGCCGGGCACACAAAAGCGCTTGCTGGCCTCGTCGTGGATGGGATTGAAATCGCCCGCGATGTGCTTGGCAAAATCGCTGCCCTGCTTTTCGCTGATAACAATGCCCGCCGGGGTTGCCGTAAAGTAATGATCAAGAAACATCAGGAGAGCCTCCCCCTGAAATCCTCATAACCGAACTGGCGGATCACCTCCAGCTCATCGCTGCGGGAATCCCACAGGGCAATGGAGGGCAAGCCGATGCCGTTAAAGGTGGAGGTTTTCACCATGGTGTAGTGGGCCATGTCATCAAACATCAGGCGCTGGCCGATTTGCAGTGGCTCGGCAAAGCTGTAATCGCCGATCACGTCACCGGCGAGGCAGGTCATGCCACCGAGGCGATAGGTGTGGGCAAACTCAGCGGGCTGCCCGGCAGCGAAAATCCCGGCGCGATAGGGCATTTCCAGAGTGTCGGGCATATGGCAGGTGGCGGAGGTGTCGAGTATGGCCTGGGGCATGGTGCTGAAGGGCGTGTCGAGCACCTCGCTGACCAGCACACCAGTGTGGATCGCCACAGCTTCGCCCGGTTCCAGATATACCTGCACATTGTATTTGGCCGAGAATGCGCGCACGGCGCCAATCAGCTGCTCCACCTGGTAATCCTCACGGGTGATATGGTGGCCGCCGCCGAAGTTTACCCACTCCATCTGGTGCAGATAGTCGCCAAATTTTTCTTCCACCGCTTTCAGGGTGCGTTCAAGCGGCAGGAAATCCTGCTCGCAGAGGGTATGAAAATGCAGGCCGGAAATACCCTCCAGACTTTGCCCGTCAAACTCGGACAGCGGAATCCCCAATCGCGAACAGGGCGCGCAGGGGTCGTAGAGGGGCACGGAGCCTTCCGAGTGCTCGGGATTGATACGCAGGCCAAAATGCAGTTGCGGGCGCTGTTTTTTCGCTTCCTGAATCAGCGGCTGGAAACGCTGCCACTGAGCAAAGGAGTTAAACACCACATGGTGGGCAAAGGTGAGAATCTCGCGCAAATCCGCCTCGGTAAAAGCCGCCGAGTAGACATGAACCTCGCCGCCGTATTCATCGCGCCCCAGCAGCGCCTCGTGCAGACCGCTGGCGCAGGTGCCGGACAGGTAACTGGCGGTGAGAGGCCCCAGCTTCCACAGGGAAAAGGCTTTCAGGGCTGCCAGAACCTTGGCGCCACTTTCATCCTGCACACGGCGCAGGATTTTGAGGTTTTCCTCCACGGCTGCCACATCCACCACAAAACAGGGGGAGGGCACGCGGGTGGGGTCAAAATGGTGAAAGCTGCTGGACTTCAAGGGATACCTTAGGCGTTGTGATGGGCAGAGGTTGCCAGCGGTGAGCACACCGGCACGGCCATAAAGGCAGCATTATACCTGCTCTTGCGGGGATGTTTGCTTGAGGATACCTGCTGATTGCCTTTCGCGAAACCGCATCGGGCAATCCGGGAAGATTCAGCGGTTACCCTCCACGGCCAAAACCTGCTGATGGCTGATCCACCAGGGCGCCAGTTGCGCCGGTTTGGTCAGGGGCAGTCGCGGTAACGGCGAAGGCAGCGCTGCAATAACATCGCGCTCCAGCAAAATCTCCGCCAGGGCGGCCATGCGGATATTGAGCTGTTCCGGCCAGGCCCTGGAGCGGCCCGGCTCCCAGCCAAAGCGCTCCATATACTGATACACCGCCGCCGGGTTCACCCCCTCAACCAGCAGCAGGTAAGCCGCCAGCACATGCCCGGTGCGTTGCACCCCCGCCGCACAGTGCACCAGCACTGGCTCGTTGCGCTGCAAACTCAGGTGCAGTGCCGTGACGGCATCGGCCACGGCTGCCAGATCACCGGTGCCATCGCCATTCATCGCAAAGCGTGTGCCATTGATGCCCAGGGCATCAATGGCCTCCCGCTCCGCCTCGTGATCGCGGCTGGGTGTGGCTGCCAGGTGGGTGAGATCAATCACCGTGGCGATGCCATGGCGAGCCAGGATGCGGTGAATATGATGGCGTGATATCTGCCCGCTGCGATACAGGCGCCCGGGGAGCACTGCCGCAAAACGCTTGGCCAGCAAGCGCTGGGACAGATGCCGCTTCCAGACTTTAAACAACAGTGCGGTAGCTGCCGCAGCCAGCACCAGCGCCACAAGGTGATTGCCAGTGAGTGGCGCAAGCAGCCAGGTGATGAGGGTAGCGAGACCGACCATGGTGAGGCAGCGGTACAGGCGGAGGCGTGTTTTCGGGCGCATGATGCAATCTCTGGGGTGAGAACTCCGTTGTCCAGAGTTCGTATCAGAGCGCCCCTACCGAGCGCTCTGGCATGAGAGCACCGTTATACAGAGCAATTTTGACAGTGCTGTGAAATCCCCAAGACAGCAATCATTCAGGGCGATCAATCCCCTGGACTGCTAGCGCAGCGCCCCAGCCCAGGCAGCAGACAGTCGCGCGATATCTCCCTGGCTGGCTTGAAGCAGCTCTAATTACAGCGCCATATTGAGAATCGGCTCCAGCCGGAAAAACAGCGGGTTGCCCTCAATGTCGTTGGTGCCGGCCACAATCAGCGACAGACGCCACATGCGCCGGTGGATAAATCCCACCAGCCCGGCATCCCGGCTCGCATCGCCGGGCTTGATCCAGTCTTTCAATACCCGCTCGGCATCGGCCATATCCGCTGGCCGAGTGCCGGTCATGGCGGCGATTTCCCCCAGGGTTTCCTCCTCATACCAGCGACCGTAGTGCGCATAGTTGCGCAGGAAGTGCGGAATCGCCCCCATCAGTTCCCGCTGCCATTCCGGGAAGGCGTCAGAGACCGGCAAAATCTCGATCTGGTTGAGCAGCTTGCTGATCGCCATATCCTCAAGGGGCGAGACATGGGCCTCGGGCAGGCGGATGCTGTAATCCAGCTCGATACCTTCCAGTTCGGCAATGCCTTCCAGCGCGCGGCGCGAGATGCTGACCATTTCGAGAATGCCCTCGAACCAGTTGCTCTCCGCCTTGTTGGGGTCCATGAACATGTTGGCGCTGATGGCGGCAAAGGCGAGAAAACACACGGTGTGGTAGGCAATCACCGGCAGATCCAGGTCGATACCGCGCACCTTGGCGTAGTGGCGGTAGAGGGCGGGGATATCCCCCATGTTTTCATAGGGATGACGGCCGCGAAAGCAGGCGAGATCCATGAAGACATCGCCGATATGGGCAATCTCCAGGTCGAGGATGGCGGTGACTTCTTCGCCCAGATTGAGGAACTGGCCGCAATCGCCGGTGATAAAGCTGGCCTCGGTGCGGTGCATCGGCACATTGCGGCGCAGCCAGGAGGCGAAGAATTCCATGGTGGCGTCAATCGCGCCCACCTCAAGGCCCAGCTTGTACTGGCGCTCCAGCTGGCTGAGGGCGACTTGCCGCGGACCAACCGGGTTGCCGCCCTCGGTGTGGGCAAATTCCGCCACCGGTATGCTGTGCATCTTCGCCAGTTGTTCCATGTACCTGAGGCTGGCCTGCCAGCGTTCGGGGCTGAGGGTTGAGGCGTTTTCAAGGGCGGTATGAATCAGGCCCGGATCGCGATCACCCTCCGCCCAGTCCATCACAAACGCCGCAGGATCGTCTATCCAGCCGTGAATATGGGGCACCCCGACGCCATGCTTTTCGAGCACCTCCATCACCAGCATCTCGTGCTTGAGGCTGTAGAGCTGGGTGCAGGGGCGATCGCCCTTGAGGAGCAGCGCACGCTCGACGCCGTCCTTGCTGTACTCAACCCGCCAGACGGGACGCCAGCGCACCAGCCGCTCAATGCGGGTAACCTCGCCCCCCACATGCTGTTCCACCCAGTGGCGGATGTTGGCCATCTGGCGTTGTTCGGTGATTTTCACGTCTTCAATGGCTGACGCTGCATTATTCATTGCCTACCCCTTCTGTTTATTGATTTATGGTGAACGGACATCAGCGCTAATCTATGCGAATCGCAGCACAGATGCCATGCCTCGCTCGCTACCCGGTCTGTGCAGTCCGCAAATGATCATGATTTGGCCGCTTTTGAGCCTTGCCCTGTGGCGCATGCACTGTAGTGGAGGCAGGATCCGCCCTGCACTTCAATGCCCATGTGCTACGCTTTCAGAACAATAAAGGACAGTTGAGGCATCTGTCATGGCACCCAGATCAGTGATTTGTGCCATGGTGATAGCGGCCCTGTTGGCTTTGACCGCCTATTCCCAGGCTCAGACCGGCGACGAACCGGCCATTGAAGAATTTAACCCCGCACCCACCAACCCCTG
Organism: Gammaproteobacteria bacterium BRH_c0; assembly: GCA_000961645.1. Classification (GTDB taxonomy): domain Bacteria; phylum Pseudomonadota; class Gammaproteobacteria; order Pseudomonadales; family Porticoccaceae; genus NAT127. The sequence continues at coordinate 15,723 of LADM01000097.1, read as the reverse complement.
GCGCGATGTACCTCCCGGCTTTGAGCTGCAGGGCGTGGTGACCGACAGCAACGGCAACCCGGCAGCGGGAATCACCATCGCCACAGGCACGACCGTGCTGGCCCGCTCCGACGACAAGGGTCACTTCGCCCTGCCCGAACCCGTTGCTCCCGCCACACTGTTGACCTTCAGCCACCCGGAGTACGCCGAATTGCGCCGCGCAGCGGGATTTTTCTATGCCGGGCCGGGGCAGGCCACACAGGTCGAACTGTTTGCCCTCAGCGAGCGCTTTGACCTCACCCGCGCCGGGGGCGAATTCGCCAGTGGCGGCATCAGCCTCAAGGTGCCGGAGGGTGCGGTCAGCGAGGCGGTCACCGTGCGCTCCACGCGCCTGCCCCTCGACATGGCCTACGAGCAGTCCGCCGAGGTGCAGATCCAGCGCCTCGGCGCCGTGGAATTTGCCCCGGCAGGGCTGACATTCAACAAACCGGTGACAGTCGCTATTGATCTCGATTATGTGGGGCCATCCTCCAGCGCCAACCTGTTATTGCTTGATCGCGGCAGTGGCCGCTATACGGGGGAAAAGGAAAGCCTGGTCACCATCGCCGATGGCAAGGCGGTGTTCAGCGTTGACCACTTCAGCCGCCGCGCCGTGGGCGATCCGGCGCAGGGAATTGTCAAAAAACACATAGTCCGCAGCAACGATATCAACGGCGATGGCAAGCTCACCAGCGAGGACGCCGATTTCGTCATACTGCTCAGCGGTGGCACCCACTCCGCCGAATACACCATTACCACCTCCGACTCCGTCACCGTCAGCAAAAGCCGCGAGGCGGGCACCAGCAGCGGTTCCTCCAGCTCGGCCTCGGTGGGCGGCGGCATCGAGATCGGCGGCGCTGGCATCGAGGTGAGTCACACCGTGTCCCGCGAGCAATCCAGCGAGGTGGTGAAAAAAGCCGGTCTGGAGCGCTCATCGGCCAGCTCCACCAGCTCGACGGACCGTCTCAGCGTGGGTGAATACGGTCTCCGGTGTAAGTACTACACCGGCATTTATGATTATTACCTGGTGGAAATCTGGCAGCGCCACACCCCTGTTGAGTGGGAGCAAAAGGCGCTTGAGGACGCCTGGGCCGGGCGCAGCAATCCCGACGCTGAATGGAGTCATTTCACCTGGAACCGCTCCACCAGTATTGCCCTCAACAAAAGCATGTACGGCTTTACCCGCCTGGCGCTGCGCATGGGTCCCAAGGGGCTGGAAATTTACCGCATGACGGATTCCTTTGTGGTCAAGCAGCGCTTTGCCACCTACCCGGTCAACTGCAAGCCCGGCAACCTGGAAAAACGCGTCGAAGAAGCCACCAGGGGCGCCACCGATGCAGGCACAGCCGCCGGCAACATGAAAGACAACTTCCGGTTTTTTGGCGGTGGCGATGCCGCCAGTGGCTACAAGGGCTGGGGCATCCTCGATGAGTCGGACAAACTGTTCAAACTCGGTCAGGAGTGTGGCAATGAATCCGAGGGGGAATACATCATTACCACCTCACTGGCGGCCTCTGCCGGAGAGGATCGCTCCAGCAGCAGTTCGCAAGCCTCAGAGACTGAAGCCAAGGTATCCGGCGGTGCCGGCATAGGTCCGGTGAAAATCTCTGCGGAGGTGAGCGCCAGCAGCGGCACCAGCAGTGGCCGCAGCGAGGCAGAAAGCTATGCCCGCAATGTGATGTCGAGCGCCACAACCCATGTCAAGTGGCACATTATCAATGCCCATGAAGAGCACTACTCCGACCATATGGTGGCGCCGCTCCACAATGTCAAAACCGTGAATGGTCACGACATCAAGCGCCCCATCGGTATCATGCTGCTGCGCTACCGGCAGTACCCCTGCGGCGAAACCCCGCCCACCACCACGACCCCGCCGCCAGACGACAGCGGTGGTCCCGATGACAGCGGCCCGGGCGGCAAAGGCCCAGCGGCTCGTACGCCGGATACCCGGCCACCAGTGATTACACCCTCTGGCGACAGTTCTGCCGATAGCGGCGCCAGCAAGCCAGCACCGACTTCCCGCCTTGGGGACAGCGCCTATATCACTCCCCAGCCGCTGGAAATGATCAATGTGGTGTTCACCAGCGCGCAGGGTACCACGGTGATCAACCGCCAACTGGTGGGCCAGCCGAGGGGCATTGAGGTGATCGGCATCGCCCCGGAAGAGTTGCGCAGCGATGACGTCAAGGCAGGGGCAACGCCGCAGAGCATCCTCGTCACCGTCGGTCGCGATCTCGGCGATGCCAGCATTCTGGTGAAGGGCGACAGGAGCAGCGTCACCATCACCGCCATTGCCGAGGAATCGGCCACAGAGCCAGTGGCTGACGACCACATAGTGCCCCTGGGCGGTCTGCTGCTCAGTGTTGGCGGCATTCTCGAGGGCACCCTCAACCTGCCCGACAAGGTGATGGAAGCCGATGCCGCGCCGGTCGATTATCAGGTACAACTGGGCGACCAGCCCCTCGACCCGGTCGCCATGCACGGCGATCAGATGGCTGTGGTGGGCACCGGTATTGATGCGCCTGCCTCCGGCACTGAAACCATCAGGGTGACATCGCCTTCAGGTGCCAGCGCCAGCAACGAGGTGGGCATCTGGTCGTACCGCATCGATCCCCAGCCCATTGCCCATGTCAATCAATGGGCACCGATCAATTTCCAATGCAGCGGGCTGGACCGCGAGTCAACCCTGGTATTGACCTTTACCCCGCTGCCCGGCCAGACCATCAGGCCGGAAAAGGCTGTGGCCAACTGTGGGGATTTTGCTGTTTCCGCGCCCATTGCCCAGTACAGGACGCAAGTGCTGGGCGACCAGCCCCTCAATGTGCGGGTTGACCGGCAACCATAAACTGGCGTCTTGATCAGCACAGTGTCACAGCATCAGCGGGAGTGGTGATGCTGAGCTTGCGTTTCAGAGAGCAGCCAACGGCTCCCTGTCTGCAGCGAATGCCTGATCAATGGCTGCAATGTCGATTTTTTCCGGCGGCTGGTCGAACCCGGCGCGCACATCGAAATCGTGCAGCATCTGCGGATTAACACTATGGGAACCAAAAATCTCCGCTGGCGCCGGGCCGATGCGCTGCGCAACCAGGGCCAGGGCGTCGCGATCCAGGCCAAAGGTGGCGATGGCATTTTCACCAAGGATTTTCCGCGCCTCGGCTTCCGGCACATTGCCGACCGCGGCCCGCAGCCAGTCGCGGGTGTTGGGCCAGGTGCCTTCCGGGTGCGGGTAATCCATGCCGAACAGGAAGCGGTCAACACCGATGACATGGCGCAAACCGATCTCGCTGCGCCGTGGCGAGGAGGGGGTGACCACGCAGTGTTCGGCAAAATAGGCGCTGGGCGTTCTGGGCAGCGGGTTCTTCAGCTGGGCAAAGCAGCGGTCGAGATGTTCGAGGGTGGCGGGCACCCAGTCGCAGCGCAGCTCGGTGAGCGACACCCGCAGATCCGGATAACGGTCAAAGGCGCCCGACAGCATGATCCGCCACAGCGCCTGGCGCGGCATCAGGTTCAGTGCCAGGGCCGGGTCGCTGTTGGCCATGGCATCGAGCTGGGCGCGCTGGGCCATGCGCTGTTGGGGAAAATCCACTTTATGGCCACCCAGTTTCACCATATCGAGAAACTGCTGGAAGATGCCCTGTTGCCCGCCCCAGCCGGCGTGCAACACCAGCACCAGCCCCAGCTCGGCGCAGGCCTGCCAGAATGGCTCGAAGTGGGGGTGATGGAGCGGCGGCAAATGGGGGTCGGCGATGATACCCGGCACCTGGACACCCACAAAGCCATTGGCCGCCAGCCAGCGCAACTCTTTGACCGTGTCGTCCATATCGAAGCAGGGGCCGGGTTCGGCAATGCCGTAAAAGCGCCCCGGCGCGATCTGCATCTGGTCCGCCAGCCAACGGTGATAGGCGCGGGTGCCCGCCATGCGCAGCTCGGGCGGGCAGGGGCGGTTGACGAGGCCAAAGAAGGGTAGCGTGGCGAGGGAGTGGCCGGGCAGCAGCAGCTCGCCAGCCACCCCTTCGCGGTCCAGCTCTTGCAGGCGGCGCTCCATATCCCAGGCGCCCAGTTCACCGTTGTCGCGGATGGCCCGGTGTGCGTCGATGATGTCGAGCACCTCAGGCGGCGTATCGGTGCACTTCACCGCCAGCTCGACCCATTCGTCATTCTCGTCGATCAGTCTGTCGATGTCGCCGCGATAGCGGGGTTCAATGTAGTCACGGTAGGCCTCCGGCGGTGCGCCGGTGTGGCCGTCGCCGGAAACGATGAGAATGGGCTGTTCCATGGCAAGCTCCTGTTATGGATTATTGTCGGGGGAGGTAACGGCAATGGGCTGCGCCCATTAAATTGTCACATTTGACAATATAGTTCCATTCCCCGGCGGGAGCAAGCTGCGCGATTGTCTGCCCATGATCAGGCTCAGGCTCCTCAGGCTCAGGCTGCGCAAATTTGATCCAGCTAAAATCCGGCCTTGAATATGAGCAATCAATCCGAAAGTCACTGCGCCAACGGACTGGAGGTGAATTGAGACAGGTCCCGACTACCTGGAACGCCAGGGAGCCAACCTTAATGCGACGTACTGGCCGCTGTTACGGCCAGTGCTCAGTGCAGGCAGCAGTGCTTGAACTTCTTGCCGCTGCCGCAGGGACAGGGATCGTTGCGGCCGACATCGCGCAAGGGATTTTGCGCCGGGTCCGCGTCGTCATTGCGCGCCTCGGCCACTTCGCGGCCAATGGAGGCCAGCACCTGCAGGCCTAGCGGCAACAATTCACGCGCTTCGCCAAGGCTCATCTGTTCATCCTCGGCAATCCCCTCCATTTCCAGCATGGCGCGACGGGTAGACTCGGGGTCGCGGATCAACAGGCAGGCCGCCAGGGTTGAACCAAAGAGGTCGTCCACTTCCGGGGTGGAATCCCGTATCCCGTCCAGCAGATCAGCCCACAGCTCTTCGAGCCAGCCATAGCCCATGATCACGCCGCTGCAGAAGGCCTGCAGTGCAGCGCCTGGCTCGCCCTGACTGTCCAGCTCATATTCCCCGGGCAGGGGCAGCGGCTCATCGAGGGCGAGCTGTGCCGCCCAATCGTTCCACAGCAACAACAGCTGGCTGTAAAAATCATTGGCATCGTCGGCGTTTTGAAACTGGTGGGGTTCTGGCGCTTCGTCGCTGGCACTGTCGCTGTCAACGCTGAAAACCAGCGGGAACCATTCCGAGGGCGGAATCAGTTCCGGCGCGGAGAGAATCGCCAGCACCAGGCCGGACACTGTATGGCTGTCAAAGACCTTGTCGGTGAGTGCGAGGCGCGCCAGGGTTTGGCTAAAAACATGGTGGTCAAAGGCTTGTTGATGTGCAGGCATGGCCAACTCCGGTATTGATCATTCATTTGGCCACTGCCGCTGTGAGGGGTGCGGTAGCCAGGGTCAGCGCCGAGGGATCGGTCAGTGTTGACACCGCAATCTGGCGGGCAACCAGATCGGCAATCAGCGGCTGACAGGCGGGATTATCGAGCTGCTCCCAGCTGCTGGCAAGCAGCGAAAACAGCTGGCGATTGATCGCGTCGAGCTTGGGGCGGGTAGTCCTGGTTAAATGGGGCGGGTCTTTAAAGCCGTTGGGGTGGGTGTTGCGCCATGTGGCAAAGAGGCTGCTTTGCACGCTTTTGGACGCTGCAAACTGGGCGCGAAAAAACGCTTCGGCCCAGCCCACGGGCAAGCCGTACCCTGCGGCCTGTCGTCCCAGGTGCTGGATAATGGCCTGCTCGCGGGCCAGATCCTCAATGGGCATCCGGGTGGTCCATTTGTAGCGCGCCACATCATCGGCCAGCGCCAGTCGATCATCCATCAACTGCACCAGCTGCTGTAGTGATAACGCGTCGCACTGCTCCAGCGCCTGGGCAGAGAGCGGCAGACACACAGCCAGTACCAGAGCAACGGCCCGGCAACACAGCGCGATTCGCTGTTTGGCCACTTTGATCACAAGATTGAGAGGGAGAATGGCGTTTTGAGTCATTAGAATTATTCCTGTTTGCCAACACAGCTCAAGCGCAGGGTACAACACAGCACTCTCATAACGGAAGCGTGAAATGCAGCGGAAAACCGCTGCGGTGCCAGCGCGCGGTGCACTCGCAGCGCGGGCTGGAGATTATTAAACATCAGGGCAAATGCGCCAGTGGTTTGGGCGGCCAGCGGGGCTGGAGTACAATAGCTCCCTTTTTCACCGGGCAAGTTAATGGGCAGGTTCCCCCCGGTACTCGACGGACGCACACTATGACTGAACAGACACCAATCCTTGCAGACCAGCTGCACCAATGGTTGCAAAACGCGGGGATTGAATACTACGTGTGCAGCCACTGTAACGGCCTGCACCTGACTGACCTGCAAAGCCTCAACGGTGTGGTGGAAAGCCGCCTGTTCCTGGAAGACTGGGGCCTGTTGCTCAGCACCGAATTTGTGGTGCGCCCCACGGCTCTGCTGCCACTGGCTGCGGAGCTGGGGCGCCTCAATGCCAGCTATCCCACCCTCAAACAGTTTCTCGATATTGTCGATGACGCCATGCCACAACTGGTGGCAGGCGCCACCATACTCACCGGCGCAGGCATGAGCGAACAGCAATTCGAACTGTTTGTGGTGACCGCCCGCGACCTGATGATGCGCCTGGCGCAGGAACTGGAACAACTCGATTACCTGCTGCCGGAAGAGGGCGAAACCAGCAGGCCGAACCGGCAGTTCCACTGAAGCCGTGATCATGCCATGAAACAATCCACCCCCTCCGGTTCTGTGCTTTTCCTCTCCCACGGGGGCGGCCCACTGCCGCTGCTGGGTGATCCCGGCCATCGCGAGATGGTGGATTTTCTGCACGACCTGCGCCCGCAGCTCGGCTCACCCTCGGCCATTTTGGTGATCAGCGCCCACTGGGAAGCAAGCCGCCCAACCCTGACCGGCGCCGCCAATCCGCCGCTCATCTACGACTATTACGGCTTTCCCGAGGAGTCTTACCAGATCCGCTATCCCGCACCGGGCCACCCGGTGCTGGCTGAAAAACTGTGCGCCATGCTGCGCAATCAGGGAATTGACGCCGCCATCGACCCTGAGCGAGGTTACGACCACGGCTTGTTTGTGCCCCTCAAGATTCTCTACCCGGAGGCAAGCATTCCCTGCGTACAGCTGTCCCTGCTCGGCAATCTCGACCCCGCCCGACATATCGCCATGGGGCAAGCCCTGGCGCCTCTGCGGGACGACAAGGTTCTGATCATTGGTTCGGGGTTCTCGTTCCACAATCTCAAGGCGTTTTTCTCGCCCGCCAGTGACGAATCCCGCGCCGCCAACCATGCTTTTGAGGACTGGCTGGAGGATACCCTCACCAGCGCCGGGCTGAGCGAGCAAGAGCGCCAACAACGCTTGCTCGACTGGAGCCAGGCCCCGGCAGCGCGCTACTGCCATCCGCGCGAAGAACACCTGTTGCCGCTGCATGTCTGCTATGGCGTGGCTGGCGCAGCGGCACACCAGGCATTCAGCCTGGATATTCTCGGCAAACGCTCCAGCGCCTTCCTCTGGTAGAGCCGCCGGGAAGCTACTCAGCCCCGGACCAGGGCTATTGTTGGCACGTCGCAGAATCCTTATAGTTGGCCTCACCCCACTTGCCACAGGCTCTGCCATGACAGCACCCGACACCCCCCCCGGCAGCAAACTGGAGCAACGCACGTTTCTGCTCCTGCTGCTGATCGTCACCGGCCTGTTCTTTTACCTCCTCAAGCCCTTTTTTGCCCCGGTGTTCTGGGCCTGCGCCATCAGCGTGCTGTTCTACCCGGTACAGGAGCGCCTGCTGCGGCGCTGGGGTGACAGACCCAACCTGATCGCCCTCGCCACCCTGCTGCTCTGTGTGGTGCTGGTGGTTATCCCGGTGCTGTTGATACTGACATCCTTTGTGCAGGAGGGCGCCAACCTCTACCAGAAAATCGAGTCGGGAGAGATCAAGCCCGACACGATTGTGGACCGTATCCGCAGCGCATTGCCTTCATTGCAGATTGTGCTGGACCGGCTGGGCATGGATATGGAGTCTCTCAAGCAACGGGCCTCTGATAGTGCCCTCGCCGCCAGCAGCTTTGTCGCCAAGAATGCCTTTTCCCTCGGGCAGAGCACCTTCCAGTTTTTTCTCAGCCTCGGCCTGATGCTGTACATGCTGTTTTTCCTGCTGCGCGACGGTTCCCGGCTGGTGCAGCTGATCGCCCGCGCCCTGCCCCTGGGGGATGAACGGGAGCGGCTGCTGTTCCAGAAGTTTTCCGAAGTGACCCGCGCCACGGTCAAGGGCAGCCTGGTGGTGGCCATTGTCCAGGGGGCGCTGGGGGGGCTGATCTTCTGGATTCTGGACATTCCGGCCCCCATTCTCTGGGCCGTAGTGATGGCAGCGCTGTCGCTGATTCCCGCTGTCGGCGCCGGGCTTGTCTGGTTGCCTTTTTCCATCTACCTGTTTGCCGTGGGTGATTTAACCTCGGCCATTATTCTGGTGCTGTACGGCTTCCTGGTGATCGGCCTGGCAGACAATCTGCTGCGCCCCATTCTGGTGGGCCGCGATACCAAGCTGCCGGACTGGCTGGTACTGCTGTCGACCCTCGGTGGTCTGGTGATGTTCGGCATCAACGGCTTTGTGATCGGGCCACTGATCGCCGCCGTGTTTATTGTTTTCTGGCAGATTTTCAGCCGCGATTTCAACAATCATGAGCTGCAGCCGTTGGAAACTGACAGTTCCGGTTCACAAAACCCCTCAAACCTGGAAGCGCCAGCGCCGATACCTTCCGAAACGGGTGGTGACTGACCGGGCACCTGTGCCCGGTGCCAGCCGGGGCAAACTGGGGCAAACTGGGATAGATCAGTCAAAAATCTGCATCGCCACCATGCCTGCGCTTTCGCTGGCCAATGCTCGCGCCACTGCGGGCCGCGCCCGCACCCGCTGACGGTGCGCCCAGATAAACGGCACTTTGGCGGGATCGCCGCGATCCCCCATATTCAGGTAACTGGAAAATACGTACAGATAAATATCCGACGCTGACCAGCGGTCGCCGTGGACCCAGGGGCGGCCATCGGCCATGCGCTCCTCGATCACCCTGAAGTAGTGGTCTGACATCTCCGGCACCTTGGCCTTGAGTGCCGCGCGGCAGAGTTCGCCATCCACATAGGTCTCAGGCCGGGAAATCTGCCGGAACAGCACATGCAGTGTGGTGGCAATGTACATATGGAACGACTGCATTTCGGCAAATTCGAAGGGGTCATCCACCGCCATCAGGCCCGTCTGCGGAAACGTCCGCGCCAGATAGCCGAGAATGGCGGGGATTTCAGTCACCACTCCGCGCCCGGTAACCAGCGCTGGCACCCGGGCGGCGGGATTGATCAGCCGATACTCCGGAGTCAGTTGCTCGCCCTTGGCAAAATCCACCTTCAGCGCCTCGTAGGGCGCGCCGATTTCTTCCAGGGCAATATGGGGCACCAGAGAACAGGCGCCAGGGTAGTAGAACAACTTCATGAGCATTATCCGCAGGTAAAACCGGTTATTGTTATGGAAAGGAAGATGTTGTACGGGAGACGGGAGAGGTCAATATTCACCGTCTCCCGTCTCCCATTCAACATTTCCCGTAGAGCTGAGTACTGACTTCCGGGTAATAGGGATCAGGCCTTCAGACCTTGCCCCCACGCGGTCCGATAAAAAACCAGATAATCAGGCCCACCACCGGCAACAGGAGCACAAGCAGTATCCACAGTAGCTTGTTCAGATTGGGACTGGAAGATTGAAAGATGTTGATAATGGCCCAGATATCTGCCGCCAGAATCAGTAAACCGAGAAGACCGCCAACCTGAATATCCATACTGTCATTCCTTCTGTGAGGTAGATGTTGGTCGTAAACGTGCAGCAACATTTGGAATGACTATAGCAAGCAAAGTTCCCCGCCGCTGTCTGGCCACTGAAATCAGCTTCTCCCGCTGCAAGGATTTTCGCTATGATTCACCTGCCGCCACCATTCGCCGGACCGCCATGCGTCATCTGATGTGTTTTCCCTTGATACTCCTCCTCAGTGTGGCTGTTTCCACTGGCGCTCGCGCCGGGCAAATCGACCTGCCCATCACGCTGGATTACGACATTGTCAGCCTGGCCCTGGCGCGCCAGGTGTTTGTCGGGCCGGACAACACCGCTCCGGTATTTGCCGACAGCGCCGGTTGCAACTCCCTGGTGCTGTCGCAGCCCCGTGTTGAGGGCAGCGATGAGGGCCAGCTGCGCATCCTCACCCTGGTGACGGCCAAAGGCGGCACACCGCTCAATGGCCGCTGCATGCTGCCCTTTGAATGGAGCGGCACAGTGGAAACCCGCGAGCAGGCCTATGTGGCGCCGGGCAGTTCAACTATTGCCTTTAGCGTTGTCGACTCCAATATTCTTACCAGCGATGAACAGCAGCGCTCGGTGCCGGGGCTGGTGTGGAACTGGATCAAGAGCTATATACACCCGCAACTGGGCGCAGTGACCATTGATCTCAATCCGGCAGTGACGGAAATCCAGGCACTACTCAGGCAGTCATTGCCCTCCGACCAGATACAGCGCGAGGCTGTCGCCTCCTCCCTGTCACTCAAGGCCGTAGAAGCGGCTCCCGCCGGGCTCGACATTGTGTTTTCCCTGCAGGCGCCAGAGCCACCCCAGGGCTGGACCATGCAGGAAGAGCCGATACTGTCCGCCGCCGAACTGGCCAGCTGGGATGAGTCCTGGCAATCCTGGGACGGCTTTCTCACCTGGATGATCAAGGGCTTTGCCATCGGTGTCGAACCGGCATTGAGGGATGAGCTGGCAGCTGTGCTGCTCGACGCCCGCTATGACCTGCGTGCCGCACTGGCGGCGGATCACCCGTCCCGCGACCCGGTGCGGGAGCTGTTTCTCAGCACCTGGACGCGGCTGGCGCCGCTGCTGAAGGAAAGCGAATTACTGCGCGATAACGACATGGATCTGCCCGGCACCCGGGCGCTCCAGTTCGCCACCTTTATCAGCGCCGCCAACGCCCTGCAAACCCTCGACAGCGCCGCCCCTCACCTGGGCATGCGCCTCGACAGCAACACCCTGCGCAGCCTGGCGCGGATGCTGGCGCCAACCGTGACCGATGATGAACTCGACTACGACACGGCAGTCGATCCCGAATTGCGCGCACTGCTGGGTCTTGACCCGGAATTCAGGGAGGATGAAAAACCGCCGCTCCCTTTTGTCTGGGTGATTCCCAGGGTCGAGGCCTCCACTGTAGACCCGGCCCTGGTGAAGACCCTGACGGGTTGGGTGCCAGCGCGCAGTGAAATCGATAAATACCTGCACACCATGGAGCAGCTGCTGGAGGAGAGCATTCGCGCCGAGCGGGAACGGGGCAAGATAGCGCCGCAGTTCTTCCCCGTTTACGAGGATCTGGTGCGCGCCACCGCCTGGCAGGAATCCTGCTGGCGCCAGTTTATCACCCGCAATGGCCGCATCCAGCCCATTCAGTCAGGGGCCGGGGCGCTGGGCCTGATGCAGATCAACCAGCATGTGTGGCGCGGCATTTACGACATTGAGGCGCTGCGCAGCAACGTGGGCTACAACGCCCGGGCGGGCAACGAAATTCTCACCCACTATCTGGTGGATTACGCCATCAAGAAAAAGGAACACGAAATCCGCGGCAACAAGGATGATCTGGCGCGCGCCGCCTACGGTGTCTACAACGGCGGTCCGCGCCACCTGACCCGCTACCGCAACCCCAACGCCAGCAATTACCTCAAGAAGGTGGATGAGGCATTCTGGAAAAAGTACCAGTCGATTCGCAAGCAGGGGCCGGAGGCGGTCAGGCAGTGTTATGGGGTTTGAGTTGCATCTTTTGCGTTTCACGTAACACGCAACACGTTGCACGTAAAAGCAGCTTGGCAGCAGCCCATCTTTTGCCTGTCATTCCGACCAAAGGGAGGAATCCTTACCACCGCTGCAAGAGTTTTCCCTGCGGTCGAAATGACAAACTGATGTTCACTTTCACTGGGCTTTTGCGTGCAACGTGTTACGTGAAACTCAAAATCACTCCGCTTCGTCTTCCAGCAACTCCACCACATCGCGGCTGAAATTCGCCACAATCAGGATGCCGGTGCGAAACACTTCAATGGCTTCCTCGAAGGTCATCTGGTCTTCCTCGATGATACCGTCGGTTTCCAGCAGGCTGGCGCGGGTGGTGACAGGATCGTTGAGCAGCAGGCAGGCCACCAGGGTGGAATCGAACACGTCACCCAGATCGCCGTTCACTTCGGCCACTTCTTCCAGCACTTCGGTCCACACCTCATCAAGCCAGTCGAAGCCGATCAACACGCCGTCGCAGAAATCCCGCAGCGCTGTGGAGGGTTCGCCATCGGCATCCAGACAGTACTCGGCGGGCAACTGGAGGGGCGATTCCTCGCTCAGCTTGCCGTTCCAGTAGTCGGTGAGCATCAGCAGCTGCTGGTAAAACGTATCGGCATCATCCTCGGACCTGAACTGCGGTTCAGCCACATCGCCGCTTTCGTCGAGAAACGCCAGCGGGAACCACTCCTCCGGGTCAATCAGGTCCGGCGCTACGGTAATGGCCAGCGCCAGGCCGCTAAGGATATGGGGGTCGAGCACCTGCTCGCTCACCCCGAGGCGTTCCAGCAATGCAATAAAGTGTTGGTAGTTAAATTGAGCCTGGGGGGATGACATGGGAACTCCTGATAACGGATAGGATGTGCAGAGGCGGCCATGATATACCCAAAACCCTGGCTGGGGGCCAGTCGCCGCAGATCGTCGCCCTGCGCAAGCCAGCTATACTTGGCGCCACAACCAGTAATTCCCGACTATGTTGAGGAAAACACATGAGCCTGAGCGAAGAAGAACTGTTCTCCTGCCCCTACTGCATGACCATGAATGCCATCGAAATCGATGTCATGAACGATATCGGCCAGCAGCAGATTGTCGACTGCCAGATCTGCTGCCAGCCCATCGAAATCACGGTGATCGAGACCGCAGCGGGATTGGAGGTCATTGCCAAAACCGGCGAATCACCACTGGTAACAACTGACATTTGAAGCTTGCAGGAAAGGATCATCATGAAACCACTGCCATCCATTGCATTCCTCGGCCTTGGCGTTATGGGCTACCCCATGGCCGGACACCTGTTCAAGGCCGGATACCCCGTCACCGTGTATAACCGCAGCCCGCAAAAAGCCCGGCGCTGGGCCGAAGAATTTGGTGGCACAACCGCCGACACACCGGCACTGGCTGCCGCCTCTGCCGATATTGTGTTGAGCTGCGTGGGCAACGACGACGACCTGCGCGAAGTGATGCTCGGCAGCGACGGTGTCATCAACACCCTGCCCGAAGGCGCCATTGTCATCGACCACACCACCACCTCCGCCACCATCGCACGCGAACTCGAAGCCCTGCTGGCCGAGCGCGGCAACGGGTTTATCGACGCGCCTGTATCCGGCGGCCAGGCAGGCGCTGTTAATGGCCGCCTCACCATCATGTGTGGCGGCAGCGAAAGCACCTACAACCAGGTTGAAGCCCTGCTACAAACCTACGCGGTGCGGGTCAAGCTGATGGGCCCGGCAGGCAGCGGCCAGCTCACCAAGATGGTCAACCAGATCTGTATCGCCGGCCTGCTGCAAGGTTTGTCGGAGGGCCTGCACTTCGCCCGCTCCGCCGGACTCGATATCACTGAGGTAGTCGATGTGATCAGCAAGGGCGCCGCGCAATCCTGGCAAATGGAAAACCGCCACAGCACGATGGCCGAAGGCCACTACGACCACGGCTTCGCCGTCGACTGGATGCGCAAGGACCTGACCTACGTACTGGCCGAAGCCCGCAATAATGGCAGCCACCTGCCCGTCACCGCTCTGGTGGATCAGTTTTATGGGGAAGTTCAGGGAATGGGCGGCGGGCGTTGGGATACGTCGAGCTTGATGGCGCGCCTCGAGCGTCTGCGCAACCCTTGATCATCAGGATATGTAAACATCCGGGTTCTAAGAACCCGGAATTGCCTTATGCCCCCTATTAAGGGGGCAGCTCAGGCCAGCCTTCTGAGAAGGCTGGCCTGAGCTGCCCCAGCCCTGAATCACTTCGTGAGATTCAGCTGCACTTGACGCTGTTCTTGCTTCTCTTGGTATTTCACATATTTGCGGATCATATCCGCATCAACGCCCACCGTATCCACGCAATACCCCTTGGCCCAGAAATGGTTGCCCCAATAAGGCTTCTGCTTCAAATACGGGAAGCGCGTAAATACCCGCAACGCGCTTTTTCCTTTCACTGTGCCCATCAGCTGAGAAGTCGACACCTTCACCAGCAGGTGGACGTGGTCCAACTGCACGTTCAGCTCTATCACCTTGCAGCCCAACCGGCTACTGTAGACTTGCACACAATTGAACACTTCACGGGCTATCGGCCCCTTCAGAATCCGAAAACGGTACTTCGGAACCCAGACAATGTGGTACTGGCAATGCCAGAGCACATGCGTTAACTTTTCAAAACGGCTCATGTTATTTCCTTGCTTCTGGTTGATGTTGTGGGGACAACTCAACCTCGGATTTAACATGAGCTTTCTAATTCGTGACAGGCACAGCCGGTCACTCATGACCGCGTCCTAAGGACGCGGGTTTCTACTTCAAACTAAAGGAAAATCATGCCTGCTCCCTACCAAAGCGTCTATCAGCTCAATATCACCCTGGAATACACCGACCCTGCCATCTCGCGCCAGGTACTGGTGCCGGACACTATCACCTTGGCCAGGCTTCACCAGGTAATCCAGATCGCCATGGGCTGGTTCAACGGCCACCTGCATCACTTTATTCATCAACGGAGCTTCTACGGCATAGCCGACCCCGACTTTGGCCTGGACGAAACGAAGGACGAGAAAAAGTATCGCCTCTACCAGCTGCTGAAAAAGGAGAAGGACAGCCTCCTGTACGAATACGATTTTGGCGACAGCTGGCGGCACATCCTGACACTGGAAAAGATCTTCCCACCTGCCGACAACCTGCAACTGCCCACTTGCCTCGCCGCCGTCGGCGCCTGCCCACCGGAAGATGTGGGTGGTATCCCCGGCTTCTACGATTTTCTGGAGGCCATGGCGGACCCTGAACATCTGGAGCACGAGAGCTATCGCGAGTGGCTGGGGGAAGAGTACGACCCGCAGCATTGCGATCTGAAAGCCATTAACGCCAGGCTGGCCAAATTGGGTGGAAAGAAGGGAGGGAAGCGGTGATCAATTGCCGTCTCGACAATCTCCGCAGGAGACACCAGCGGAAGACAAAGTGCTGCGCTTAATTGAGCAGAGTCGCTATGCACTCAGCAATGTTATTACCAGAGATATACTCTGCTGATGCCGCACCGGGTTAGGGTGCGGAATTTTCGATCCTGTGGCTGGCTCTTTTCTAGGGCGTGTTAACACTAATTAATGCGTCAGCAATTAGGGCAAAATGTATGAAGAAAATGAACACCACATCGAGTTTTTCAAATCGTGTGAATATTCGCCTGAATCCCTTTAAACGCCGGAATAATCTCTCCACTTCATTCCGCTTTTTATACATCTCGCGATCATATTCCCAAGGCGTCAGGCGATTACTTTTAGGCGGGACAACCGGCGTCATGCCCAGCTCAAGAACCAACTGCCTTGTTTCGTCTCCTTCATAGGCTTTATCCATGATGACCGATGCGCCTTCCCAGCCTTG
>LADM01000022.1 GCA_000961645.1 Gammaproteobacteria bacterium BRH_c0 | reverse complement strand
AGGCCGTACTCGAAACCATCGGCAAAGCGGGTCGAGGCATTAACCATCACCGAAGCCGAATCCACTTCAGTCAGGAAGCGCCGGGCGCGGCTGAAGTCTTCGCTGACGATGGCCTCGGTGTGGCCGGAGCTGTAGCGATTGATATGGTCAATGGCTTCGTCGAGATCTGCCACCACCTTGACGGCGAGGATGGGCGCCAGGTATTCGCTGACCCAGTCCTCCTCCGTGGCAGCGGGACAGGGGATAAACTCCCGGGTCTGATCACAGCCGCGCAATTCGACGCCAATACCGCCAAAGGCGATGGCCAGGCGCGGCAGGATATCCTCTGCCACGGCACGGGCCACCAGCAGGGTTTCCATGGCGTTGCAGACGCCGTAGCGGTGGGTCTTGGCGTTGATGGCAATGGCGAAAGCCTTGTCGAGATCGGCCTTGTCGTCGATATAGACATGGCAGTTGCCGTCGAGGTGCTTGATGACCGGCACCCGCGCATCGCGGCTGATGCGCTCGA
Organism: Gammaproteobacteria bacterium BRH_c0; assembly: GCA_000961645.1. Classification (GTDB taxonomy): domain Bacteria; phylum Pseudomonadota; class Gammaproteobacteria; order Pseudomonadales; family Porticoccaceae; genus NAT127. Next base: position 5,243 of record LADM01000022.1, on the reverse strand, counting down.
TCAGGCCCTTGCCGCCGCGGGGCACGATCACGTCCACATAGTCGGGCATGGCAATCAGCTCGCCGACGGCGGCGCGATCGGTGGTTTCTATCACCTGCACCGCTGTCTGGGGCAATCCGGCGGCCAGCAGCCCGGCCCGCACGCAGCGGGCAATGGCCTGGTTGGAGCTGATCGCCTCGGAGCCGCCGCGCAAAATGGTGGCATTGCCGGATTTGAGACACAGGCTGGCGGCGTCGATGGTCACATTGGGGCGCGATTCATAAATAATCCCCACCACGCCGATGGGGACGCGCATCTTGCCCACCTGGATACCGCTGGGACGGTAGCGCAGGTCGGTGATTTCACCCACCGGGTCGGCCAGGGCCGCGACCTGATGCAGGCCTTCGATCATGGCGTCGATACGCCTGGCGTCGATTTCCAGGCGCTCCAGCAACGCGTCCTCGAGTTTGTTGGCGCGACCCCGATCCATGTCCTCGGCGTTGGCCTGCAGCAGTTCAGCGCGCTGCTGGTGCAGGGCATCGGCAGTGGCGACCAGCGCGGTATTCTTGGCGGCAGTACCGGCACGGGCGATGGCGCGGGAGGCATCCCGGGCATTGCGACCAAGGTCGGTCATGTAGGCTTTGATGTCCATGAATCGTTCGGGTATCTCTGGCTGGGTAGTTGAGGGCAGATCCGGGCTGCGGATATCAGGACCGTGCATTATAGCGGCCATTGCCCGCGCCGCCAGCGCTTTCCCCGTCTGTCGCCAGGTATCCCTTTTACCCGATACCTGCTTTAGCTCTGGCTGAGTTGGGTGAGGTGGCGGCGGATCGCCAGCAGGCGCTGCTCCGGGTCATCCTCCTCCAACAGCTCAAGCCGCCAGGCAAGATCAAAGGGCAGCAGTGTCAGCAGGCGCCAGCCCAGCACCGACACGCTGATATCCTCGCCCGGCAACAGGTGTGGGAGCTGCAGCTGGGTCGCCAGATCCTCCAGCAGCCTGAGCAGATCGAGGTCTTCCTCGCACAGGGGCTCGAGAGGGTCGGCGGGCAGGATATGCGCCTCGCCCCGCATCAAGCCATCGCGCTGAACCTGGACCGCGCCCACCCGCAGGCGCTGCTCACCCTCCACGGTAATGCCCAGCAGGCCGTCGTCCAGCTGGTCCCAGTCGCGGATGGTGACCAGAGTGCCCCAGGGATGAATCTCGGCGGGCGCACCCACTTCTTTCCCGCTCAGAATCGGCACTATGCCGAACGGGCTCTGGTCGCGCATGGCGTTTCTCACCAGGGTGAGATAGCGCTGCTCAAAGATCCGCAACGGCATCGGCACCCCCGGGAACAACGGCTGCTGGAGGGGAAAAAGCGGCAGTGACTCGATAGCTTGCACAGGGGCTCCTTGCAGGGAATAGCGGCTCAACGTTGATGGCGTCATGATGGCGCCACACCCATCGCTTTGCAATTTGTGCAGGGGTTTTACAGGCTGGCAACCTGGCTGGCAGGTTGTGGTCTAGAATAAAGCCATGATGACACTTGCCCGACTGATTGCGCCCACCCTGCCCCGCTCGCCATGGCTGCTGGCGGTGCTTGCCCTGTTTCCAGTGGCCGTGTACGGGACGACCGTCTACAAATCCGTGGATGCCGAGGGGCGGGTGCATTACAGCGACCAACCGCCTGCGGGCAACACTGCGGTCGAGGAAATCCACCTGCCCGACGCCCCGCCCGTATCGGTCCCCGATACAACCAGCCTGGTGGAGCAGATGGCCGCCACCACTGCGCGCCTCAAGGAAGATCGCCTGGAACGGGAAAAAGAACGCCAACCCGACCCCAGACCACAACCCAGCTACTACCCGCAGCCCCCACAGGAACCCCAGTCATACCACCACCCCTGGCCCTGGGGCTATGTCGCTCCGCCCCACAGAGGCAAGCATCACCGCCCTCCACACCGGGAGGCACCGGATCTGCGCAACGAAAGAGACCGGCGGCGCGATGAAAGGCAGGGAACCTGGTATGTGCCCAAGCGCTTGCCTGATTTCGGCCCATCACGACGCTGAGAATGGGATCAGCTGAAATGGACTGACTGGCAGCGAGGGGGAAGGCTTGCCAGCAACGGGGCTGGGCTTCACAGCCTACAGATGGGCGGTGTGGGGGCTAGCTGTTCAATTATCGCCAAAGCTGACCGGGGGCAGGGATTCAAAACCCGGCCTGGCAAAATAATACCCCTGGAACAGCTCTATACCCAGATCCCGCAGGAAAGACAGCTCCGCCGCCGTTTCGACCCCCTCGCCGACAACCCGGATTCCCAGTTCAGTGCACACCTGGGTGATGCCTTTCACAATGATCCTGCGCTCACGGTTTTTGTCGATATCGCGAATCAGAGCCATATCCAGCTTCACCACATCCGTTAGCAGCTCTGCCAGCATGTTGAGTCCTGAGTAACCGGCGCCAAAATCATCAATGGCGGTGAGGAAACCCCGCTCGCGGTAGTGGCTGACAATCTCGCGCAGGTGACCAAAATCTGCCACCTGCTCCCCCTCTGTGATTTCAAAAATAATGCGTTCAACCGGAAAGCCAAAGGTGTGTGCCGCCTCCAAAGTGGTGCGAATACACAGCTCCGGGCGATACACCGCGTTGGGCATGAAATTGATGCTGAGCAGGGTATCTACCCCGACTTTTGCTGCCATCTCGATGGCCTTGACACGGCAGGCCTGGTCGAAGCGGTAGCGATTGTCATCATTGACGTGCTGGAAGACCCATCCCGCCGACTCATTGTTGATGCCCCGCACCAGGGCTTCGTAGGCATACACCTCGCGGCGGACGATATTGACAATGGGCTGAAAGGCCATACTGATATCAAAGCCCAGCCCCGCCCCGTTAAGGCATTCGGAACAACCCAGTGGGCGATAGTTTTTCTGTGGGATCATGCTGTTCGTCAACCCGGTTTGGACACAGTTACATGCTAGTGTCTATAAACAGGGCTGTCCATATTCAGCCCTGTGATCCAGTCGAGCGTCCATTCGTCGGAGCATGCTGGCAACCGGTCGATTTGATCTGGCAGGGGAGTCACAGGGTGTTGTGCACCCTTATAGGGCAACTTATACTGGCTGTTGATCAAATCCCCCATCTCAGCCAATCCGTACCACCCTTGGCCTCCAATCATGTTTTCAGGAAAGACCTCTTGATCAAACTCACCCGCAACCTTCCCCGTGCGCTACAGGTACTGCCATTGCTGGCCCTGCTGGCGAGCACCGGGCTGTACGCCGAATCCGACTTCACTGTGCGCGGTTTTGGCACTCTGGGGATTGCCCACAACAGCAGCGATGGCGCTGGATTTACCCGCGACATCACTCAGCCCAAAGGGGTGAAGGGTGGCACCAGCGGCCATACTGATTCCCGCCTGGGCCTGCAACTCAGCTACCGTCCCAGCGATACATGGGAGGCCACGGCCCAGCTTGTGAGCCATTACAACTACGATGGCAAATACAGCCCTGATCTGACCTGGGGATTTATCAAATACAACCCCAGCGAAGAGCTGGAGCTGCGCGCCGGGCGCCTCGGCTGGGATGTCTATATGCTGGCCGACTCGCGGGATGTGGGCTACTCCTACCTGTGGGTGCGGCCACCGGTGGAATACTACGGCATCCTGCAGTTCTCCAAGCTCAACGGCGTTGACCTAGTGGTTCGCAAACCTGTGGGCGAAGGCCTGCTGTGGGGCAAGCTGTTCGCCGGGGAAGCCGCTGACAAGCTCGCCATTGACGAGCACAGTTACGCCGATGTCGGCGGCTCGCAGCTGGTGGGCGGCCATATCAACTACCAGCTCAGCGAGTGGCAGTTCCGTCTCGGCTACACACACCTCGAACTGGGCTATGACATCAAGGGCGATTTCGGCGACCTGCTCGACATGCTCGAGGCCAGCGGCAATCCCGTGCTGACCGGCATCGCCAAGGGCGCCACTGCCGACGCCACCTACCACTTTATGTCGGCGGGTATCGCCCTGGATCGCGGGCCGCTGCAAGCCCAGCTGATGTACACCTATCTCGACAGCGAGTCGGACATGGTGCCGGATTTTCACAGCGGCTACCTGTCAGTGGGCTACCGCCTCGGGGACTGGACGCCCTACATGAGCTTCTCGATCATTGCGGCCCGTTCGGATATCGATATGGGCGCGGGCACGCCATCCACTGCACCACTGCCCCCTGCTTTCGGCACCGTTAACATCGCAGGCATCAATCACCCCGGGCAACACACGCTGTCGCTGGGGGCGCGCTATGACTTCCTGCCCAATATGGCCCTCAAGCTGCAGGTGGATCGCAGCAATGTGCGCCGCGAAGGCCGCCAGTGGATGCTGTGGCGGGACATCGAGGCCGACTGGAACGGCCGCGCCACCCTCTTCAGCGCCACTCTGGATTTTGTGTTCTGATGAAGACTCTGTGGCGTACCGGCCCCCTCCTGCTGGCACTGTTCCTCGTCATGGTCACTGCCAGCCAGACAGTCATGGCTGAACCTGACCCGGAAGAACTGGTGCTGGTGGTAAACCCTGCCAGCGGGATAACAAGCCTGCAGCGCACTGAAGTGATCAACCTTTACATGGGCCGTTTTCGCCAGCTGCCCTCAGGTACCACCGCACTTCCCATAGACCTTTATGACGCCAGGCCCGAGTTTTACCGGCTGCTGGCGAATAAAACCCTGTCTGAAATCAATTCCTACTGGGCAAGGCTGGTATTTTCCGGTCGCGCCTCACCGCCACGGCAGGCTCAGGATGCAGCCGAAGTGCTCGACATTGTCTCCAACAACAAGGGTGCCATAGGCTACCTGCGCCGCAAGGATCTCAATGACACCGTGCAGGTGGCCGCCAATCTCGCCGTCTGGGCCACCGAACAAACTGCGCAACTTGAGCCATGAGCAACCCCTTGAAAACCCGCCTGGCCCTGCGCAGTGCCGTCATCATCCTGAGCCTGCTTGTCATTCTCGGCGTGCTGATCGTCGCGGCTTCAGTGCTGTTTCTGACCTGGATGGAAACCCGGGATCAGCAACGCCAGCTGGAAGGCCTGATGAGCACGGTGGAAAACACCGCACAAGTCGCCGCGTTTCTTGAGGATGAGCAGCTTGCCAACGAGATCGTCGTCGGCCTGATGGCCAATCGCACTGTACTGGGTGTGGCTATCACATCAGGCGAGCATGTCATTGCGGTCAACGGTCCGAACCTGGCAGGCCTCAGCGCCTCAGCGTTGGCACAACAATACCCGGACACCCTGAACAGTAGATTGCTGT
>LADM01000089.1 GCA_000961645.1 Gammaproteobacteria bacterium BRH_c0 | reverse complement strand
CCCACCGCAGCGCCCTGAACGCGAAAGATCGCCGTCACGGTGCCACTGGTGGCCCCCATGGCGCGCAGCACGGCAATATCCTTGCGCTTGTCGGCGACCATCAGCACCAGGCTGGCGACAATATTGAAGGCAGCCACGGCGATGATCACTGCCAGCAGGACACCCACCACCATTTTTTCCATCTTGATGGCCTCGAACAGGGAACGCAGGGATTGCTGCCAGGTGCTTACCACAGCTTCCGCTGGCAGGTTGCTGCCAAGGTCAGTCAGCACCGTATCCATGTCAAACGGGTCCGCCAGGCTCAGGCGCACACCCTGGATATCGTCACCGAGGCGCAGCAGCTTCTGGCCATCGCTGATATTCACAAAGGCGATGCCGGTATCCACCTGGGCACCGACCTGGAATACGCCTACCACCCGCAGGCGTTTGACCCGCGGGAAAACCCCTACCGGGGTGATGGTCATCTCCGGCAGGGTGAGCAGCACGGTATCGCCGCTGATCACCCGCAGGGAGCGCGCCAGCAGACTGCCCAGCACCACGCCGTACTCACCGGGTTGCAGTGCCGCCATACTGCCCGCCACCATATGCTCGTCCAGCAAGGCGAGGGAATCGCTATTGCCCGGGTCTACCCCCTGGATGCTGACGCCCTCGAAGCGGGCATCACTGGCCAGCATGCCCTGGGCCTCGACGAACGGCGCTGCGGATCTGATCGCCGGATTATCCAGCACACTGCCAAGCTGATCGCGCCAGCTGGCCAGGGGCATGTTGTGGTTGACAGTCAGGTGCGGGACCACATTGAGAATACGCACCTTGATTTCCCGGTCGAAGCCGTTCATGACCGACAGCACCACAATCAGCGCAATAACACCCAGGGTCATGGCGCCAAAGGACAGGCCGGAGACAATCGAGAAAAAGCCTTCGCTCTGCTTGCTGCGCACATAGCGAAGGCCAATAAAGAAGGGGAGAATGTTTTTCATCGGCGGCATTAAACCGGAATCCTCGGGTATCCACAACAAGGGCTGACAACCTGCCCCTGTTGACAGGGAAGGACCAGGTAAGCGGGTATGGCAAAGGCAGGCAACAAGGCCATTAGTGGCTGGACAGTGCTGCCGTTATACTCAGCGCTTCCAGCAGCAAATAAGGCCAAGAGTACATGCCCAATCATCTGACCACTGCCATGGCGCTTGGGCTGCTGATGGCTGGCGCTCTAACAGCGCCAATAACCTCGGCACAACCGGCTATTGCAGGAGATTCCCAACGCGCTGAACCCGGCAGTCGTGCAAGGGCTTCGGGAGATCGCCTAGTCATCCCTCTGGGAAAGCAGTCCTCCGGTGAACCCGGACTCCTGTTGCCGGACAAGGGCAGCAGTACCAGTGCAGTGGAAAGCCGGTTTGGCGAGCCTCTCAACCAATCGGGACCAGTAGGCACACCGCCCATCAGCCGCTGGGAATATGCTGAATTCACCGTGTATTTTGAGAATGACCGGGTACTGCATTCGGTGGTCAGGCATCGGCCCACGCTGGCGCCCTGAGCGGGAGTAAAGGCGCCGCAGGTCAGGACCGTCTGTCGGCGTTGTAGCCCAATTGTTGCGACGATTTTTGTGACGGCATTTTTTGTGACTGAGTGTTACCCGAAGCGGCCTCGTCGCCTTGCTCGTCACATTTGGCCGGATCGCCGCCACAGATTTCACAGTTGTAATTGGCCTCACCCAGAGCCGCGCCCACACCACCGCAGGAACCCTTGAGCGGCTGCCTGCCCATCATGACACCCACAGCCATGCCCGCCATGATCAACAGCAACACTACCAGCGCGATCAGGAATTCAAGCATCAATTCACCTCGTTGAGAAAGGGTTGGAACGCCGTGGAATGGTACTCGCGAAAGCCATCGCTTTCTTTGACCAGCAGAAACACGGGGATATCCCGCTGCTCGGCCAGGGCCAGCGCGGCCTCTTCACCCATCACCATAAAGGCCGTGGCCAGTGCATCCGCCTCGGCACTGGTGCGCATCACCACGGTCACCGAGGCCAGACCATGCACAATGGGCCGCCCGCTGCGGGGATCGAGGGTGTGTGAAAAGCGCTTGCCATCCTTTTCAAAATAGTTGCGGTAATCCCCTGAGGTGGCTACACCCATATCGCTGACGGAGATGACCCGCTCGACACGGCGCTCACCCTGGCTCGGCGCTTCAATGGCAATCTGCCAGGGCTTACCTTGCAGATTGTGACCCGCGAGCACCATTTCGCCACCCACTTCCACCATGAAGTTGTCTATCTGCAAGGAGCGCAGGTAATCGGCGACCCTGTCAGCGCCGTAACCCTTGGCCACGGCGGACAGGTCGAGGCGAATATCCGCCATCCGGGTTGCGGTTTTTTGGGCGCTATCGAGTTTGAGGTGATGGTAACCAATGGCATCGAGCAATGCCTGTATCTGCTCGTCAGTAGGGATACGGTCATCGGTGAAGGTGGGCCCAAAACCCCACAGGTCCACCAGTGGGCCAACCGAGGGGTCAAAGGCACCGCCGCTGTCGCGATAGATTTGCGCGGAAACTTCCAGCACCTCGAACAGCGCTGGGGAAACCGTCACCGGGGTACCCAGCGGCGCGCGATTAAGGCGGTTGAGTTCAGAACTGTCGCTGTAGGTGGTCATCGCCTGATCTACAGCGTCGATGGCTGCAAAAATCTGCTGCTCTGCATCGTCAGGCAGCGCAACCCCGCCTTCCACCACCTTGACCTGGTAGCTGGTGCCCATGGTGGTGCCGTTAAAGGTACGGAGTTGTGGACCCCTGTCGCAACCGCCCAGTGACAGCAGAACAATAAGCACAAACAAAAACGAGGCACAGGGCCCCGTTTTTGCTGAAACCATGAGGCGATCAGCCACCGAAGTCGTCCAGCAGGATATTGTCCTTCTCGACACCCAGATCCGTCAGCATCTTGATGCAGGCGGCGTTCATCATCGGCGGGCCGCACATATAGAACTCGCAATCCTCCGGCGCGGGATGGTCCTTGAGATACTCTTCGTACAACACGTTGTGAATAAAGCCGGTGAGCCCGTCCCAGTTATCTTCCGGCTGGGGATCGGAGAGCGCCAGATGCCAGTCGAAATTGGGGTTTTCAGCTGCCAGCTCGTCGTATTCCTCGTTGTAGAAGCATTCCTTGAGACTGCGGGCGCCGTACCAGAAGGAAATCTTGCGATCGGTCTTGAGGCGTCGCAGCTGGTCAAACAGGTGGGAGCGCATGGGGGCCATACCGGCGCCACCGCCGATAAACACCATCTCGGCCTTGGTATCCTTGGCAAAAAATTCGCCAAAGGGCCCGTACACCTTGATTTTGTCGCCCGGCTTGAGGCTGAACACATAGGAAGACATGATGCCGGGCGGAATGCCCTTGCTGCCGGGGGGCGGCGTGGCGATGCGGATATTGAATTTGACGATACCGCGCTCTTCCGGGTAGTTGGCCATGGAATAGGCGCGAATCACCGGCTCGGTAATTTTCGATTCCAGGTTGAAAAAGCCAAAACGCTCCCAGTCACCGCGGTATTCGGGCTCGATATCAAAATCCTTGAAATACACATGGTGCGGCGGCGCTTCCAGCTGCACATAACCACCGGCGCGGAAGTTGACATTCTCCTCGCCGGGCAGCTTGAGTGTCAGCTCCTTGATAAAGGTGGCCACATTGGGATTGGAGGCAACCGTACACTCCCACTGCTTGACCCCAAAGACATCCTCCGGCACCTCGATCTTCATGTTCTGCTTGACCGGGGTCTGGCAGGACAGGCGCCAGCCTTCCTTTGCCTCGCGGGGGGTGAAGTGGCTCTCCTCGGTGGGCAGCATGGAGCCGCCCCCTTCAAACACCTGGCATTTGCACTGGGCGCAGGTACCGCCGCCGCCACAGGCGGAAGCCAGGAATACGCCCTCGTTGGACAGGGTCTGGAGCAGCTTGTTGCCCGCCGGAACGGTAATGGTTTTTTCGTCATTGATCACGATTTCGACGTTGCCGGAACTGACCAGTCGCGCGCGGGCACTGAGGATGACCAGCACCAGCGCCAGCACGACAGCGGTGAACATGGCAACGCCGAGGATAATTTCTAGATTCATAGCGTGTCTCTACTCCATTTCACCGGTTACAGGTCGATACCACCAAAGGACATAAAGCCAAGGGACATGAGGCCCACAGTGATAAAGGTAATACCCAGCCCCTGCAAACCGGCGGGGACGTCGCTGTACTTGAGTTTTTCGCGGATACCGGCCAGGGCGATAATGGCCAGTGCCCAGCCAGTGCCGGCGCCAAGCCCATAGACGGCACTTTCACCCAGGTTGTAATCGCGCTCCACCATAAACAGCACACCGCCGAGAATCGCGCAATTCACTGTAATAAGGGGAAGGAAAACGCCCAGGGCGTTGTAAAGCTTGGGCACAAACTTGTCGAGGAACATCTCCATGATCTGCACGATGGCAGCAATCACGCCGATGAAGCTCAGCAGGCCCAGAAAGCTCAGGTTCACCTTCGCCAACGCCTCCACACCGGTCCAGGCCAGGGCACCCTCGGCCAGCAGGGTCGTGTAGATAATATTGTTGATTGGCACCGTCACCGTCAGCACCACAATCACCGCGATGCCAAGGCCAATGGCGGCTTCGACTTTCTTGGAAATGGCGATAAAGGTACACATGCCCAGAAAGAACGCCAGGGCCATATTCTCGATAAAAATCGCGCGAATCAGCAGACTCAGATAATGTTCCATTACGCAACCTCTCTGGCCGCTGAATTAGCGCTAATCCTGAACTCGGGTTCTTCGATCTGATCCCTTTTCTTGCTGCGAATGGCCCAGATAATAAAGCCGATAATAAAGAACGCGCTGGGAGGCAACAGCATCAGGCCGTTGGGGATATACCAGCCGCCGACGTTGGCCACTGACACGATTTCAATACCCATCAGTTTTCCGGTACCAAGTAGCTCGCGGAAAAACGACACCACAATCAGGATCATGCTGTAACCCAGGCCGTTGCCGATACCATCGAGAAAGCTGGGGATGGGCGGGTTTTTCATGGCAAAGGCTTCGGCGCGGCCCATCACGATACAGTTGGTGATGATCAGCCCCACAAACACCGACAGCTGCTTGCTGATGTCGTAGGCCACCGCCTTGATGATCTGGTCCACCACGATCACCAGGGAAGCAATGATGGTCATCTGCACGATAATGCGGATGCTGCCGGGGATGTGGTTGCGAATCAGGGACACGAAGAAGTTGGAAAAGGCGGTCACCAGCGTCAGTGCTACGCACATCACCAGGGACACCTTCATGCTCGAAGTCACCGCCAGGGCCGAGCAGATACCCAGAATCTGCAGGGCAATGGGGTTGTTGTCAAAAATGGGCTTGATAACGATATCTTTGATTTTCATGGCGATCACGCCTCCCCGGTTTTCAGGTTGGAGAGAAATTTGGCGAAGCCCTCTTCTCCCATCCAGAAGCGGATGAGATTGTCGATGCCGCGGGTAGTCAGGGTAGCGCCGGACAGGCCGTCCACCAGGTACTCGGCATTGGGGTTGTCGCTCTCTACAGAACCCTTGATCACGCTCAGTTCAACGTCCCCGTCCTGGTACACCTTCTTGCCCGGCCAATGGGCCTTCCACAGGGGGTTGTCCACTTCGCCACCGAGGCCAGGGGTTTCTGCATGCTCGTAGAAACCCAGACCGGCAACCGTATTGAGGTCAGACTCGATGGCCAAAAAGCCGTGCAGGGTGGACCACAGACCAGGCCCGCGCACCGGCAACACCACCTTGTCGATAGCATCCCCTTCGCGCACCAGATAGACCACGGCATATTTTTCGCGCCGGGAAATATTGGCCACATCCTCCTCGTCGCTGAGGCTGTCCGACAGCGCGGGGTCCTTGGCCGCCTTGCGCTGGTCATAGGTCTCGGCGGACACCGCATCGGAGAACTTGCCGGTGTCCAGGTCAACCACTCGCGTTTCAATTTTTTCAAACTGCTGTTCGACACTGACACCCGGCTGGTAGAGACCGGCAGCGGCGAGGATATTGGTTTTCTTGTCCAGCGCCTTGTTGACCTCCTGGGCGTCGCGCAGCAATACCGCCGCCGAGGACACCACTACGGAGCACACCAGGCACAGTACCAGGGCGACCAGCAGCACCTTGCTTATACGATCATTACTTCCACTAGCCACGGGCGAGCCTCCGCTTGATATTCGATTGCACCACAAAGTGGTCGATCAGGGGAGCAAACAGGTTTGCGAACAGGATGGCCAGCATCATGCCTTCGGGGAAGGCCGGGTTGACCACCCGAATCAATACCACCATCACACCGATCAGCGCACCAAACCACAGCTTGCCGCTATTGGTCATGGAGGCCGACACCGGATCTGTGGCCATGAACACCATACCAAAGGCAAACCCGCCAATCACCAGGTGCCAGTACCAGGGCATGGCAAACATGGGGTTGGTATCGGAGCCGATCAGGTTGAACAGGGTGGAGAGGAAAATCATACCGAGCATGACTCCCAGCATGATGCGCCAGGAGGCAATGCGGGTAATCAGCAGGATGGCGCCACCGATAAAGATCGCCAGGGCAGACACTTCGCCGATGGAACCGTGCATGTTGCCGTAGAAGGCGTCGAGCCAGGTCATCTTGTCCATCAGCGCAGCCATGCCATCGCTGGCCACCACGGACAGGGCGGTGGCACCGGTAAAGCCGTCAACGGCTGTCCACACCGCATCGCCCGACATTTCCGCCGGATAGGCAAAGAACAGAAAGGCGCGACCGGTCAAGGCGGGGTTGAGGAAGTTCTTGCCAGTACCGCCAAACACTTCCTTGCCAATCACAATACCGAAGCTGATACCCAGAGCCACCATCCACAGGGGCATATCGGGGGGGCAGATGAGGGCAAACAGAATAGAGGTTACGAAGAAACCTTCGTTGATCTCATGTCCGCGCACCACGGCAAAGAGCACCTCCCACAAGCCGCCGACAATAAAGGTGACGGCGTAGATCGGCAGGAAATACACGGCGCCGTACCAGAAGCAGTCCCAGATACTGTTGGGATCGTGCCCGGCCAGCAGACTGATCAGAGCACCGTGCCAGCCTTCCACAGAAGTGGCTCCCATCCCGGCAAGGATGGTGTTGGCCTGAAAGCCGAGGTTGTACATACCGTAAAACATGGCCGGAAACGCCGCCAGCCAGACGGTGATCATCACCCGCTTGAGATCGATACCATCGCGCACATGGGCGGCATTCTTGGTGACATCCGGCGGCGAATAGAAAATGGTGTCAACCGCCTCATAGAGGGCATACCACTTCTCGTAGCGGCCACCCTTGTGAAAATGCGGTTCAATACGGTCGAGAATCTTGCGCAGTCCCATCAATCAGCCCTCCTTCTCGATACGTGTGAGATTGTCCCGCAGGATCGGGCCGTATTCGTATTTGCCGACACAGATAAAGGTGCACAGGCCGAGGTCTTCCTCGTCGAGCTCCAGGCAACCCAACTGCTGGGCCATCTGGGTATCACCCACGATCAACGAACGCAGCAACTGTGTGGGGAGGATATCGAGGGGCATGACCTGCTCGTAATTGCCGAGGGGGACCATGGCGCGCTCGCTGCCGTTGGTGGAGCTGGTGAGCCTGAACTTGCTGAGCCGCTTGAATGCCGAGAAATACACCGGCATGGCGGAATAGCGATTGATGCCGGTAGAGAGATAATGGATAAACTCCCGGTCGCGTCCCTCGGCGATCACCGACACCTGAATGTGGTAACGACCAAGATAGGTAAACGCGCCAGCCGCCTTGCGGCCCGACAGCACGGAACCGGAAATAATGCGGTTTTCTCCGGCCAGCAGTGCGCCGGCGGTGAGTTCTTCAAGCTGGGCACCGAGGCGGGTACGCAGCAAAAAGGGGTTTTCCACCTGAGGGCCAGCCACAGCCACCACGCGGCTGACATCGATGCGGCCGGTGGTAAACAGGTGCCCGATGGCAATCACATCCTGGTAGCCGATGTGCCACACCGTCTTGCGGGTGCTGACCGGGTCGATAAAGTGGATATGGGTGCCCACCAGTCCGGCTGGGTGCGGCCCGGCAAATTCATGGCCTTGCACTCCGGCTTCAGCGGCACCGGGAATATCCGTGCCGGGGGCGGTACAGAGATGGACCGGGCCATCTGTCAGGCGTGTCAGGACTTTCAGCCCGGCAACAAACGCCTCCTTGCGATCCGCGATAATCATGGCCGGATCGGCAGCCAGCGGATTGGTGTCGATGGCGGTGACAAAAATCGACTGCGGCGTGCTGTCGATAGCCGGGGTCTTTGAGTAGGGACGGGTGCGCAGGGCAGTCCAGGCACCGGAATTGACCAGGGTCTCCACTACCGTGCTGCGCTCAAGGTTGTCCAGCTCTTCAACGCCGAAGGCAGTGAAGGTTTCCTCTTCACTGCCTTCGAGATCGATCACCACGGATTGCAGCACCCTGCGCTCGCCGCGATTGATGGCTATGACAGTCCCCGCCCCGGGGGCGGTGAACAATACGCCCGGATTTTTCTTGTCTTCGAACAGTACCTGTCCCAGCTTGACCCGCTCGCCCTCTTTGACACGCATAGTGGGCTTCATACCCACATAGTCGTTGCCAAGGATTGCGACAGATCGAACCACAGGCCCATCCTGGATTACCTGTGCGGGGGCTCCCGCGATAGGCACATCCAAACCTCGACGGATCTTGATCATAGATGCAACTCACAAAGTATCTGAAAATTGGGTCCGCACCCCACAGGGGAGCAGTAAAAATTTGGCGGTCGTGATCCGACAGGGCTTCACCAGAAGTGAATCGGGGGTATGTCGGACAGTCATCGATACCCCACACTGAATGGGTGGGCATTATAAAGAGTGGGCACATTCAATGCCAGTGACGCGGCGCAATAAGTCTGCGACCTGGCACTGTCTTACTCACCACTTTCACTCCTGACTGGAATATTGCACGCAATAAACCGGCCAAAAAAACCCCGGCTATACCGGGGTTTGTCGTTTCCGGGTAAAGAATACCCGCTCCTTAAAAATACCGGGGGTATTGTGCCCACTCGACACCGGCCATTTTTTCCAGCACCCGTACCGCCTGACAGCTGTAGCCAAACTCGTTGTCGTACCAGCAGTAGAGCACGCAGGTGTTGCCGTTGACGATGGTCGCCTGGGCGTCAAACACACAGGCGTGACGGTCGCCAACAAAATCCGTGGAGACCGCTTCATCGGAGATGGAATAGCCGACCTGCTGCTGCAAGGGCGAATACAGTGCTTTTTGCCGCATGAACTCGTTGATCTCCTCCACCGTCGTATCCCGACCCAACTGCAGGCTGAGGATGGCCATCGACACATTGGGAGTCGGTACGCGAATGGAATTGCCCGTCAACTTGCCTGCCAGCTCGGGGATCGCCTTGGCCGCTGCGCTGGCGGCGCCGGTTTCGGTCAGCACCATATTGAGGGCAGCACTGCGGCCGCGCCGTGCACCCTTGTGGTAATTGTCGATCAGGTTCTGGTCGTTGGTGTAGGAATGCACGGTTTCAACGTGGCCCTTGACGATGCCGTAATCATCGAGCAACACCTTGAGCACGGGCACAATGGCATTGGTGGTACAGGAAGCCGCCGACACAATGCGGTCATCGGCGCCGATAATGTGGTGGTTAATGCCGTAAACGATATTCGGCAGGCTGCCCTTGCCCGGCGCTGTCAGCAACACCTTGGAGGCACCCGGGCAATCCAGATGCTGGCTCAGCCCCTTCTCATCGCGCCACACACCGGTGTTGTCCACCACGATGGCGTCCTTGATGCCATAGGCGGTGTAATCCACTTCCTGGGGCGAATTGGCATAGATCACCTGGATCACATTGCCGTTGCACACCAGTTTGTTCTCTTCTTCGATCACGCGGATGGTGCCGGTAAACGGACCATGCACCGAATCGTGCCGCAACAGGCTGGCGCGCTTGATCAGATCCTGCTCACTTTTGCCCTTGCGCACGACGATGGCGCGCAGGCGCAGCACATCGCCACCGCCGGTTTTTTCGATCAGCAAGCGGGCTACCAAACGACCAATACGGCCAAACCCGTAGAGCACCACATCGCGGGGCTGGGGAATGGGCTTGCGGGTGCTGCCGATATCATCGCCCACGGCCTCCTGCAAGAACGCTTCCACACTGCGACCATTGGCCTGCTCCTGATAGAGCACCGTGAGTTTGCCGATATCGATATGGGCTGGCCCCAGATCCATGCCCGCCAGCGCCTTGACCAGCGGGTAGGTTTCAAATTCAGACAACTCATTGTGCTCGATCTGACGCACATAGCGGTGCGCCTGCATGATGTCGGTGACCGCCCGGTTGACCAGGTTCTGGCCGTACATATAGAGGGATACGTTGTGTTCCCTGTACAGCTTGCCAATCAGGGGAATCATGCCTTCGGCCAGGGCTTCACGCTCTTTCCAGTCCTTGAAAAAGTCGTCGGGTTGAGGTCGTGTCACGTACGGTCACCTTTTTTGAGGTTGAGGTTTCGGTGGCGAGAGCCGGGAAGGCCGGTATTATCTTGATTCCCTGCTGTTGGTGCAAGGCAAAGGGGGCCGGGAGATGGGATACGAGAGAAGAGAGACGGGAAAGGCGCACGCTTTTGCATCTCCCTTCTCTCGTATCCCATCTTCCATACCCGCTACAATACCCGACTTTCTTCTGCGATCCTGTCCAGCGACCCAATCCATGACCCAATCCATACTGCATCCCCCCGCCGCCAATGCCCCCGGTGATCGCCGCACCTGGGCCAGCCTGCCCGGCGCAGCCCAATCCCTGGCCATTGTCGAGGCCGCCCGCAACGATCGGCGCCTGTGCCTGGTGATTGCCGAATCGGCCAGCGCGGCAACCCAGCTGGAGGCTGAACTGCGCTTTTTTGCCGGCGGGGACGATCTGCCGGTGATGCACCTGCCGGACTGGGAAACCCTGCCCTACGATGTGTTCTCGCCCCACCAGGACATCGTCTCGGAGCGGCTGCACTGCCTCTACCAGCTGCCCCGCACCCGCCAGGGCATTCTGGTGGCGCCCATCACCACCCTGCTGCAACGGCTTGCACCGCCCAGTCATATCACCGGCAGCAGCTTTGTCCACAAGGTGGGCGAGCAGCTCGATATCGACAAACTGCGCCTGCAACTGGAAAGCGCGGGCTACCGGGCGGTCGAAACCGTGTACGAGCACGGGGAATTTGCCGTGCGCGGCAGCCTCATCGATATTTTTCCCATGGGCAGCGCCCTGCCCTTTCGCATCGACCTGCTCGATGACGAAATCGACACCCTGCGCACCTTCGACCCGGAAACCCAGGTCAGCCTCCACAAGCAGGACCAAATCAGCCTGCTGCCCGCGCGCGAGTTTCCCTTCGACAAGGCCGCCATCAAGCGCTTTCTCGACAACTGGCACGATCACTTCGACGTCGATGTGCGCAAGTGCATGGTGTATCAGGACGTCAAGGGCGGCGTCGCCTCCCAGGGTATCGAGTACTACCTGCCGCTGTTTTTTCAGGCCACAGCGACGCTGTTCGACTACCTGCCCAAGGACGCCCTGGTGTTTACCGCCGATGCCCTGCCCCAGGCCATCGAGCACTTCTGGAAGGAAGTGGATGAACGCTATCGGGAATATGGCGTCGACAACCACCGCCCACTGCTGCCGCCAAAGGAGCTGTACCTGTCTGCCGGGGAGCTGTTTGGCGCACTGGGGGAATATCCGCGCACTGATCTGAAAACCGACCCGGCGCCGCAAAAAACCGGAGTAACGAATTATCCTGCACGCCCACTGGAAAACGTCACAGTGGACAGCCGCAGCAGCAACCCCCTGCTGGCCCTCGAAGCCCTGTTGATGGACACCCCCCACCGCACCCTGTTCTGTGCCGAATCCGCCGGGCGCCGCGAGGCACTGCTGGAGCTGCTGGCAGGCGCAGGCATCGCGCCCCGCGAAGTGGAAAGCTGGGCAGATTTTGCCGCCAGCAGCGACAGTCACGCCATCACCACCTTCCCCCTCGAACGGGGCCTGACTATCGACCAGCCCGCCCTGCGGGTGATCAGCGAATCCCAGCTGTTTGGCCAGCAGGTGATGCAGCGCCGCCGTCGCAACCGCGGCCGCGACAACAGCGAACTGGTGGTGCGCAATCTCACCGAACTCAAGCCGGGCGCGCCGGTGGTGCATATCGACCACGGCGTGGGGCGCTTCCTCGGCCTGCAAACCCTGACCGTCGACGGTGAAACCCAGGAATTCCTCACCCTCGCCTACGCCGACGACGCCAAATTGTATGTGCCCGTCGCCAACCTGCATCTGATCAGCCGCTATGGCGCCGGGGATGAAGCCCTGGCGCCGCTGCACCGCCTTGGCACAGAGCAGTGGCAAAAAGCACGCGACAAGGCCAGCCAGCAAATACGTGATACTGCGGCGGAACTGCTGGAAATCCACGCCCGCCGCGCCGCCAGGGTGGGCTTTGCCAGCAATGATCCCGGCACCGATTACCTGCGCTTTTGCGCGGAATTTCCCTTTGAGGAGACCCCCGATCAGCAGGACGCCATCGACGCCGTGTTCAAGGACATGACCTCGCCACAGCCCATGGACCGTCTGGTGTGCGGCGACGTGGGTTTTGGCAAGACCGAAGTGGCCATGCGCGCCGCCTTTATCGCCGTGTCCAACGGCAAGCAGGTGATGCTGCTGGTGCCCACTACATTGCTGGCGCAGCAGCACTACGACAATTTCCGCGACCGCTTTTCCAGCTGGCCGGTGAATATCGAGGTGATCTCACGCTTCAAGTCCGCCAAAGAGCAGGATGCCCTGCTCGACAAGGTGCGCGACGGCCAGGTGGATATCCTCATCGGCACCCACAAACTGCTCCACAATCCGGTGGCTCACAAAAACCTGGGGCTGCTGGTCATCGACGAGGAACACCGCTTCGGCGTGCAGCAAAAGGAAAAAATCAAGGCCATGCGCGCCGAGGTGGATATCCTCACCCTCACCGCTACGCCCATTCCCCGCACCCTCAATATGGCCATGGGCGGCATGCGCGACCTGTCGATCATCGCCACGCCCCCGGCCCGGCGCCTGTCGGTAAAAACCTTTGTGCGCCAGCGCGACAAGCGGGTGATCCGCGAGGCCATCATGCGGGAGATTCTGCGCGGCGGGCAGGTGTACCTGCTCCACAATGAGGTCAAGAGCATAGAAAGGGCCGTCACTGACCTGAAGATCCTGGTGCCGGAGGCCCGCGTGGATTTCGCCCACGGCCAGATGCGCGAGCGCGAGCTGGAGCGGGTGATGTCTGACTTTTACCACCAGCGCTTCAATATCCTCGTGTGCAGCACCATTATCGAAACCGGCATCGATGTGCCCTCCGCCAACACCATCATCATCGAGCGCGCCGACAAGTTCGGCCTGGCGCAGCTGCACCAGTTGCGCGGCCGGGTGGGACGATCCCACCACCAGGCCTACGCCTACCTGCTGACTCCCGAGCCGCGCGGCATGACCGACGACGCCGTCAAGCGCCTTGAGGCTCTAGCGGAAACCGATCACCTCGGCTCCGGCTTTACCATCGCCACCCACGACCTCGAAATCCGCGGTGCCGGAGAGCTGCTGGGAGAAAACCAGAGCGGCCATATTCACAGTATCGGCTTTACGCTTTATATGAGCCTGCTGGAAAAGGCGGTAAAAGCCATCCAGAGTGGCAAACTGCCGGACCCGGACGGCGATCTCCACGACAGCACCGAGGTCAATCTCAATATCCCGGCGCTGATTCCCGACGAGTACCTGCCCGACGTCAACACCCGCCTGATCATGTACAAGCGCATCAGCAACGCCAAAACCGAAGACGAGCTGCGCGAGTTGCAGGTGGAGATGATCGACCGCTTTGGCCTGTTGCCGGAGCAGACCAAAACCCTGTTCAGGGTGGCGCTGCTGCGCCAGCAGTGTGAAGCCCTGGGCATTCGCCGTATCGACGCCGGGCAAAAAGGCGGCAAGATTGAGTTCAGCAAACAGACCGTGGTTGACCCTTTCACCATTGTCAGACTGGTACAAAAGCAGCCAGACCGCTACCGCCTGGCCGGGGCTACCGAGCTGAAATTCACAGAACCGATGGAGACAGGAGAAAAGCGACTGGAAACCATCGGCGCTTTGCTGGACACTTTAACCCCTGTCGTGGCAGCGCAGGAGGCAAGCACCACGACTGCAGCAAAAAGTGAAGCCGCAAAAACCCCGGCAAAGCGTCCCAAAAAACGTAAAGCGCGCTGACAAGCGCCCAGACAACATAGACCCGGTGCCCTGAATGAAACAGCTGTTCGCCATCCTGCTCGCCGCCCTGACTGCAGCCGCCTGGGCGCAGACCGGCTCCCCGGCCAGTGCCAGCAATCCCCAGTTCAGCGATGCCGCCAACTGGTACCAGGTGGAGGTGATCCTGTTCGCCCAGGCCGACAGCTTTGGCAACGAAGCCAACCTCAAATCGGTGAAACTCACCTACCCCGAGAAGCGCGTATTTCTGCAAGCCCAGAGCAGCCAGCCCGATCCACAACTGATGGCAAGGCTGAAGCCGGATGATGCCACGCTTGTCGGCCTGGTGGTGCCCGAGCCACAGCGGACACGCCGCGACCCACACCTGCCGCAGGCGTTTGCCCCCCTCGATCCGTCTGCAAGGGTGCTCAATGCCGAAGCGTCCAGCCTGGAGCGCAGCGGCACCTACCAGGTTCTGTTTCACCAGGCCTGGATGCAGCCCATGCAGGGCGCGAGGTCAACACCCTGGATCATCATTGAGGGCGGCAAGCAGATCGGAGAGCACCACGAACTGGAAGGCAGCCTGCGCTTTTTTGTCGACAGCCACCTCAACGTCCAGACCAATCTGTGGCGAACCCGCTTCGGCCTGCCACAGCAAAGGGCTGGAGCCTTGACCGGCGAGCCATTATCAACAGAAGATCCGATGGCAACTGAAGTGCCGGGCGCTGATGCCAAGCTGCCCGATACCGCACAGTGGCCCGAGTTGCCGCCCGCGCCGGAGCCACCCAAAGTCGGCTTGCCCGCCATACTGGCGGCGCTGATCGATACCGGCGATTTTTCAGACTACATGCCGGGGGACAATCAGCAAGAGGCACCAGCAGCGCTTTACCGGGTAGAAGATATCGACCGCTTTGAGCATTCCCAGCGCCTCAACAGTCGCGACCTGCATTACCTCGACCACCCGCGCCTCGGTATGCTGGTGCGGCTTAGCCCCTGGGTGCCGCCTGGTTCCGACATTATTGACGAGTCAGGACAGGAATCCCTCGATGACGGTGACGCAACCATCATTGATGAAATGGAACTGGAAGAAGGGACAGAGACAGATGACGCCCTCTCCGATGAAGATGAGGCCAGGGACTGACCTACTGTCTCAAACTCAAGCGGCCATATCGGCACATAAGGCCGCGATCAGGGCGAGCAGGCGTGGCTGTGCGGCCTTCATTACCGCGCCTATTTCATCAAGGGTGATTAAACGGTCACTTTTACCCGCCGCAGGATTCACCACCAGCCCGATGGACGCATAGGGGATACCCAGTTCGCGGGCCAGCCCGGCTTCAGGCATACCGGTCATACCAACAATATCGCAGCCATCCTTTTCCAGTCGCAATACCTCACTGGCGGTTTCCAGCCGCGGTCCCTGTACCACCCCGTGAACCGCACCATCGATCAGCGCCAGCGCCACCGCGGTTGCAACTCTCAGCAACCTGGCGCGCAGGCCTTGATCATAGGGGTCGGTGAAATCCACATGCTGCAACGGCATCCCGTCACCATCGCTGAAGCTATGATCTCGGCCCCAGCTGTAGTCGATCAACTGGTGGGGCAACACCAGTGAGCCCGGCGTCATCTCCATGCTGATGCCGCCCACCGCATTGAGAGCGACAATGGCATCCACACCCTGCTGGTGCAGGGCGTGGATGTTGGCGCGGTAGTTGACCCGGTGGGGGGGGATGCTGTGCTGCTCGCCGTGGCGGTTGATATACACCACCTGCGCGCCCGCCAGCCAACCGGTAACCAGCGGGCAGGAGGGAGTGCCCCAGGGAGTGTCCACCTCCAGCAGCTGTTGCTGCTGCAGATTGAGTTGCTCAAGGGCGGTGCCCCCGATCAGGCCGATTGTCATGGGATGGACTCACTGCCTTTGGGCTGAGGCTGGGGCTGGGGCTGGAGCTCGGGCTGATTCATCACCAGCGGGTCCGGCAAATGCACAGTGGAGGTGGGGAAGGCAATCTCGGCATCGTGACTGGCGATGATGTCGGCAATGCGGCACAACACATCTTCCTTCACCTCGTGAAACTTCACCCACTGGGTCGTTTTGGTAAAGCAGTACACCATGATATCGAGGGACGAAGCGGCGAACTGGTTGAAATTGACGATCAGTGTCTGGTTGTTATCAATCTCATCATGATCCTCCAGCATCTGGCGGATATCGTTCACTATCGCCTTGAGGCTATCCATGTCGCAGTAGCGCACGCCCACGGTTTCCTTGATGCGCCGGTTGTGCATGCGCGAGGGGTTTTCCAGGGCGATGGTGTTGAACACGGCATTGGGCACGTACAGCGGTCGCTTGTCGAAGGTGCGGATGCGGGTGAGGCGCCAGCCGATGTCCTCCACCGTGCCCTCGATTTCCTGATCAGGGGAGCGCACCCACTCACCGACCGAGAATGGCCGGTCCAGGTAGATCATCAAGCCACCAAAAAAGTTGGCCAGCAAATCCTTGGCCGCAAAACCCACCGCCAGGCCGCCGATGCCACCAAAGGCCAGCACGCCGGAAATACTGTAGCCGAGCAGCTGCAGGGCAATCAGGACGGCAGTGATAATCACGCTGATCCTCAGCAATTTGCTGATTGCCTTCAAGGTGGTCTCGTCCACCGGATCGCTGGTGTACTGAGGGTCGAGAAAATTGGCCTCGACCCGTTTGATCAGGTTCAACAGGAACAGCGTAATCAAAAAAATCACCGCCAGCCTGTTGCCCTGGATAATCAGCTCATACCATTCTGACCCGGTCTTCCGCGCCGCCAGGCCCACGGCAAAATTGACCCCCAGAATCCACACCAGCCACACTGCCGGCTTGCGCGAGGCTTCCAGCAGTGCATCATCCCACACCGTGCGCGACTGTCTGGCGCGCACTTCCAGCGCCAGAATGACGCGATTGATCACATAGCCCACGATCAGCGCCGTCAGGACCAGCAAAAAAATTTCCACCCACAGTACCGCTTCTGAACCTGCCAGGCTGGCGATCCAGGATTCAAAGTTTTTTACACTAATCAACGCTCTCTCCTGATAGACACAATTGGGAATGGCAACTCAAGCCAGCGCCTCCAGCTGGCCAATCACTCGCAGGCGGCGCTCATCATTGTCCAGTTGCGGCCAGCGCCAGCCTTTGCGGGCTTTCATGGTAGCCAACCGCGCTGATGGCTCAAGCTTGAGCCGGGACAGGAAATCCAGCACCTCAATGGCTCCTGGCCGGTCATTGCAGACCAGCACCATATCGCAGCCTGCGGCGAGGGCCAGCTCGGTCTTGCGGGCATAGCCGCCAGCATGGTCAGCGCCCTTCATCGACAGGTCATCGCTGAAGATCACCCCGTTAAAACCCAGTTGAGTGCGCAGGATGTCCTGCAGCCAGTGGCGGGAAAACCCCACACAGTGCTCGTCCACCGCAGGAAACACGATATGGCCGGGCATCACGGCATCCAGGGTGGCGGCCAGTTCGCGGAACGGCACCAGGTCGCGACCGGTCAGCTCTTCCAGCGCACGCTTGTCAAAAGGAGTTTCCAGATGGCTGTCCGCCGCAACACCACCGTGACCGGGAAAATGCTTGCCCGTGGCGGCCATACCCGCCTCGTGCATACCGGCAATAAAATGCCGGGCCGCTGCCGTTGCCGCGACCGGATCATCGGAAAACGAGCGATTGGCAATCACCGCGCAGCCATCGCGGTCCACATCCAGCACCGGGGCAAAGCTGAAATCCACACCGGCGGCCAGCACCTCTGCCGCCATCAGCCAACCGCAGTCGTGCAGCAGCCGCGTCCCGTCTTCGGGAGAGGCGGCAAAATAATCGCCAAGCGCCTGCATCGGCGGCAGACGGGTAAAACCCTCGCGAAAGCGCTGCACCCGCCCCCCTTCCTGATCAACGGCGATCAGCAGTTCGGGGCGAATGGCAGCAATGTCTGCCGACAGGGACTCAATCTGTTGGCGTGAGTGAAAATTGCGGGCAAAAAAGATCACGCCGCCCACCATGGGGTGACGCAACAGGTCTTTGTCTTCGTCCGAAAGGCTGAGGCCTTCCAGGTCCAGCATCAGGGGACCGGCTTTCATAGTAATCCTTGGCAAGGGGCGATTGATGGTGCAGCAGATGAAAGGAACGAGACATTAAAAACCGGCGCCCGGCTTGTCAACCGGCAACGGTATCTCGCTGTGTTTAGATGATTTTTTCATTTAGAGCCTTTGTAATAGTTCACACAAGTATTAGCAAAATTCAAATGGCTCATAAAAATCGAGAAATTTAAGCGAGTTAGCCAGCAAACACCCAAAAAGCATGAACTGGACCGGGCTTCCCGCCACCGGGGTACGACCCGCAATGGTACAAGTGGTGGAAGCTTGGTGCTATGTTGACTGTGCAATGCGATAAACGGTCACAATGAGGCAACAAACATGGCAAAGCAAATACCTGTCATCCGTGAGTGGTATCAGGATGCCGTAGAAGATGTGCTTTTCGAGGTAGTGGCAGTGGATGAGGAATCCGCCACTATTGAGGTCCAGTTTGAAGACGGCACCCTGAGTGAATTCGATTTCGACACCTGGATGCAAATGGTGGTGTTACCCGCACAAGCGCCTGAAGACTGGCGCCTGTCCTACGAAGTCAGCGATGACGACAGCCAGGACCCTGACAGCACCTACAACCGGGAACTGTTCGACGACCCGCTGTCCAGTATCGAAACGGATTCGCTCTACGGGCTTGAGGACTACTAGAGATCTCTGGCATTACTGGTCGATGCAAACCCCCTGTGCTCCGAAGCCTGCAGGCTTGGGCCGCATACCTCCTGCCCTGAAGACTGGCAGAAAAATTTCCTGCATCTCCTCCTCTGTCTGCGCAACATCAATTTCCGCATACCACCTTTCAGCGAGCAAAATACAGCCAAACTGGCTATCCGCAATTGGGCGATAGACAATGTTTTTTAGCTATAGATTTATATCTGTTAGCTTTGGCGTTTTTATCAGAGAATCTCTTCATTACCTAATCTGACCCAACCAAGACTTGCGTGTTCTTATGCCCCGCAGGTAAAACTTACAGGTAGCATTGTGAATCAGACTATAAAAACCATTGATATCGACCAGGAAAATATCACCCGCTGGATCAGCGACAACCTTGGCGGGACCATCACCCGCTTCGACAAACTGCCGCGCTGGCGCCCTTCTTGGAATGTCGATGTATCGCTGGATGATGGTTCGATCCTGCGCCTGCATGTGCGTGGCGAGCGCGGCGCGGGGCTGGAAACCCAGCCCCTCGATATGGAAATGCGTATCCTGCAGATACTCGCCGCCAACGGGATTCTGGTGCCCAAAGTCTACGGCTGGTGTGACAACCCCCGCGCTATCGTCATGCAAAATGTGCCGGGGGAGCCTTATGCCGGTGCCGAACTCGACCCGGCCTTGCTGCCCCTGGTGGAAGACTATGTGTCGATCATGGCGGATATTCACCGTCTCGATATTGCGCCCTTTGTCGAGGCTGGGCTGGTGCTGCACAGCAGTGAAGATGACAATGCCCTCGCCTATTTGCAGATGGCAGAAAAAACCTACCTCGACAACAAGACCGGCCCCGATCCGCTGGTGGAGTTTGTGCGCCGCTGGTTGCACCGCAACGTGCCCAAAGGCCGCAACAAGCGCTGCTTTCTGATTGGCGATGCACCGCAGTTCCTCCACAGCAATGGCGCGCTGACCTGTATTTTTGATCTGGAAATGGCCCGTATCGGCGACCCGATGTTCGATCTGGCCTCACTGCGGGTGCGCGATACCAACGAGCCCACCGGCAACCTGGCGCAGGTCTTTGCCCACTATGCGCAGCAATCGGGCGAAGCCCTGGATGTGGACACCATCAATTATTATTCGGTCTTGCAGTTTATCGCGGTGCCGATGATCTCCGGCCCCAGCCTGCACAGCATCAAGCCCCACCCTGCCTTTGTGGAATACCTGTCGTGGGGATTGTCCGGCACCCGCTGTGCCCTGCAGGCCATGGCGGAAGTGCTGGGTATCACCCTGGAATCGGCACCTGTCCTGGCAGTGCGGTCGTCATCACACTGTGACGCGCTGGAGGATCTGGTGGCGCAGTGCCAGGCATTGCCAGAGATAGGCGAATTCTTTCGCCAGCACCCTGCCCTCTCCCTCGCCCACTATGCCCACCGCGCCGATCAGCTGGGTGCGGCGATAGAGGAACTGGAACTGGCAGGTATGGCGGAGCTGCTGGGCAAACGCCCGGCCAGCATCACCGAAGGTGAAGCAGCACTGGAGCGCTTTGTGCTCGACAGCGGTGATGAACACACAGCAGCACTGTTGCAGTTTTTCCACCGTCGCACCCGGGCGCGCCTGCAACTGATTCAGGATTATCCTTCCCCGGTGGTCAGCCGGGGACTCGGCAAGATCACTTGAAGGCAGGAGAGACGGGAGATGGGAGACGTCTCACATCTCTCATCTCCCGTGCCCCTTTCTATCCTCCCGAATCATCGCCGCGCCTCGCTCCGCAATCATGATGGTGGGCGAGCTGGTATTGCCCGAGGTGATGGTGGGCATGATACACGCATCCACTACCCTCAAGCCCTCGATTCCACGCACCCGCAAGCGGCTGTCAGTGACCGCCCCCGTATCCCCTTCCCTACCCATCCGGCAGGTGCCCACCGGATGAAAAATGGTAGTGCCGATGGTGCCCGCCGCCTCGGCCAGCTGTTCATCCGTGGTGAACTGCGGCCCGGGCAGATACTCCTCGGGCTTGTAGGGAGCCAGTGCTGCCTGGCTGGCGATATGGCGGGTGAGACGAATCGCCTGCATGGCTATGGTTCGATCCTGTTCATGACTTAAATAGCAGGGTGCGATCTGTGGGGCACTGGCAGGGTCGCGGTCGCGAACGCGTACCCAGCCCCGAGAGGCAGGCCGCAGATTGCAGACACTGGCGGTAAAGGCCGGAAAGTCGTGGAGCGGATCGCCAAACTTGTCCAGCGACAGGGGCTGCACATGGTATTGCAGGTCAGGGGTCAACTGATCGGGGCCTGAATGGGCAAAAAGCCCCAGCTGGCTCGGCGCCATGGTCAGCGGGCCGCACCGCAGGAAGGCGTATTCAAGCCCCATCAGCGCCTTACCCCACAGACTGCTGGCCTGATGATTCAGGGTTTTGATCCCCTGCACCTTGAATACGCTGCGCAATTGCAGGTGATCCTGCAAGTTTGCGCCCACCCCTGGCAGATCCAGCACCACGGGAATACCCAATTCCTGCAACAGCGCTGCATCGCCAATCCCGGAGCGCTGGAGAATGGCCGGTGAGCCAAGGCTGCCCGCTGCCAGCAGCGTCTCGATACGGCTGTGAGCCACCAGGCGCTCGCCTTTTACTGAAAATTCCACGCCTTTTACCCTGCGTCCGTCCATAACCAGCTTGTCCGTGAGGGCGTGGGTCATCACGGTGAGATTGGGTCGGTGCAACACCGGGCGGAGGAAGGCTTTTGAACTGTTCCAGCGCACCCCGCGCTTCTGGTTGACCTCGAACTGGCCAACACCATGGTTGTCGCCAGTATTGAAATCACTACTGGCGGGAATGCCCGCCTGGCGCGCCGCCTCGGCAAAGTGATCGAGAATATCCCAGCGCAAGCGCTGTTTTTCCACCCGCCACTCGTGGCCCGCGCCGTGGAATTCGCTCTCGCCACGCCAGTGATCCTCGGCGCCCTTGAACAGGGGCAGCACATTATCCCAGCCCCAGCCCGAATCGCCGGTCAGCTGCGCCCACTCGTCGTAATCCCGCGCCTGACCGCGCATATAAATCATCGCGTTGATGGACGTGCTGCCGCCCAGACCAAGGCCACGGGCGTAGTTGATGGCGCGACCATTGAGGCCGGGTTCCGGCTCGGTTTTGTAGCACCAATCAGTGCGGGGATTGTTGATGCAAAAAAGGTAGCCAACCGGGATATGAATCCAGATCCAGTCGTCCTTGCCGCCCGCTTCGAGCAGTAGCACCGACACATCCGGATCGGCGGAGAGGCGATTGGCGAGCACGCAACCCGCGGCACCAGCGCCGACGATCACATAGTCAAAGGTACCCAGATATTTCACGCCGCCTCCGGGCAATGGGATTGATGGGGCACGTTAACCAACCCATTACAGGTCGTAAAGGGTTTTCACAAGGTGCCGCCGTGGGAGGCAGCCTGCTGGCGACTCCTCATGACAGCATTGAATCCTTCGCCTGCAGGGCACGGGGTTGTCAATATTGAGGTTAACAAATTCCTTGATTCAGGCTCGATTCACTGACACTGCTTAGCGCTGAGCTTTGCGGCAATTATGGGGCTGCCAAGCGGTGGTAAGATTGTCAGGCAACAACGACGAGTTATGCTGGAGCGCCTTGTTGGGCCAGTGCTCAGAACTCATGCATGTTTCTCCATTCATTAAAGCCTTCTAGTGGAGTGCTAGACGATGAATAGAGTATCCACCGGAACGTCATCTTTCCGTCTCTGTCTGCCTCATATAACTCATCATCGACGTCGTACTCTGCAAACGTCAGACTCAAGCCGACGAGCTCTGCCTCCTCTCCAGGGAATATTTTCCCACCCGTCACTTCATATCGAGAATACTTGCGGCCTTCGATCCGAACATAATCAAGATCACTAAGGTTCTGTGTTCTTACCGTGACTTTTGCAGGAAACAGAATATGGAGTTTCCAGTCGGTCACTAAATGATCCCCATTGGCAAACTGGAAGATAAGTCGGTAAGTGTGGAGTGCCTGCGACAGGTGAGTGCGCTTCCATAGAATTTGTACGTTGTACGGAGGTATGACGCGCCCGGATTCTATAGCTGCCCACCAGACGTCCCGATGTCGGCGCAACTCTTTGGGGGAGTATTTTGTCCCGAGCGGATGACGACTGTTGAAATGCCCTGCTTCAGCGTGGCAACTGAGACAAAGTGCAATGGCATTTTCCAAGGTGTTTGGTCCGCCGTCGGCCTCTTGGATGATGTGGTGCACGTTGATTGATCGTCCTGAAAAGTTGTGACAGACGCAACAGCACCTCCCGGACTTAACCAAGACATCTTCGCGCACAAGAGATGGAAATGGCATACGCTTACGCCCACCGCTTGGGCCCAAGGCCGTGGAGCGAAGCGCAACGTCGCTTGGAGCCCATTGTTATGCAGTTCATTCGATTATCCTCTCATCTTCAAGGTATTTAACACCTTTTGAAGTTATGGTGACATTTGGGCCAATTTCAGTTTTTACTAGGGCGTGTTAACACTAATTTTGCTAAAATGTGCGGATGGAAATTACATCTGAACAATACAAAATCATTGAAAAATTCCTGCCAGTTCAAAG
>LADM01000078.1 GCA_000961645.1 Gammaproteobacteria bacterium BRH_c0 | reverse complement strand
CTAGTTTTTCACGTTCTTCAATCTTCTCTTTATCAACAAGCAATATACTTTTTACAGTGCTGTTCCATGAAATGTTTTCATCAATAAAGTCATGGTTAAAGGTATATATGTTTAGCTCAGAATTCGCCACGTTCGCTTGTGTGATAGGCGTGCCGCTGTCTACGCTTACCGAGAATTCCGAAGAAGGGAATTTACTTGAAGTGACTTTATTCTCGATACACCGAAACAAACCCGAAAGCGTAGATTTTCCGCTTCCATTCCACCCATAGAACAAATTGTATTTTCCGAAATCTTTAGCATTGCTGTTCGTATGATCTTGGAAGATACCGAATTGCTTTAATTTTTGTATACTTTTTATTGACATGGCGCCCCTGACCTAAAATTCTCTCCGGACTGAATTTGCGTATAACAGCGTGTTAATGAGGCCGCTGGCCTCATAATAATTATTAGCAGGCGGCCTTTTAATTTTTCCACCACTGCCGCCACTACACCCAACAGACTGAAATATAAAGATTTTATATTTTCATCATCAAACACAAGGCGCAATAAAGGCCAGCGGCCTGATAATTTTTGGTGAATCAGGCCGACTTGATAAGGTGTAGGGGCTGGTATCGAGGATGGGGCTACTTCCATGTCATGGTTTCCTTTCTCAAATGCATCTGTGAGATCGAGCCTGTGCGTCGCTACAGTTGACGTACTATCGACTTTCGCCCCGAGCGGCTCAATATTCCATAGTTTTCAGTGGCAATCAACACCCATCTTAACCGGGGAGCAAGGAGCAAGGAGCAAGGAGCAAGGAGCAAGGAGCAAGGAGCAAGGTCAGCTTAACCTCGGGTTTATTAAAATGGTGCGTCACACTCGCTTTAAGGAACTCAACGCTGGCTCAAAGTACGATCAGCCACGTCAACAGATTCGCCAACAGCAGGACTCCGGCAACGACTTTCCAGAATCTCACTGAGTTAAAGCGGTCAGCCATAACCTGGCGATCACTCTCATAGGCGGGGTTGGGGCGCTGGATATCCTGGGCGAATTCCGATAGCGCGGGATAACGCTTTTCAGGATCAATGCTCAACGCCCGGCGGATTGCACCGTCGAGCCACACCGGCACCAGGGGGTTGAGTTTGTAGCTGGGGGTGTAATGCAGGCGCGCAAAATCCTTTTCTTCCACGCATTTATGATAAGTCGCGCCGAAGGGATGCTTGCCGGTGAGCAGTTCGTAAAGCAGCACACCGAGGGAAAACTGGTCGCTTTTGGCCGAAATGGTTGTATTGAGCAGATACTCCGGCGCGCAATAGTCGCGGGTTCCCAGGGTTTTCTGGCGGCTGATGCGGGTTTTGATTTCGCCCACGCCCGCTACATGGCAGGAGCCGAAATCAATAATCCGCACGCCCTTGTCGGAATAGATCATGTTGTCGGGCTTGATATCCTGGTGCAGCACATCGCGGCGGTGGAAGGCGCGCAGCCCGGATATGGCCTGAATGATGATGTTCTGGGCATCGACCACCGACAGCCGGGTGCGCTCGCGCAGCAACTGCCCCAGTGTTGGCCCGCTGACGTATTCCGTCAGGTAGTAGAGAAACTTGCGCCCCTGGGGCGGCTTGATCACTTTCACCACATTGGCGCTGGCGATGCGACTGCCCACCCACTCTTCCATGATAAAGCGTTCGATATATTCAGGATCATCCATAAAGTTGGCGGAGGGGGCCTTGAGCACAGCCTTTGTGCCATCTGCCTGGTTTTCGACCAGATAGACTTCGCTGCGGCTGGTGGCCTGGATTTCTGACAGCACCTTCCAGCCATCAATAATCTGCCCCGGTTGTAGGGCGGGAGGAAACGGCAGGGTGCTGACACTGGCCAGGACATCATCGTGTTCGGGCTGGCCCGGGTTGTTGATGCGCAGCAGCTGGATGCTGAGATTGTCGGTGCTGCCGTTGCCCATGGCGCGCGCCACGATTTGCTCGCAGGCGCTGTCCATAGCCCTGGCATCGACAGTATTTTCGCTAACGACAGTGTGCAGCAGATCCTGCAATTCACGGGTTTTCAGCCATTCGTGCACGCCATCGGTGGTGAGCACAAACAGATCCCCCGCCAACAGATCAAGGCGGTGAAAATCCACATCGAGATTGAGATCAATACCCACCGCCCGGGCAAGGTAGCGCTGGCCATTGCCCACGGCGGTGGCGTGGTCGCGGGTAATCTGCTCGATGTCGCCAGCGCGGATACGGTATATGCGACTGTCGCCGACATGGAACACATAGGCGGAGGAGGACTTGAGAATCACCGCACTGAAAGTGGTGACATAACCTTTCTCGGCGGTGGTGTAGTGCTGGCCCTGGCCGTACAGCCAGCGGTTGAGTGCATTGAGCACTTTGCTGCCCGAGGTCTCCACCGACCAGGTATCGTGGGTGGAGTAGTAATCCGACAAAAAACCGCTGACCGCTGTCGCGCTGGCTACCTTGCCGCCTTCGGAGGCACTGACGCCATCGGCAATTACCGCCACAATCCCCTTGGCGATCAGCGCTGAGCCATCGGGAATGCGAATCCCGATGGCATCCTCGTTGACCGCCTTGATCCCGGCGCTGGAATACTGACCAACGACAACATCAAGGCGGGACGACATGTGCTCAAGTGACATGGTGGATAACCTGGCGACCGTGAGCAGTGATTCTATGCCATCTGCAGATCAACTGACTTCAATCAGTTGCACTGTGCCATCGGGCAACACTTCCGTGGTGTGACCGCTGGGCTCGCTGATGAACTGGGTAAGGAACATCACCGCAATGGCGGATACCGCAATAATCACGAAAAAGGTTGAGGTATCCACAAAGGTAAAGGCCGTCAGGTAGGTCACGGCGCCGACGTTGCCAAAGGCGCCGGTGATGCCGGCGATCTGACCGGTCATACGGCGCTTGATGAGGGGCACAATCGCAAACACAGCGCCCTCCCCCGCCTGCACAAAGAACGAACAGCACATCACAGCGACCACAGCCAGCAATACCGGCCAGCCGCTGGTGATCTGCGACAATACGAAATAGCCGATGCTGAGGCCACCAATCAGCAGGGTGAGGGATTTGCGGCGGCCAAATTTGTCACTGAACCAGCCGCCGCTGGGCCGCGCCACCAGGTTCATAAAGGCAAAGGCACTGCCCAGCGCGCCCGCTGCTGCCAGCGACATACCCTGGTAAGTGTCGAGGAAAAACCCGGGCAGCATGGATACCACCGCCAACTCGGAGCCAAAGGTCACAAAATAGGCCCAGGCCAGCACCGCCACCTGCTTGAACTCGTACTTGTCGGATTCCGCCACCCCGTGGGTGAGCATTTCCTTGTTGACCTTGCGAATCTGGGAATACTGAAAAACAAACAACACAACAAAAAGCACATAGCAGACGTTGGCCGTCATCTCGCTGATCAGGCTCGTGCCCGCAGGTGAGAGCTTCCAAACCATCACTGACAAAATGACATACATGGGCACATTCATCAGGATATACAGCCAGTAATCGCGCTTGCTGCTTACCTCCAGGCCACCGCTGCGCTTGGGCTTGAAATAGGTTGAACCCTTGGGGGTATTTTTTGCCCGCAGGAAATAGAAAATACCGTAGGCAAAGGCGAGCACGCCTGTAGCCGTCACAGAATAGCGCCAGCCGTTCTCACCGCCAAACACCACGATTGCCAGGGTTGGCAGGGTAAAGGCGGCGGCGGCAGAACCAAAGTTGCCCCAGCCACCGTAAATACCCTGGGCCAGGCCGACGCTTTTGGCAGGGAACCACTCACCCACCATGCGGATACCAATAACAAAACCGGCGCCAACAAAGCCGAGTAACAGCCGCAGTAGCGCCAGTTGCTGGTAAGTCTGGGCGAAGGCAAATAAACAACAAAATATGCCCGCCAGCACCAGCAAGGAGGAGAAGACATTGCGGGGACCAAAGCGGTCCACCAGCATACCGATAATGATTCGCGCCGGAATGGTCAGCGCCACGTTCAGGGTCAGCAGGGCTTTCCACTGATCCACCGACATGTTGAAGGTCTCCATGATCAACGGCTTCAGGGGGGCGTGGTTGAACCACACCACAAACGACAGGAAAAACGCCACCCAGGTCAGGTGCAGAGTCCGTATTTTCGGATCCTGAATATCCAGTAAATTCACTTTTGAAGACGACATCTCAAACGCTCCCTTTCAACTCAAAAAATATTGCAAAAAACATAACACGCCACGGCATCGGACCTGAGGTCCGGCGCCATCATCAGCGAAGGGTGTAGGTGGAAACAGCTACGGGGATGTTACCTGTGCCCATTTCAGAGCATGTGCCAGGCAAAACCCGGGAAGGCCCAAACAGGGCAGATCACACAGTGCACAACACAGGTACGTTTATACAAAAACCATGCCACCGAACAACCCATAATTTAACGATTCATTTTCAAAGGCTTAGAAAAATACTCTGCACCGGTTGCACGCTTTCGTGCCTCATCCCACAACACCGGGCACCAAAATGAACCCAATGCCTGCCCCCAGCCAGCGGCGACGATCCATTATGGCGCAGCACTATTAGCTGCAACGCTGGTTGGCGCCCTGTCTTGGCAACACAACTCCTGGCAACACAGCTCTTGCCAAAAGAGTTCCTGGCAACAAAGCTTGCTACGCTGTGAAAACTGTACTGAAAGGTCACAGTCACACCGCTGCCCCGATCTGTTCTACCACTGCCTGGAGTTGCCCGCGCAGCGCCACCACTTCACCCATCACAATCAGGGCCGGTGATGGCAGGTCACTACTGGCCAGGGCTTTGCCAATACCAGCCAGAGTAGAGACCACCACCTGCTGCTCCTGACGGGTGCCATTGGCGATCACGGCAATCGGTGTAGCAGCAGATTTACCCCGGGCAATCAGCCCCTCGGCGATCTCCGCCACCACTGAAAGGCCCATGTAAAACACCACGGTTTGGTCCTTTTGCAATGCCAACTCCCAGTTAAAGGTCAGCCCGGTATCGCGGCGATGGGCGGTAATAAAAGTCAGGGCATGGGCGCAGTCGCGATGGGTTAAAGGAATACCGGTGCTGGCGGCGCAGCCCGTAGCGGCAGTGATACCGGGAATCACCTGCCAGGGGATATTGTTTGCTTCCAGCACGTCGATCTCTTCACCGCCGCGGCCAAAGATAAAGGGATCGCCACCTTTCAGTCGCACCACCTTTTTACCGCAGCGGGCAAGGGCCACCAGCAGGTCGCAAATCTGACCCTGGGGCAGGCTGTGGCGATCCTTGCGCTTGCCCACATAGATTTTCTCGCAATCTTGCCCAGTGAAATCGAGCAGTTCAGGGTTAGCGAGACGGTCGTAAACCACCACATCTGCGGCCTGAAGCGCGCGCATGCCTTTGATGGTCATCAGGTCAGGGTCACCAGGGCCTGCACCCAGCAGGCATACCTCGCCGGGTTGCAGACTCTGTCGGGCAGCGGCTTTCACTGCGCGGACCTTACTGTCAAAGGGGATTACGGTAGTCATGGCATCCTCCGGAAACATGTTGAATATCTGGCCGCAGCTCTTAGTTGCAGCCCGGACCTGGCGCGATTGGTTTATGCCAGCCAATAAAAAACCCCTGTCAGCTACGCTGGCAGGGGCTTCGTTGCCCGGGGGTCAGATTGGTAAAACTATTGGCTAAAAATCACTCTCTGCCTTAATAACAATCAAGATTCATGCCAGATAAATGGGGGCTAAAAAGGTCAAAAAAGCGCGTGACCAAAAATTTATTGCACCACCATGAAGCGTTTTCGATTCATTTGCTCAAAACGGCGCGTGAAATTGGCGCTCAGAGCCAGTACTTGTGCCATGGACATGACAACAAAATCCATCGTCTGATCACCCGACTTTCAGTTGACCTCCCCTACCCCCTGGCTGTGGGTACTGCGTTGCCGCAGCGCATTTCGCAACCCGGTATTGACTGAGACGTTGTAGTAAAGCACGCATACCGAGAGGGCCAGAGACAGCAACAGATTGTGCAGCAGTGTCGATAACATCGCGGCAGACCACAGGCCCGGCCCCAGTACAGGGGCAAATTTGCCACTGCGCTCATAGACACGGAACCCCAGGTACAACCAGTGCGACATTATCGACAACTCCCTGCTTTCAAAGAGGATCAGAAGTTCACTTCACCCCACAACCAGAGCTTGTTGGTGTCGCGGTAGGGCAAATCTTCCCCGTCGTAGGCGCTGTACTTGATACCCACTGTGTAAGTTGGGCTGAACACCTTTACGGCCTGGAGGTTCCATTCACTGCCATAATCAGCGGAACCCTCGTCTGCTTCATAGTCGTGGTAGACAGCCAGCAGGTTGATGGCGTAAGGCAGCAGATTTAAACCCACAGTGACGTATTTATCCTTGAGGCCACCCGCAGGAGTCACCAGGAATTTATCCGTCCAGCCGTTGAAGGCGTGTTTGGTGCCGTAAGGGGTCTGGAACCCGTAGGCGCCATCATCCGAGCCCAACACTTCGTAGGACAGTTTTGCCACCAGAGCGGCTTTCGACAAGCCGACATTCACGCCACCTTCAACAAAGTGGTAATCCGCATCGCGCTCGATAGTGCCAGCGGTATTCTCAAAATCCTGACTGGCGTATTCAGCAGCATAGAGCAGCTTGACCGGCCTGCTGATGGGCAGTGGATAGGCCCCTTCAAAACGCAGCCCCAGGGTGTCACTGGTTTTAAAACGCAAACCGGCATTGACGTTGGGATCTGTCTCATCTTCATGGTCGAGCAGATAGGCATAGGCGGTGAACTTGCCCCAGGTAAATCCGCTGTAGGACGCATTGAAGAGGTTGTCACTGATTTCACTGCTGTCGAATTGCTCGGTTATACCATTGACCTTGGTGAGATAGGCGTAATTAAGCAGCAGATCCGCGACACCGCTGTAGGCTGCGGTAAAGCCGTCAAAGGTCTGATCATCCTGGCGCCAACCGACACTGCCGACAAAACGCTGGTTGTCGTAATTGATGCGCTGGCGACCAAAGCCGAGATCCAGTTTTGAAATGCCCCGGTAGCGCAAATAGGCGCGATTGAGTTCGGTTTCCGACGGATCGGCAATCACTGCATAACCGGCACGCTCCGGTGCGTAGTCATCCACGCCAAAAACGGAGTGAATATCCTCCATTTCCACCACGGCGGAAAATCCCTTGAAAGGCGCGGTTTCATAACCGAGCCGGGTACGCACCGTGAGCGCATCGGCATCATTGGCCACCGCATCATCCTCGACGGCTTCATAGCGCAAGCGAACATTCGCCGAGACCTTGCCCCCTTCAAGTGCTGACTTGATTGAATCCGCCGCCATCGAGACAGGTGAGAGTAGAGCGATGCTCACCGCCAATGCGATAGGCTTCAGTGCGTTGTTCCCCTTGGTCATTTCAGTGTTCATGTGTTTCTCCACACTATTGCGGTTAGGTAAAAAGGCTTGATGGCGCGTTCAATTGCGGCACGACTGGCTGAGGGTGTCAGGCGACATGCTTCTTGTGTAATGGGGTAACCACTGCAGACACAGATTCCGCGGTGACTGACTTGGCGCTGTCCTCGTCCGCTACTGATGCTGTAGTTGCTGCTGATGTGTTTGTTGAAGGCGGCTTGCGCCCCGCCGAGCTATCGTCAGTCTTGCGCTGCTTCTCATAGAGAAAGCGCAACACTTCGTGGCGGTAATGGTTGTATTGCGGATCATCTGCCAGCGCCAGGCGATCGCGGGGACGGTCAAGTTCAATACTGAGAATTTCACCGATAGTGGCAGCCGGACCATTGGTCATCATCACGATGCGATCCGACAACAGCACGGCTTCATCCACATCGTGGGTAATCATGATCACGGTGTTGTTGAGCTCGCGCTGAATTTCCATCAATGAATCCTGCAAGTGAGCGCGAGTCAACGCATCCAGTGCACCAAAGGGTTCATCCATCAGCAACACCTTGGGCTGCATCGCCAGTGCCCGGGCAATGCCCACCCGCTGCTTCATGCCGCCGGAAATTTCATCAGGGCGTTTGTGCATGGCGTGGTCCATATGCACCAGGTGCAGGTTGTATTCGATCCACTCTTTCATTTCTGCGCGGGATTTCTGGCCGCGAAAGACCTGTTTTACCGCCAGCTCCACATTCTGGTAGGCCGTCAGCCAGGGCAGCAGTGAGTGGTTCTGGAAAACCACCGCACGCTCCGGGCCTGGCTCGTTGACTTCCTTGCCCTCCAGCACCACACCGCCTGTGGTGGCCTGCAACAGGCCCGCGACAATATTGAGCACGGTGGATTTGCCGCAGCCGGAGTGACCGATCAGGGAAACGTATTCCCCCTCGGCAATTTTCAGGTTGACGTTGTCGAGGGCTTTGAACGGACCCTTGTCCGTTTTGAATTCAATGCTGACGCCAGTGATATCGAGAAGTGCTGCCATGGTAAAAACCTCGTCAATCTGTAGTCTTAAAAATGTACCGCGCTAAAAGCTGTGGTTAACGGGTAATTGCGTTTTTGTCCCAGCTCACCCAACGCTGCAATCCGAGCATGCAGCGGTCGAGCACATAGCCGATCAGGCCGATGGTCAACACCGCCACCATGATCCGGCCAAGGGACTGGGAGCTGCCGTTTTGAAATTCATCCCACACGAATTTGCCAAGGCCAGGGTTCTGGGCAAGCATCTCGGCGGCAATCAGCACCATCCAGGCGGTACCGAGGGACAAACGCAGTCCGGTAAAAATCATCGGCACCGAGGCTGGCAACACAATCTTGCGAATATGCTCGAGCCAGGTCAGGCGCAATACCTTGCTGACATTGTTCAGATCAGTGCTCACCGAGGTAACGCCTACAGCGGTATTGATCAGGGTGGGCCACAGGGAACAGAGCATTACCGTCAACACGGATACCACATAGGACTTGGCGAACATGGGTTCCGGGCTGGTGTAAACCGCCGCCACAACAATGGTCACCAACGGCAGCCAGGCGAGTGGCGACACCGGCTTGAACACCTGCACCAGCGGGTTAACCGCGCTGTACAGCGCGCCACTCAAGCCGATGGCAATACCGAGGGGAATCGCAATCAGGGAGGCGAGCACAAAACCACTCATCACGGTTTTAAGGCTGGTGCCTATCTGGTCCAGAAAAGTGGGTTTGCCGGTATAACCGCGAATCGGTCGTGGTTTTGCGTCGGGGTTTTCCGCCATGCGCTCGGCGTTTCGCGCTTCCTGGCGCTGGTAAAACGCTACGGCCTTTTCCCGTTCGGCAAAATGTTCATCCTTCAGGTTGCCCGCCTGTTCCCACACCTGGGCCGGGCCGGGCAACTGGCCAAGGGAGGTATTAACGTGGGCGGCGCCGCTCTGCCACAACATCAGAAACAATGCCATTCCCAGCAGCGGCAAGCCCACATGGCGAAGCACCTTGACAATCTGCTCGCCGGGTCTGTCGCCACGCAGCAACCGCGCGAAAGGTTCAAGCCATGAAGGAACTTGCAATTGTGAAATAGCCATACCATGTTCTCCTGAAAATCATCCGGGGATCACAGCCTGCAATGATCCCGTGGGTATCACTGCAGGCCGACTGCCATCAGGGTTGCTGAGCGTCTTTAAGGCCAATGGTGAATTTGCTGATGTATTCGTTGGGCTTGGTACCGTCGTATTCGATGCCATCGATAAAATCAGCGGTGGCAGGCTTGAATCCGCTTTCGGCATCAAAGTTGGGGAAGTCCGACGCTTTCATCTTGCCTTCTTCAATCAACTCGTTGGCGGCTACTGCATAGATGTCCGGGCGATATACCTTCTTGGCGATATCCATGTACCAGCTATCGGGTTTTTGCTCGGCAATCTGACCCCAGCGGCGCATTTGCGACAGGTACCAGATGGCATCGGAGTAATAGGGGTAGGTGGCGTTGTAGCGGAAAAACACGTTGAAATCGGGAATTTCCCGCACATCGCCTTTTTCGTACTCGAAGGTGCCTGTCATACTGTTGGCAATCACTTTGGCATCGGCGCCCACATAGGCAGGGCGAGCCAATATTTTTACTGCTTCGGCACGGTTAGCATTGTTGTTTTCATCAAGCCAGGCGGCTGCGCGGATCAATGCCTTGACGACGCGGATATGCGTGTTGGGGTTTTTATCCGCCCAGCTTTTGCTGACACCGAAGACCTTTTCCGGGTTGTTTTTCCAGATCTCGTAATCGGTAATTACCGGAACGCCAATATCCTTGAACACCGCCTGCTGGTTCCAGGGCTCACCCACGCAATAGCCGTTGATGGTGCCGGCCTCCATGGTGGCGGGCATTTGCGGCGGCGGCGTTACTGACAACAGCGCATCAGCATTGATCTGACCGGTGACATCGCCGGTTTTCGGTGCGTAGTAACCGGGGTGAATACCCCCACCGGCGAGCCAGTAGCGCAGCTCGTAGTTATGAGTCGATACCGGGAACACCATGCCCATGTTGAACGGTTTGCCCTGGGCCTTGTAACCGTCAATCACCGGCTTTAATGCATCGGCCTTGATGGGGTGAACCGGCTTGCCATTTTCCATGGGCACATGTTTTTTCATCTCGGCCCACACCTCGTTCGATACGGTGATCGCGTTGCCGTTGAGGTCCATGCTGAACGCGGTAATCACATCGGCCTTGGTGCCAAAGCCAATCGTCGCGCCCAGTGGTTGGCCTGCAAGCATATGGGCGCCATCCAGCTCGCCGGAGATAACCCGGTCGAGCAGCACTTTCCAGTTGGCCTGGGCTTCGAGGGTAACGTACAAATCCTCGTCCTCGAAAAACCCCTTCTCATAGGCAACCGCCAGCGGCGCCATATCTGTGAGCTTGATAAAGCCGAATTTAAGCTCCCATTTTTCCGGTTCGCCGGTGGCGGCAGACACCTGGGTTGGCAGCAGGACGGCAGCGGTGCAGAGGGTGACAATACCCGCCACCTGAACGCGCCACCGGGAAGTTTTGCTGGCGAGACGTGGGAATAGCATGTGTGTTCTCCGTAAAAAAATTGCAAAAAAAAGCCCACGAAGCGCCAGGCGCTTCGTGGGCAACATCACCCAAGATTGGAGGTTTCATACCGGGCCCTGATTACAGGGGGGATAGCTTTCAAGGCCCGCAATACTTAATGCAGGTACTGTGCCATCTTTTTATAGCGATAATAATCAATAGGTTATGATTTTCATCCGGGGATAATTGAAGTGCATAAACGTGCAATTCAAGCACTTTGGTGCAGCGCACAATTCAATACGCACAACTGTGGCGCAGCCGCTCCTGGCAAAAAGCAACTGGCAGCGAATGGAGCTGGTAATTAAAAGCGGATGTAGCGCTTGAGGCTGCTGTCGTTGAGACTTGTCATTTTTATTACTGGGACTGTTTGCGCTGTAATTCTTCCATCACCTCAAGACCCAGCGCCTCGTAAGCACGAAATGTTGAGAGAAAAATCTCGCCGCCCAATCGCTCAGGAAAATGATCGTGTTCGAGTTGATCACGCACTGGCCCTTTGACTTCAGCAAGATGAAGCTGCATCCCCAGATCAATCAAGCGCGCGTTGAGCATATCGAGCATATCAAGCGCGGTGGCGTCGATACTGCTGACTGATGACATCACCAGTACCACATGCATCGCTTCCGGCTGCGCATCGAGGGCGCGCAGGATAAATTTCTCCACGGCTTCTGCATTGCCAAAAAACAGATTCTCGTCCACCCGCAGAATGAGGATTTCACTGCGGGTTTCCACCTCGTAGCGGTTAACATTGCGAAAGTGCTCTGTACCTGGGACAAGACCCACAATAGCGATATGGGGACGACTGGCGCGCCACACCAGCGTCGCGAGTGACAGCGCAATCCCCGTGACAATCCCTACCTCAACACCTGCCAACAACACACCCAGCATGGTGCCGGCCTGGGCCAGACCTTCGGCGCGATCATAGTGCCAGTTGTGAAGCAGGGATTTGATATCCACCAGCCCGATGGCAGAAATCACAATGGTTGCGGCCAGCACTGCCATCGGCAGGGTCTGGAACAAACCTGTGGCAAAAACCAGCA
Organism: Gammaproteobacteria bacterium BRH_c0; assembly: GCA_000961645.1. Lineage (GTDB taxonomy): Bacteria > Pseudomonadota > Gammaproteobacteria > Pseudomonadales > Porticoccaceae > NAT127. The sequence continues at coordinate 10,581 of LADM01000078.1, read as the reverse complement.
CCAGCGCAACCAGAATCGCTGCAAGCACCCCCGCAAGCGGCGTATGGGCGCCAGCATCTGCATTGACCGCTGTGCGGGAAAAGCCCCCGGTGACCGGGAAAGCTCCGGAAAAGGCACTGACAATATTGGCCGCACCAAGACCGCGCAACTCGGCATTGGTGTCGATGCGCTGACGGTTTTTACTGGCAAAGGCCTGGGCGATGGAAACGCTTTCCACAAACCCGATCAGACCGATGGCCAAAGCGGGCAACCACAGCTTTGTGACCAGAGAAACATCGATGGCAGGGATAGCCAACTGTGGCAATCCGCCCGGCAAAGTGCCCACCACGGCGATTTGCTCCTGCCAGTCCATAACCATCACCAGGGACGCACTGCCCAGCACCGTGACGATAGGCATCAATTTGGCCAGCAGTGATGCGCTTGCTGCCGGGATTCCGGCAAGGGTTAAAAGCTGTACCAGGCCTTTACGGGCAAACAACAGCAGGATAAAAGTGCCAACGCCAAAAGCTGCCGTTAGCAGTTGCAGGCTGCCCAGTTCAGCCACCAGGCCCATCCCCAATTCAATGGCGCTCTCGCCACCGCTGGCTATGCCCAGCAAAGGGCGCAACTGGCCAATGATAATCAGTAGCGCCGCACCGCTGATAAAACCGCTGATAACCGGATGGCTCAAAAACTGCGCCATGGCGCCAAGCCGCAACAGGCCGAATGCAAAAAGCATGACGCCCGATAGCAGCGATAGCAAAATCGCCCCGGCGATATATTCACTACTGCCGGGCGCTGCAATAGGCATCAGCGCCGCCGCCGTCATTAAAGAGATCACCGCCACCGGGCCGACAGACATCACCATGGATGAACCAAACACGGCATAGGCTACCAGCGGCAGCAAACTGGCATAGAGCCCCAGCTGCGCCGGCAAACCGGCCAGCGCCGCGTAAGCCAGACCCTGGGGCACCAGCAGCAGGGTAACGACCATGGCAGCGACCAGATCACCGGGGAGTTGACCGGTATGATAGGCAGTCAACCAGCCTGGCAGTAATTTCGGCTTTGGCATTGGCTTTCCCTTAAAGATGTTTCAGCTGGAACAAAAAACAGGCAAAAATCTAACTGGCAGATTTTTTGCGCTGCCTTTCAATCAGTTCGTAAATTCCCATCCCTGCCAGCATCGCTACGGTAAAGACCACGGCCTTGATTTCACCCGCACCCAGTGCCACCAATGCAGGACCAGGGCAAAAACCTGCCAATCCCCAACCGACACCAAAGCCGAGGCTGCCCAGCACCAGTGGTTTGTCGATATCGCGCCGCGTCGGCAGGCGCATGGGTTCACCCAGCAATGACAGCGTACGCTTACCGGCAAAGGTAAAGGCCACCAGCCCTACCGCCACGGCGCCACCCATCACCAGCGCCAGGGACGGATCCCACAACCCGGCAAGATCGAGAAAGCCCAGCACCTTGGCCGGATTGGCCATACCGGAAATCAATAATCCTGCGCCGAAAATCACGCCGACCAGAAAAGAAGACAGCAGCGTTTTGTTCATATCAGACCCCCAGCACATGGCGAATGACGAACACGGTGACAAAACCACTGCCCATAAAAGCCCCCGTGGCCAACAGTGAGCGCGGCGACAGGCGGGAAATGCCACACACGCCGTGACCGCTTGTACAACCGGCCCCATAGCGGGTGCTGATACCCACCAGCAAACCGGCAACGATCAAGAGCGGGAAATCTGCATCGATGCGAATCGCTGGCAGACTGTGGAACAATAGCCACAAAAAAGGCGTCACCACCATTCCCGCCAAAAATGCCACGCGCCAGGCAATATCACCCTTTTGCGGGTTTACCACACCCCCGAGAATTCCGGATATGCCGGCGATACGGCCGTTAAGCAATATAAAAATCGCCGCCGCCAGCCCAATCAGAGCACCACCAGCAAGAGATGCCCAGGGAGTGAATGCTTGCCAGTCGATTGTCATAGGATCACCTTCCTCAAGAGCCAACAGGATTTTTGCCGGTCGCTTTGCCTGGCTTCTTCGCCGACGATGGTTCAGAAGCAGCTGCACCACAGTAAAGATCGTACAGAAGCTGTAACAGGGCCAATGCCTTTTTATCGGCTACCCTGTAATAGATGCGCTTGCCCTCGCGGCGGGTTTCCACCAGTGCTTCGCGCCGCAATACTGCCAGTTGCTGGGAGAGACTGGGCTGACGCAGATCAAGCCGCTGCTCTATCTCGCTGACGCTCAGCTCCTCCTGACTGAGCAGGCACAGCAGCAGCAATCTGTCGCTGTGGGCAATACCGCGCAACAGGGCACTGGCCTCACCAGCGGCAGCGCGCATCCGGGTGATATCAAGATTGTCTGTATCAGGCATTGGAACCCACCAAATCAATATACACAAAAACATTATATTGATTTATATAATATGAGCAAGTATATTCTTGCCACAACACAGACATATTGGCCGCACCGCGCCAGGAGGAATAATGATGACCACCAGCGAAGCCACTTACACAGCCAGGGTTGAGTCTTTCCTTGATGACGACACTGAGACCTGGAGCTACGTGGTGTATGACGAGCCCGGCGGATTTGCGGCAGTTATCGACCCGGTACTGGACTTTGATCCAAAATCAGGCCGCACTTCTACGGCAGGTGCCGAGAAAATCGTGACGTTTATCCGCCACAATAATCTCACCCTTGCCTGGATTCTCGATACCCACGCCCATGCCGATCACCTTTCCGCTGCCCCCTATATCCGCGCACAGCTGGGCGGCAAAATTGGTATCGGCGAGAAGATCCGCGAAGTGCAAACCATCTTCCGCGACGTGTTCAATCTGGAACGGGAATTTTTGACGGATGGCTCTCAATTTGACCATTTGTTCGCAGATGGCGAAACATTCCACATTGGCAAGCTGGAAGGCAGGGTTATCTATACGCCGGGGCACACCCCTGCGGATATGAGCTGGCTGATCGGCGGCGCACTGTTTGTGGGCGATACGCTGTTTATGCCCGACGGCGGTACAGCTCGCTGCGATTTTCCCGGCGGCGATGCGAGGACACTCTACCGCTCAATTCAGAAACTGCTGGCATTTCCCGCCCAAACACCGCTCTACCTCTGCCATGACTACCCACCCGAAGGCAGACGGCACCAGTGTACGGCGACCGTGGCGGAACAAAAAACCAGCAATATTCACGTTCGCGACGGCATCAGCGAAGAGGACTTTGTCGCGATGCGCGAAGCCCGCGACGCCACGCTCGATATGCCGCGCCTGATTCTGCCGTCAATACAGGTGAATATCCGCGCTGGAGAAATGCCCCCGGCGGAAGACAACGGAGTGGTGTATTTGAAGATTCCAATTAATGCTCTTTAAAAGCCGTTTCACGTTGCACGTCACACGCAAAAGCACATCTCCTTCGTGCAACGTGCAACGTGTTACGTGCAACTCAAAGTCAAAGACTGTACCCCCACAACCCCCGAACCTCTCGCGCCAACGGTTCGCGGAACTGCGGCGCTGCGATGGCTATCAAGGCCCTGGCGCGCTCCTGAAGCGATTTGCCGCGCAAGTTGGCGATACCGTATTCGGTAATAACATAGTGGGTGTGGGCGCGGGTGGTGACGACGCCTGCACCCAGAGTGAGGGCTGCACTGATGCGGGAAATGGTTCCACCGGCAGCCGTGGCTGGCATGGCGATAATGGCGCGTCCGCCCTCTGATAGCGCGGCGCCGCGGATAAAATCCACCTGGCCGCCAACACCGGAATAAATCTGCGGCCCGATGGAGTCAGCGCATACCTGGCCAGTCAGATCCACCTGCAGGGCGCTGTTGATAGCCACCACGTTATTGTTCTGGCGAATAATCATGCTGTCGTTAACATACTCCGTATCCAGCAACACCACATCCGGGTTGTCATCGACAAAGTCATAAAGCCTGCGGGTACCCAGGACAAAGGTAGCGACGATGCGACCCGGGTATTTGCGCTTCTTGCTGTTGCTGATGGCACCGGCGTTGTACAGGTCTATCAAGCCATCGGAAAACATCTCGCTGTGAATGCCCAGATCCTTGTGGCCAGCGAGGAATTTCAGCACCGCATTGGGAATGTCGCCTATGCCCATTTGCAGGCAGTCGCCATCGCGAATCAGGGATGCGACGTTTTCACCTATCTGCCGCTCCACCTCTCCCGGCTCCGAGGGATGAATCTCCGGCAGCGGACTTTGCACTTCTATCATGGCGTCAAAACGGGAATAGTGGACAAAACTCTCACCATGAACTCGCGGCATCTCGGGGTTGATCTGGGCAATCACCCGCCCCGCCACCTCTACTGCCGCCCTGGTGGCCTCTACGGAAATACCCAGAGAGCAGTTGCCGTGTGCATCGGGCGGCGACACCTGAATCAGGGCCGTATCCACCCGCTGTTCACCGCGACGAAAGAGCTTGGGAATTTCCGACAGGAAGATGGGCACAAATTCATCGCGACCCTCGTTGACAGTTTTGCGGGTACAACCACTGACAAAAAAGCAGCGGTTTTTAATGTGCCCCTGCATATCCGGTCGGGTCAGCATCTCCGAGTGCTCGGTATGCAGCTGCATCAGCTGGATATCGCGGCGCTCGCGGGCGTGCTCCACCAATCCACCCAGCAGCACATAGGGCGTCGCACCCATGGAGTGACACCAGACAAACTCGCCATCGCGGATGGCGGAGACCGCCTGTTTAGCGGCTGTTGTGTGGGTTGCTATGGACTGCTGCCAGGGGTGCATGGGGGCTCCTGTCTGAGGCTTGTGAGTTGCACGTTGCACGCTTCACGTTGCACGCAAAAGACAGCGTGAAGCCTCGTTCCCTTGCACTGCGTTGGAACGTAGCCTTACCGGAGAGCCCCCCCGCAGAGCTTGGGAGCGAGGCAACGTGCAACGTGCATCGTGCAACGGCTCTACTCAAACTCTATCTCAGGCCCACTGTTATCCAGCCCGTCCAGCGCATCCACCACCTTGCGGGCAATGGCCAGGTACTGGGCGGCGATGGTGCCATCGGGCTCGCGCGCCACGGTGGGCTGCCCGTTGTCGGTCTCTTCGCGGATACGGCGATCGAGTGGCAGCGAGCCCAGCAGTGGCACATGGTATTCACCCGCCACACGAAGACCGCCGCCTTCGCCAAAGATATGCTCCACATGGCCGCAGTTGGAACAGATATGCATGGCCATATTTTCGATAATGCCCAGCACCGGGATATTGACCTTGCGGAACATTTCGATGCCCTTGCGGGCGTCGAGCAGGGCGATGTCCTGCGGGGTAGTGACAATCACCGCGCCCGATACGGCGGCTTTTTGTGCCAGGGTCAGCTGGATATCGCCGGTGCCGGGGGGCATGTCCACCACCAGCACATCGAGATCGCCCCACAGGGTCTGCTCCAGCATCTGAATCAGCGCCCCGCCCGCCATGGGGCCACGCCACACCATGGGGGTATTGTCGGTGGCGAGGTAACCCATACTCATGGAACCAATGCCGTGGGCACGCACCGGCTTCATGTATTTCTGATCGATAATGCGCGGCCGCGTGTCCTCGGCAAGGCCCAGCATCTTCGACTGGCTGGGGCCGTAAATATCGGCGTCGAGCAACCCTGTTGACTTGCCCAGTGCGGCAAAGGCCAGGGCCAGATTGACAGCGGTGGTGGACTTGCCCACACCGCCCTTGCCCGAGGCCACTGCCACAATGTATTTGATGCCGGCGAGGCCCGCCGCCGATGCTGACTCTGACATTCCTGACTCCTGATGAAAAACAATGGGAAAACCGCTATAGTTGCGCCCTTTTAGACGGAGCAGCGACGCACTTCAGGCCTCTGAAACAGCGCCCTGCACCGCCCCGGACGGACCGTAAACAATCATGACTGAACGCCGCAACATGCTCGTCACCAGCGCCCTGCCCTACGCCAATGGCGATATACACTTGGGGCACCTGGTGGAATATATCCAGACCGATATCTGGACTCGCTTCCAGAAGATGCGCGGCCACGAATGTTACTACGTCTGCGCCGATGATGCCCACGGTACTGCCATCATGCTCAAGGCGGAGCAGCTAGGCATCAGCTCCGAGCAGCTAATCGAGCAGGTCAAGGCCCGCCACCAGAAGGATTTTGGCGATTTCCTCATCAGCTTTGACAACTACCATTCCACCCACTCGGAAGAGAACCGCCACTTTTCCGAGCTGATCTACAAGACCCTGCGGGCCAACGGCAATATCGTCACCCGCGAGATCACCCAGGCCTTCGACCCGGAAAAAAACCTGTTCCTCGCCGACCGCTATATCAAGGGCACCTGCCCCAAGTGCAAGACGGACGACCAGTATGGCGACAACTGCGAAGCCTGTGGCGCCACCTACTCCCCGGTAGACCTGATCAATCCCAAGTCGGCCATCTCCGGCGCCACGCCGGTGAAAAAGGAATCCACCCACTACTTCTTCAAACTGCCCGCCTTTACTGATTTTCTCAAGCAGTGGACCCGCGCCGGTCACGTGCCCACCGAAATCGCCAACAAGCTCAGCGAATGGCTCGACGGCGGCCTGCAGGAATGGGATATCAGCCGCGACGCCCCCTACTTCGGCTTTGAAATCCCCGATGCGCCCGGCAAATATTTCTATGTATGGCTAGATGCGCCAATCGGCTATATGGCCAGTTTCAAGAACCTCTGCGACCGCGAAGGTATCGATTTCGACAGCTACTGGCGTAGTGATTCGAGCGCCGAGCTGTACCACTTTATCGGCAAGGATATCGTCAACTTCCACGCCCTGTTCTGGCCCGCCATGCTGGCGGACGCGGGCTACCGCACCCCTACCCGGATCTGTGTGCACGGCTTTCTGACGGTCAACGGCAAGAAGATGTCGAAATCCCGCGGTACCTTTATCAACGCCCGCACCTACCTCGATCACTTGCACCCGGAGTACCTGCGCTACTACTTCGCCGCCAAGCTGTCCTCGGGTATTGAGGATCTCGACCTCAACCTCGAAGACTTTATCAACCGGGTCAACAGCGACCTGGTGGGCAAGGTGGTGAACATCGCCAGCCGCTGCGCGAAATTTATCGAAAAAGGCCACGACGGCATCCTGTCAAACACCATTGCCGAGCCGGAACTGTGGCAAAAGGCCGTGGGTGCAGCGGACACCATCGCCAACGCCTATGAAAACCGCGAATTTGGCCGCGCTGTGCGCGAAATCATGGCCATCGCTGATGCCGCCAACGAGTACATTGCGGGCAAAGAGCCGTGGAAAGTCGCCAAGGAAGCGGGCCGCGAAGCGGAGGTGCAGGGCATCTGCTCCATGGGAATCAACCTGTTCAGGGCGCTGATGATTTATCTCAAGCCTGTGCTGCCGGAGATGGCCACCAATGCCGAGCAGTTCCTCAATGACCCGCTCGGCTGGCAGGGCGACATTCAGCCCCTGCTCGGTCACCATATCAATCCGTTTATCCCCCTCATGCAACGGGTGGACCAGGACAAGGTGGACGCCATGCTCAACGCCAGTCGCGAAGCGCTGCCTCCTGCTGAAGAAGCCCCCAAGTCGACCGGCCCCCTCGCCGATGAACCACTGGCAGCGGAAATCAGCTTTGATGACTTTATCAAGGTCGATCTGCGGGTCGCCCGCATCGTCAAGGCTGCGGCGGTCGAGGGCGCCGACAAGCTGCTGCAGCTGACCCTGGATATCGGCGGCGAAACCCGCACCGTGTTCTCCGGTATCAAATCCGCCTACAAGCCGGAGGATCTGGAGGGTCGCCTCACCGTTATGGTGGCCAATCTGGCGCCGCGAAAGATGAAATTTGGTATGTCCGAAGGCATGGTGCTGGCCGCAGGAGACAAGAGCGGGATTTATCTGCTGGAGCCGGATAGCGGGGCGGAGCCGGGGATGAGGGTTGTTTGAGAGCGCTGGGTCTGAAGTCTGACGCCAAAATCGGTCCGGGCTTCGTTGCAGCTTTTGCTTTTGCGTCAGACTTCAGACGTCCAGCGTCAGACCCCAGCTCTTACAAGCAAAACCGCTAACCCATATACTTTTTTCGAATTTTCCCAATAAGAGAGTATCCACCACAATCGGGTGAGGCAGACAGGACACTAATTCCATGCAGGATATCGCTATCATTCTTGTGGGCGCGGTACTGGTAAACAACTTTGTGTTGGTCCAGTTCCTCGGCCTGTGCCCCTTTATGGGGGTCTCCAACAAGCTCGAAACCGCCATTGGCATGTCCAGCGCGACTACCTTTGTGCTGACCCTGGCGGCCATCTCCAGTTATCTGGTCAACACCTGGATACTGGCGCCACTGGGGCTTGAATACCTCAGGACCATCGCCTTTATCCTCGTCATCGCCGTGGTGGTGCAGTTCACCAAAATGTTTATCGAAAAAACCAGCCCCCTGCTCTATCGGGTGCTGGGAGTCTTTCTGCCCCTTATCACCACCAACTGCGCGGTGTTGGGCGTTGCCCTGCAAAACACCGCCAGGGACAACAGCTTCTTCCACTCATCCCTGTACGGATTTGGCGCGGCGCTGGGCTTTTCCCTGGTGCTGATACTGTTTTCCGCCATGCGCGAGCGCCTTGCGGTGGCGGATGTGCCACAGCCCTTCAAGGGCGCAGCCATTGGCATGATCACCGCCGGGTTGATGTCCCTGGCGTTTATGGGCTTTAGCGGACTGGTATAAGAGCATGTTGACAATGATTACCCAGCAACCGCTGCTCGCCGCCCTGATCGCCATGGTGGGAATGGCGCTGGTGTTTGGCGCCATCCTCGGCTTTGCCGCCATCAAGTTCAAGGTGGAGGGCGACCCCATCGTCGAGCGCATCGACGCCCTCCTGCCCCAAACCCAGTGCGGCCAGTGCGGCTACCCCGGCTGCCGACCCTATGCTGGCGCCATTGCCAATGGCGATGCCATCAACAAGTGCCCGCCTGGCGGCCAGACCACGGTCAACGCCCTGGCGACGCTGCTCGACGTGCCCGCCCCGGAGCTGGACAGCGCAGAGGGCGATGTCAGCGATATCAAAAAAGTGGCCTATATCCGCGAGCCGGAGTGCATCGGCTGCACCAAGTGCATCCAGGCCTGCCCGGTGGATGCCATTCTCGGCGCCGCCAAGCAGATGCACACCGTACTGGTCAGCGAATGCACCGGCTGCGACCTTTGTGTCGAACCCTGCCCGGTGGATTGCATCGAGATGCGCCCCGTGGACAAGACCCTGGCCGACTGGAAATGGGATATCCCCGCGCCCCTCGACAAGCGCCTGGCGGGACTGAAATCCACCGATATCATCGCCACTGACCGCGTCACGGCAACAACTGGAAACCGCGCGGCATGAGAAAAATCTGGGATATACCGGGCGGCATCCATCCACCTGAAAACAAAAAGCAGTCCTTGAGCAGCGCCATTGCCCCCGTGCCAATGCCGGATCATCTGATCCTGCCCCTCAACCAGCACGCTGGCGCGCCCGCCAAACCGGTCGTCAACGTTGGCGACCAGGTGCTCAAGGGCCAGCTGCTGGCGGAACCGGGCGGGTTTATCAGCGCCGCCATCCACGCGCCCACCTCGGGCACCATCAGCGCCATTGAGGACCACCCCATCCCCCACCCCTCCGGCATGAGTGCAGTCTGTATGGTGCTGGTGCCCGACGGACGCGATGAATGGTGCCCCCACCACGGTGTGGAGGATTACACCGCCGCCAGCCCCACGGCGCTGCTGGGGCTGATCCGCGATGCCGGCATTACCGGGCTTGGCGGTGCCGGGTTTCCCTCTGCCGTAAAGCTCGGCCCCAAGCAGCCCATCGACACCCTGATCATCAACGGCACCGAGTGCGAGCCCTATATCACCGCCGACGATATCCTGATGCAGGAGCGCGCCGACCAGATCATTGCCGGGGTACGGATCATCGCCCATATACTCGGCAACCCCGACAACATCCTGATCGGCATTGAGGACAACAAGCCCAAAGCCTTTGAAGCACTGGAAGCCGCCGCTCAAAGCAGCTCTACCGAAAGCAGCGCCACTGGCAGCACCATCCAGGTGGTTGAATTTCCCACCAAATACCCCTCTGGCGGCGAAAAACAGTTGATCCAGATCCTCACCGGCAAGGAGGTCCCGAGTGGCAAGCTGCCCGCCGATCTCGGCATCGTGTGCCAGAATGTGGGCACCACTGTGGCCGTTTACCGGGCCATCCAGTTCGGCGAACCACTGATCAGCCGGGTAACCACCGTCACGGGCGAGGCCTGCACCGGCAATGGCAACTTCGAGGTATTGCTGGGCACCCCCATCAGCCATCTGCTGCAACTCAACGGCTTTGACCGGGAGCAGTGCGGGCGCCTGGTGATGGGCGGCCCGATGATGGGCTTTACCCTCACCGACACCTCGGTGCCGGTCATCAAGGCCACCAACTGCATCCTGGCTGGCAGCCACCGTGAATTCCCCCCGGCGCCCCCTGCCCAGGCCTGTATCCGCTGCGGTCTGTGCGCCGAAGCCTGCCCGGCCAATCTGCTGCCCCAGCAACTGTTCTGGTACGCCCAGTCGCAGAATCTGGAACGCCTCGAAGCCCACAACCTGTTCGACTGCATCGAGTGCGGCGCCTGCGCCTACGT
>LADM01000062.1 GCA_000961645.1 Gammaproteobacteria bacterium BRH_c0 | reverse complement strand
GGTAAAAGAGCAGGCCGTTGAGTTCTTCAACAACAGGCAGAACGGATTTACGGGATACGGATGTCCAGCAACCAAAAATGACATCCACTTTTTCTTTTTCAAGCAGCTCGCGGGTTTTTTCTGCAAACAGCGGCCAGTTGGACGCCGGGTCTACAACAACGGCTTCGAGTTGCTTGCCGAGCAGGCCACCCTTTTTGTTTTGCTCTTCCACCATCATCAGGATGGTGTCTTTCAGTGTTGTTTCACTGATGGCCATGGTGCCGGACAGTGAATGCAGCACACCTACCTTGATGGTATCGGCTGCCTGGGCAATGCTCGCACCAAGAGCCAATGCCGCGGCAGCTGTAGTCGTCAGCAACTTGCGTTGCCATGTTTTGGCTGGGGTTTTCATCAACGCTATCTCCTGTGTTATGAGCAAGACCTCATTCCTGGTTTATCCATACTGCAGAATGGGCTATCGGAATAAAGCATGATCTGTGCCAGCTATCACCAACTGTCACAAAGAGCGAGGTTGAGGCGGAAAAGAACGGGGTTTTATAAGAGATGGAACAGGGGCGCACCAGCACCGAACTACAAAATCAGCAATCGCACCATAATGATGCAAAAATATCAGGGGCAGGTTGCAGTGCCCCTGAATTAGTCATACCGCCTGGTAAATCCACAGACCGCCCAGGGCAATAGACTGTACCGCCAGCAGGCCCTGCAATATCGCCAGACTGTGTTTGAAGCGCACCTGCAAGCGACTCACCACCACACCCAGCAAGCCGCCAAACAGGCACATGGCCAGGGCAACGCACAGGGTAAACAGCAGGATATAAACACCCGCCAGCATAAACTGCGACTGAATCACCAGCGGCAACAGGGCGATCAGCGGCGCACTGCCGGCCACACCGTGGACAATGCCAATCAGCATCGGCTTGTGATCCCCAAGGCCGCGACGCCCGCTTTTGGGTGAATGATCGACCCCATGCAGGTGAGCGTGGCTTGGCAGGTTTTCGTGGCGGTGCACAGAAAAACGCACCTCGCCGCGGCCAAAGGCCCACAGCAGTGACAAGCCAACCCCCACCAGGATAAAGCCCACCAGCAGTTCTGCCGTGGACGACAGTGCCTCGGGGATAGCCAGTCCAAAACCCAGCACCGTCAGGCTGACCAACGCCAGGGACAGGCCATGGCCCAGCGCCCAGTTGAGCGCGGTGGCGAGAATTTTGCGCCTGCTGGCATCACCGCCCACTGCCACCGTACTCACCGCCAGAATATGGTCAGCATCCAGCGCGTGAAGCAAACCACCGCCAGCGCCCAGGGCCAGCAACAAAAGGATTTCAGGACTCATTCAGCGCACTCCTTCATGACATGATTTTTTGATTTTCACCGTGCCGATTTGCGGAAATTTCTGTATGGCATTAAAAGATGTCAAAGCGCTGGCTGCGCAGGCATTTCAAGGGGTGGCAGCATGCCCTCGCGCACAATAAAGGCAATGATATCGTCAACACCGGTGCCGTCTTTCATATTGGCAAACACAAAGGGTTTGTCGCCGCGCATCCTTTTGGCATCCTGATCCATTACTTCCAGCGAGGCCCCAACATGGGGCGCCAGATCGATCTTGTTGATGATCAGCAGATCCGACTTGGTAATCCCCGGTCCGCCCTTGCGCGGGATCTTGTCCCCCGCCGACACATCAATTACATAGAGTGTCAGATCCGACAACTCCGGGCTGAAGGTGGCCGCCAGGTTGTCACCACCGCTTTCCACCATAATGAAATCCAGTGCCGGAAAGCGCACCATCAAATCATCCACCGCCGCCAGATTCATGGAGGCATCCTCGCGGATGGCGGTGTGCGGGCAACCGCCGGTTTCCACCCCGACGATGCGCTCCAGTGGCAGCGCCTCGTGGCGCTGCAAAAACTCCATATCCTCGCGGGTGTAAATGTCGTTGGTAATTACCGCAATGTTGTAGCAATCCCGCAGGCGCTCACAGAGGGTTTTTACCAGGGCGGTTTTGCCGGAACCGACGGGGCCGCCGATGCCCATTCTTAGTACCTGTTTTTCAGTCATTCAAACTCTCCAATAGTTTTTGCTTTTCCATCTCTCATCTCCCGTTTCGACATCTCACTCGGTGGGAGATGGGAGACGGGAGATGACAGCCTTGTTTCAGGATCTGAACAATCTGGAATACTGCGTCTCATGCAACATGCTGGCCATCGCCACTCCCGGCAATCCGCCAGCGATCTGGTCGTCGCGCAACTGGCTGCCTACTTCAACAGCGTCCATCACCGCCCCCATCAACTGGCCGGAGATGCGCTGCACATCGGTCTGGCCGATGGGCACTGTTTTGGCTGCCACTGCCAACTGGTTTTCCAGCCAGGACCATGCATAACCCTGGCAGGCATGTTGTTCGTTCACTCCCCAGCGCTGTGCGGCAAAAGCGAAGGCCGCCAGCCAGCCGGGGGGGTCGATATCGGGCAGCGCTTCATCCATTGAGGCCAGCAGGCGCCACAGGGCTTTGCCCATCTGTAATTCTTCCAGACGCAACTCCAGCGTTTCGCGGCTGGCAAGCGCGTATTCATTCCACTGGCTGAACTGCTTAGGGTCATCAGCGCTGCGGTACAGGCGCAGCAGCAGGGGCACATCCAGCCGCGCCAGACCGTTTTGCAGCACGCCCTGTAGCCAGGCTTTTACCTCGTCGGCAGTTTTTACCCAACCCGTATCAATGGCATATTCCAGCCCCTGGGAGTAGGCAAAGCCACCCACCGGCAGGGCCGGGCTGACCAGCCGCATCAGGGACAGCAGGGAAGTTTCACTGGTCATGGTGGTGATCGGCATGGTGATGCCCGTGCCCGTCAGCATCTTCGTGATGGTGGTGATGACCACCCTCCCCACCGCGATGGTAAGCGCCGGACTCGGGCTGAAATGGCGCCTTCTCTACCGTCACTTCCAGGCCCAAACCCCGCACCATATCGTCCAGCACATGATCGTGCTGGTAGCGCAGCCAGCCTTCTCCAACCTGCAAGGGCATATGGCGATTGCCGAGATGGTAGGCAGCACGAGTCAACAGGAGCGGATTGGGACTGGTGACCGTGGACAGGGTTTCAGCACTGGCAACAATCTCCACCACCTCACCGGAATCCGCCAGCAAGCGCTGGCCATGCAACAGTTCACTGCCGCGAGGCAGCTGGATACCAACTTCATGCCCACAGCGGGACATGACCCGCAAGCGACTTTTCTTGCGCGAGTCGTAGGGCAGTTCCACGATGATTTGTGGGGCATCGCGGTAATCTGCTGACTCTGAAAATTGTCTGACTATGATCATTATTTCTCCATCTGACCCCTGACACTCAGAAAGTCAGAAGCCAATGCCTCCCAAGCGGCGATCAAAACCCAGCCTTGGTCAGGTGGTTGTTAGGTGGTTGCTTTTGCGTCCGACTTCAGACTTCTGAGAGCCTGCCCCGCGAGCGCAGCGAGTGATCTGGGTACGTCAGCCCTAAAAATCAAAACAGATAATACCGCTGCGCCATAGGCAGCACTTCAGCGGGTTCACAAGTCAGCAACTCGCCATCGGCGCGCACCTCATAGGTTTGCGAATCGACGCTGATATCCGGTTGCAGATCGTTGTGCACCATATCCGCCTTGGTCACCGAGCGGGTGTTTTTGACTGCCACCAGGCGTTTTTGCAGGCCAAGGGTTTTCCCCACCCCCGCTTCCAGCGCAGCTTTAGACACAAAGGTCACAGCCGTTTGCGCAATGGCGCGACCAAAAGCGCCAAACATGGGCCGGTAATGCACCGGCTGCGGGGTGGGAATCGAGGCATTGGGATCCCCCATGGGCGCACCGGCAATCATGCCGCCCTTGATCATCAGCGACGGCTTGACGCCAAAAAAGGCCGGGCGCCACAGCACGATATCCGCCAGCTTGCCCGCCTCCAGGGAACCCACCTCATGGCTGATGCCGTGGGCGATGGCCGGATTGATGGTGTACTTGGCGATATAGCGTTTGGCGCGGAAGTTGTCACTGCCCCGTTCCCTGTCCTGGGGCAACAGGCCGCGCTGCACTTTCATCTTGTGGGCGGTCTGCCAGGTGCGGGTGATCACCTCACCGACCCGCCCCATGGCCTGTGAATCCGACGAGATCATGCTGAAGGCGCCGAGGTCGTGGAGGATATCCTCTGCAGCGATCGTCTCGCGGCGAATGCGGGAATCGGCAAAGGCCACATCCTCGGGGATATCGGGGTCGAGGTGGTGGCACACCATCAGCATGTCGAGGTGCTCATCCACCGTATTGATGGTGTAGGGCCGGGTGGGATTGGTGGATGAGGGCAGCACATTGGCCTCGCCACAGGCCTTGATGATATCCGGCGCATGGCCACCGCCGGCGCCTTCGGTGTGATAGGTGTGGATGGTGCGGCCCTTGAAGGCGGCGATGGTGTCCTCGACAAAACCCGATTCGTTGAGGGTGTCAGTGTGGATCGCCACCTGTATGTCGTATTGCTCCGCCACGCTCAGGCAGCAGTCGATGGACGCCGGCGTGGTGCCCCAGTCCTCGTGCAGTTTGAGACCCATGGCGCCGGCTACAACCTGCTCCACCAGCGCCTCCGGCAGGCTGGCATTGCCCTTGCCGAGAAAACCCAGGTTCATGGGGAAAGCCTCGGCGGCCTCCAGCATGCGGCTCATATGCCAGGGGCCGGGCGTGCAGGTGGTGGCGTTGGTGCCGGTGGCAGGGCCGGTGCCACCGCCCAGCATGGTGGTGACGCCGCTCATCAGCGCCTCCTCGATCTGCTGCGGGCAGATAAAGTGGATATGGGCGTCGATACCGCCGGCAGTGGCGATCAGTCCTTCGCCGGCAATCACCTCGGTGCCGGGGCCGATAACAATGGTCACACCGGGCTGGATATCCGGGTTGCCCGCCTTGCCGATGCCGACAATGCGCCCGCCCTTGATGCCTATATCGCCTTTGACGATACCCCAGTGGTCGAGAACCAGAGCGTTGGTGATCACCGTGTCCACCACCTCTGCCGCCGGGCGCTGGCTCTGGCCCATACCGTCGCGGATCACCTTGCCGCCGCCGAACTTGACTTCTTCACCATAGATGGCGAAATCCTGTTCCACCTCGATCCACAGTTCCGTGTCCGCCAGCCGCACCCGGTCGCCCACAGTGGGGCCGAACATTTCGCTGTAGGCTTTTTTGCTGATGGTTGCCATCACTGCTCTCCTAAGAATTTTTCTGAGTTGCACGTAACACGTTTCACGTTGCACGTGGGTGCCTAGTGGCACGCTGGCATCCATAGGGAGCCAGTGGTACAGATGGATCGCGGGGCCCCGGCTTTTACGTGTAACGTGCAACGTGTTACGTGCAACTCAAAGCCTCCCCATCACCTCGCCGCGAAAACCGTACACCGCGCGCTCGCCGACCAAGGCCACCAGTTCCACCTCACGGGTCTGGCCCGGCTCGAAGCGCACGGCGGTGCCGGCGGGGATATTCAAGCGAAAGCCCCGCGCCGCATCGCGGTCGAAATGCAGCGCCGGGTTGGTCTCGTAAAAATGGTAGTGGGAGCCCACCTGGATGGGCCGGTCGCCACTGTTGCTCACCGCCAGGGTGAGAGTCGCACGCCCATCGTTAATGACAATATCTCCGGGCTGGGTTTGCAGTTCGCCTGGAATCATGGGGTTCTCTCCTCTGTGAGTTTCACGCCGCAAGTTGAGTTTCACGTTGCACGGGGCTCACGTGGCCCACGTAAAAGAAAGTGATTCGTTCCGACGCAGAGAATGGGAACAAGGATTCAGGGCTCAAAGTAACGGCCTTTACGTGCAACGTGTAACGTGAAACGTGCAACTCAGAATCTCTACCGTGCAAATCAAACAATCGGATCATGCACCGTCACCAGCTTGGTGCCATCGGGAAAGGTCGCTTCCACCTGTACATCCGGGATCATCTCGGCGATGCCTTCCATCACATCGTCGCGGGTCAGCAAGGTGCGGCCATAACTCATCAGCTCTGCCACAGTTTTGCCGTCGCGGGCGCCTTCGATGATTTCCATCGAGATCAACGCAATCGCCTCCGGGTAGTTGAGCTTGACACCGCGCGCCTTGCGCCGCTCTGCCACCATAGCTGCGGTAAAAAGCAGCAGTTTGTCTTTTTCTCTCGGACTCAGTTCCACGGATTAATGCCCTCCTCGCTTCCATTTCAATCTGATCATACCTGCTCACCTGTAGGTTGGGCTGAGGAACGAAGCCCAACATTTACCAGAGATTATTGTTGGGCTTCACAAAAATCGTTCAGCCCAACCTAC
>LADM01000091.1 GCA_000961645.1 Gammaproteobacteria bacterium BRH_c0 | reverse complement strand
TGCGGGGGTGGGCGTGCTCGGCATCGTCGATGGCGACCGGGTGGAGGACAGCAACCTGCAGCGCCAGGTGCTGTTTACCACCGACGATATCGGTCAGCTCAAGGCCGAGCGGGCTGCGGCCCGGCTCGGCGCCCTGAATCCCCATATCGATATCCGCCCCTATCCACTGTGGATCGCCGCCGACAATGCCCTGCAACTGATCCAGGATTACGATCTGGTTGTCGACGGCTCCGACAATTTTGCCACCCGCTACCTGGTCAATGACGCCTGCGTGCTGGCGGGTGTGCCCCTGGTTTACGGCAGCATCTCGCAGTTTGAAGGCCAGGCCAGCGTTTTTCACTATCGGGGCGGGCCTTGCTACCGCTGCCTGTTTCCCGAGCCACCGCCGCCCGGAATGGTGCTCAACTGCGCGGAGGGCGGCGTGCTGGGTGTGCTGCCCGCCATCATCGCCAGCATCCAGGCGACGGAGGCCATCAAGCTGCTCACCGGTATCGGCGAAACCCTGAGCGGCCGCTTGCTGCACTACGACGCCAAGGGCATGCGGTTTCGCGAGTTCCAGGCCGCGCGGGACGAGCAGTGCCAGGTGTGCGGCGATCATCCTTCCATCACCACACTGGTGGAACAGCAGGTGGTTTGCGCTGCGTCGGTAGCGGCAGTCGAAGATATCGCCCCACTGGAACTCAAAGCCTTGCTGGAAGACAGGGACACCGTCGTCATTGATGTGCGTGAGCCATGGGAGCGCGCCATCTGCCACATCGAAGGCAGCCGCGCCGTTCCCCTCGACGCCCTGGGTGAGTTTGCCCAGCAACTGGACAAGTCCCGCCGGGTGATCTGCTACTGCAAAACCGGCAGCCGTTCTGCCAGTGCCTGTCAGCAATTGCGGGAGGCTGGCTTTTCCAACGTCGACAACCTGCGGGGCGGCATACTGGCCTGGATTGAGGAGGTCGAGCCGGGACTCTCGCGTTATTGAACAGTCGAGCTATTGAACAGTCGAGCTATTGAGCACTCGCGCTATTGAACTTGCCGGTCGAGGCGGCGACGTTCTATGCTCAGGCCCAGATAACGACCAGGGAGAATTCTGATGGCTAAGACTTTGGTGGTAGTGGGCGCAGGCCCCGGCGTGGGCCGCGCGGTGGCGGAGCGTTTTGGCCGCGAGGGGTATCGCGTGGCGCTGATTGCCCGCAATAGCGAGAAGCTGGCGAAAATCGTCGGTGATCTCGACGCTCAGGGTATCGAGGCAGCGGCTTTTCCCGCCGATGTGCGCGATCGGGCAGGTCTTGCGGTTGCCCTGAATAAGGTCATCGACAGCTTTGGGGCCATTGATGTGCTCGAATACAGCCCCACCGGTACCAGCGACAACCTGCGTTCGCCGCGCAACATGACCGAGGACAACGAGCAGTATCACCTGGATATCTGCGTGCTCGGCGCCATTACCGCCGTCAATACCGTGCTGCCCGCCATGCAGGGCCGCGAGGGTGCGGCGATTCTCTTTACCACCGCCGCCTCGGCGCAGTACCCGGTACCTTTTACCGCCAGTTTTGGCGTGGCAGCGGGCGCCAGCCTCAATTACGCCCGGGTGCTGCACCAGGAGCTGGCGCCGGAGGGCATCCATGTGGGCATTCTCTCCATCGCCGGGCTGGTGGTGGCGCCGGGTCAGGAACAGGGGCGCAGCGCCAAGGGCCTGTCGCTGATGACCGCAGAGCAGGTGGCCGAGCGATTGTGGACCATGGCCCGCGAGCGTGGCCAGGTGGAATCGATAATCGGCGATACCGAGGTGCTGCGGCATTACAGCGCGGCGCACTGAGACTTCAAGCCGGGTTTCACTGCTCGTTATGGGGGAGTCGCCGCCTCTGTAAGGCTTTGGTGGTAGTATCAGCCTGTGGCCGTTCACGCGGCTGTGACTGCCCTTTTTCCCTCATACGGAGGATTCACCATGGATAACCAGCCTGTTTCACAGCAAAGCACTGGCGTTGCCGTTACCGAAAAGCAAAAAAACAGCGTGTTGCTGGTGTATATCCTCCAGGCGCTGAGTTTTGTGGTCGGCATCACCGCCATCGCCGGTGTGGTGATCAATTACCTCAAACGCGATGAGGTGCGTGGCACTTACCTCGAATCCCACGTCAATTGGCAGATCAAGACCTTCTGGTACACCCTGCTGGGCTACTTTATTGGTGTACTGCTGTTTATTGTGCTGATTGGCTGGCTGGTGATGATCGCTGTGACGGTGTGGTACATATTTCGCATCATCAAGGGCTGGCTTGCCCTCAACGATGGCAAGGAACTTCCCGATGCGTTCTTTTAAGGGCCGTGCCGATGCGTTCTCCTGATGGCTACCGCCACCACTTTGTTGACCGCCGCGAGTATTTTCTGCCGCCGGGCAAGGTGGTGTGCGTGGGGCGCAACTACGCTGCCCATATCCGCGAGCTCAACAACGAAACCCCGGCTGAGCCGGTACTGTTTATCAAACCTGCAACCGCGCTGGTGGCCCTCGAGTTGCCCTTATCGCTGCGTTTCCAGCCCTGCCATTTTGAAACAGAGCTGGCAGTGTTGATTGGCAAATCCCTTAGCCGCTGCACGCCGGAGCAGGCTCAGTTGGCCATTGCCGGGCTGGGAGTGGGGCTCGATCTCACCCTGCGGGAGTTGCAGGACGATCTGAAATCCCGCGGCCTGCCCTGGGAAAAGGCCAAGGCCTTCGACGGCTCCTGCGCGCTGTCACACTTTGTGCCCTACAGCGGCCAGGATTTACAGGATATTGATGTGCGCCTGACCCGCAATGGCAGCGTGGTGCAGTCTGGCAACAGCGCGCAGATGCTGTTTCCGGTGCTCGATTTGCTGTGCTATATCAGCACGTTTTTTACCCTGTTGCCCGGCGATGTGGTGTTGACCGGCACGCCGGAAGGGGTGGGCGTACTGGAAGAGGGCGACAGCCTCAAGGCCGAGCTTGACGGGCTGGTCAGCGCTGAAACCCGGGTGGCCTATCTGTGACAGAAGATGAGGCCAGCGACAATATCGGCAATGTGGCAGAGACAGAACCGGATCGCGATGGCGACCCGGATGCTCCCCTGTTTTCCGGCCAGCATCCCTTTGATCGCCTCACACCCGAGCTGATCATGTCGGCGGTGGAGAGTGCGGGGTATCTGTGCGATGGCCGGATTTTCGCCCTCAACAGTTACGAAAATCGCGTCTATCAGGTGGGGGTGGAAGACGGACAGCCGCTGATCGCCAAGTTCTACCGCCCCGAGCGCTGGAGCGGTGAGCAGATTCAGGAAGAGCACGATTATTGCTTTGCCCTGGTGGAGCAGGAGCTGCCGGTGGTGGCGCCGCTGGTGCTGGCAAACGGCCCTGACAGTGGCGCCAGTGTTGGTCACTACGATGACTTCCGCTTTGCCCTGTTCCCCCGTCGCGGCGGCCATGCCCCCGAGCTGGACAATCTCGACAACCTCTATACCCTCGGCAAGTTCCTGGCACGCATCCACCTGGTGGGCGCCGTCAAACCCTTCGAGTACCGCCCCGCCATTGATATCAGCACCTTTGGCGAGGAGAGTGTGGGGTTTGTCAGCGAGCACTTTATCCCCCGCGATCTCAATGCTGCCTACAGCTCCCTGACGGTCGACCTGCTGGCGGCGATGCGCGAGCAGCTCTCCACCCTGCTGCCGGAGGACTATATCCGCGTCCACGGAGACAGCCACGCCGGTAATATCCTGTGGCGCGACGACCTGCCCCATTTTGTCGATTTTGACGATGCCCGCATGGCGCCCGCCATTCAGGATGTGTGGATGCTGCTGTGTGGCGACCGCAACCGCCAGCAGTTGCAGGTGTCGGAAATTCTGGCTGGTTACGGCGAATTCAACGATTTTGATCCGCGCCAGCTGCGCTGGATCGAATCCTTTCGCGCCCTGCGCCTGCTCTACTTCAGCGCCTGGCTGGCGCGGCGCTGGCAGGACCCGGCCTTTCCCCGTGCGTTCCCCTGGTTCAATACCGCCCGCTACTGGGGCGACCATATTCTGGAGTTGCGCGAACAGCTGGCGGCCCTCAATGAACAGCCATTGCAGTGGTTGTAAACCTGCGGCGGTGAAACCCCGGTCGCTGTGGTCTGTCTCAACAGATCAGGGCGCACCGGGATGCTGCAGGGCACAGATTGGATGATGAAAAAAATTGCCATCGGTTTTCTGATCCTCGCGCTGCTGGTGGCAGCGCTGGTGGGCATTGCCACCTGGCAGTTTTCGAGTCTCGTTACTCCCCAGATTGAGCGCTACCTGCGCCGTCACGGCGTTGAGACGCTGCGCACTTCCGAAGTCAAATGGCGTTTCAACCGCTTGCGAATGAATGCGGTGGAAGCGAGCGCCAATGTCGACGGCAACCAGTTGGTGGTGCAGTTGCACAATGTCGATATCGGTTACCAGTGGTGGCAGCTGTTCGATGGCAGTATCGACAGCATTGCCATTGAGCGTGCGGATCTCCAGCTGGTGCTGCCAGTCAGCGAGGATGAAACCTCTCCCGATCTCCTGATACCCGCTCTGCTGCCCCAGGCATGGCTCGGTCAGTTGCCGGTGGATGTGCTGAGTATCGACAGTCTGGCTGGGCGGGTGGAGTCTGCGGATAACTGGGTGTTGAGGGTGAAGGGCGAAGACCTGCATCTGGATGCTTCCGAGCGTACCTTGCGGGGCCGCCTGCTGATTCGCGACGGCGCGATTTCTGCACCGCTGGGTAGTGGGCAAGCCGCTGAAGGCGGTGTTTTTGCGCGGCTCGAAGTGGCCAGCACCAACGCTGAACCTCTTGCTATCGGTGTGGAAGTCACCCGCCAGCAGCAAGCGGTTATCAATGCCAGTCTGCTGTTGTCAGCACCCAACCCGGCTGGCGATCAGTTAGGGGTGAATATCAGGGGCCGGGCGGATATTCAGGCTCTCAGCGCGCAGCTCAATGCACTGCGCACTAATCCCCACCCCCTGATGACCTGGCTGCCCCTCGACTGGCTGGAGGATTTGCCCGCTATCGCGGGCAGCAGCAATTTTGTGCTCGACCTTGCGCTGCCTGAGCATATTCGGGACAGCTATGGCACCTGGCTGGATCAGGCGACCTTTGAGGGTAATTTCACTCACCAGCTGACCATCGCCACTTGGCCTGAGCAGGGCTTGAGCAACCTGAGCACCCGGATAGAGCACAGCCTGGCGGGAAACCTCAATGCGCAAAGTATTGCCTTTTCCGCACCTGTTATTTTGAGCGGCACACTCGTTACGGCGGATTGGGGTTTACCCGTTGAGTTGGGTGAAGGGAAAAAAGGTTTTGATCAATGGCAGGGCGATACTCCCCTGGCGATGCAGCTTGAGCCAAAAGGTGCTCTCCGCCTTGATGCCAATGGCTGGACATTGGATGGGCTGCAAGCCAGTGTCGAACTGGGCCCTGACAATCAGCATGTGTCCGTCAATGCCGGGTTGGAAAATATTGTCGCAGAGCAGCAAAACCTGGGTTTTGACGCGGCCATTTCTGCCTCTGTGAGTCTCGATCAGCAGGTGCTGGCGGCACCAGCCATCAGTGCGCAGTTCCAGTATGATGGGCAGGGCTGGCAGGGCCTGGGCGAGGTCGCGGAGGAGAGCCTGGCGTTCAGTGGCCAGTGGCAGGCGGAGCTGGAAGACCCTGGCGCTTACGCTGTCAGCCTCAAGGCCAAGATCGCCAGCTTGCCCGCACTGCTGGCGCAGGCCGGGGACTATACACAGCTTCCCCTGGCGTTGGCGGAGGGGGTCGGCAGTGTTATTAACTACCAGTTGCAGGGCAGTCTTGCGGAGTCGGCCTCAGGGCAGGCGACAAACCAAAGCCTGCAGTTTGAACTCGACAAGCTGACCGGCTTGCTGGAAGGCGTTGCCCTGCAGGACGCCAGCCTGAAAGGGACGCTGGAATACAGCGGCAGCTGGCAATCCCGCGGCAGGATTCTCTTCAAGGTGCCAGCCCTGGAGGTGGGGATCAGTATCAGCGAGGTGGAAATGGCCGTGCAGTTGCTGCCATCCCAATCCCTTGCACAAACCCGCTGGCGGGTTCAGGCTCTGGACGCAAAGCTGTTTTCCGGTGCCGTGTCGCTGGGCGAGCCTTTTGCACTGAATTTCCCCCTCACTGAAACCCGCTTCGAGATGCGGTTGTCCAATTGGCAGCTGGGTGCGATTCTCGGTCTCTATGCCGAACATGGCCTGAGTGGTGAGGGCGTACTCAGCGGTGTGCTACCGGTACGGATCGGTCCGCAGGGGGTTGCTGTCGAGGGTGGACTACTGGCAAGTCAACCACCGGGGGGCCGAATCGTTTATGATACTGGCGAGTCAGGTAAAGCCATTGCTGAGCGCCACCAGCAACTCGATCTCGCGGTGACGCTGCTGGAGAATTTTGAATTCAATACGTTGTCGATCAAGGCGGATTTTGCTCCAACCGGTGTCCTCTTGCTGGGCGTGCAGTTAGCGGGGAGCAATCCCGACGCATTCAGTGGTCGCCCCGTCAATTTCAATATCAATGTGGAAGAAAACCTGTTTGATCTGTTCAAGGCATTAACATTGACAGACGATGTTATCAATAAACTCGAAAAGCGCCTGAACCGCTGATTGTGTCAGTGGGTTACGGGCTACAGGGAAACAGCCATGAAACGAATTTTTTTGCCGGGTGTGTGGATCGTTACAGCGATGGCCTTTGCGGGCTGTACGCCAACCGTGCAGGTTGCAGCCCCCAAGGAACCCATCACCATCAATCTTAACGTCAAAATTGACCACGAAATTCGCATCAAAGTGGACAGGGAACTGGATGGCCTGTTTTCCGAAGACAGCGATCTCTTTTAAGGGTTATGGAGCATTCAATGAAGTCATTAGTTGAAAAGTCATCAGGGTTCAAAAATCTGCTTCTGCAAGCCGGATTGCTGCTGGCGCTGGTGTTCAGCTCGCCACTGTGGGCGCTGGAGCTGCAGGACGCCAAAACCCAGGGGCTGGTAGGTGAGACCCGCAGCGGCTATATCGCCCCGGTGGGTTCCGTGACCCCCGAAATCACGGCGCTGGTCAACAGCATCAACACCCAGCGCAAGGCGGAATACCAGCGCATTGCCACCCAGAACGGTATCGCGGTGTCCGATGTTGAAGCCCTGGCCGGCAAAAAGGCCATTGAGAAATCCCCTGCCGGCCATTACGTCAAGCTGAATGGCCAGTGGCAGAAGCGTTAGGCTGAAGCGTTAGATAGTGGTCTCAGGCGCGGGAGGTTGACCCCTCTCGTGCCCCCGGATAACAGCGTCTCCCCTCCCTTCCATGAAGCAGACAATCAGCCCGGCTCTGAGTAGTAAGGGCTGTTGAGCATGGTCGATTCGCTCTCGCTGGCTGAGGCCGCCACGGCGTCTTGACGATCAATTTCATCGTGCATCCACTCGCGCCAGATCGCCAGCAGCAGGGCCATCAACACCGGCCCGATAAACAGGCCAATCAGTCCCATGGTCATCACACCGCCCACCAGGCCGAAGAACGTCAGCAGGAATGGCAACTTGATCGGCCCGCCCACCAGGGTGGGGCGAATGGTCTTGTCGACAATAAACAGCTCGACAGTGCCCCAGATAAAGAGACCAAGCCCGCCCAGGGGGTTGCCGCTGCCGACCAGGTAGAGCGACACCAGGGTGAAGGCCAGGGGGGCGCCGCCGGGGATCAGGGCCATAAAGCCGGTGATTACCCCAAGGGTAACCGGCGATGGCACACCAGCGATCCAGTAAGCGATGCCGAGAATGATGCCCTCGCCAATGGCGATCAGGCCCATGCCCACCACCGTGGCGCTGATGGTGACTGGCACCATGCGCGAAAAGCGCTGCCAGCGCAGTGGCAGGATACGCTCGCCAACGCGGTCCAGCTGCGCCACCAGGTTGTGGCCATCCTTGCAGGCAAAAAACAGGGTGATCAGCATAAACAGCAGGGCCAGGGCGAGGGAAAACACCTTGCTGCCCATGGTGAGCAGTACCCGCGAAATATTGCCAAGGTGCTCGCCGCTGAAAAACTGCACGAACTCACTGATCGCCTGGGGGTGATTCAGGTAGTGATTCCACTGCTCGGCCACCCAGGTGCCGCCGAGGGGCAGTGCCGCTATCCACTCCGGCGCAGGCGCTCCGTGGCGGTTGGCTTCCATCAGCCAGCGGAACCAGATGCCCAGTTCATGGAGGGCGAAGGAGAAGGCCAGCATCAGCGGTACGATCAGCACCAACAGGATCAAGAGCAGGGCAATACTGGCGGCCAGGGTCGTGTTGCCGTGACAGGCTTTTACCAGGCGCCGGTACAGCGGCCAGCCGGCAAAAGCAATGATCAGTGCCGCTAGCACCGGCACCAGGAAGACATGAAAAAAATAGATCCCGGCGGCAACAATAAAAAACAGCAGCCAGCGCGCTACGGGATGGGAGGGCAGGATTGATTGGGGCGTAGTGGCTGTTTCCATGGCGCGCATTGCAGCATAAATTTGAAGACATTGGGAAGTCATGGCAGCGCAAATAGACTGGCGCCGATGTCCGAATGGGCCCGCAATGCTATGATCGCGCCTCGCCATGTTCCGGAAACCCCATGCCCGCCCTCAATGAACGCTTCACCGCCCGGGTTCGCGCCCTCTCCAGCGAGGGCAATGGCATTGTCGAGCACCGCAGCGGACAGGTTTTTTTCGTGCCCGGCGTGTGGCCCGGCGAGAGCGGCGAGTTCCGCATCACCGGTTTCAAAAGCCGTTTCGGATTTGCCGTGCTGGAAACCCTGCAGCAGCCATCCCCGCAGCGCATCGTGCCGCCCTGCCCCCATCAGGGGGTGGGCAAGGGCGATTGTGGCGGCTGCCCCTGGCAGTTTGTCAGCTATGAGGCACAGCTCGAAGCCAAGCAAGCCCGGGTCAGCCTAGCGCTGGCGCGGTTGAGTGCAGAGGAGTGCATCCGCCCGATCCTCGGTTCTGACTCGATATTCGGCTACCGCAACCGCGCGCAGCTGAAAACCGATGGCCGGGTGCTGGGCTTTGTCAGTCACGGCTCCCGCGATCTGGCGGCGGTGGATGACTGCCTGGTGCTGAGCGACAAAAACCGCGCTACCCTCAAGGCCGTTGCAGCCACCCTACCCAACCGGGATCTTGCCCCTGGCCGCAAGCAGGATTGGACCACCATCGATATCGATGAGGATGTCAGCGCTGACACTCTGGTGCTCAACCAGCGGCGGCCCTTCCGCCAGGGCAACAGCGGCCAGAACCAGCGCATGCAGGCCTGGCTGGCGGAGCGCCTTGCCGGACTGGACAAGTCGATTCCAGTGCTGGAGCTGTTTGCGGGCTCCGGCAATTTTACGCAAGTGATAGCGGCGGCAGGTTTTGGCCGGATTCTCGCCGCCGAGGGCTCCGCTGAAGCCATCGAGGCGCTCCAGGCCAGGCAGCTGCCGGGGGTTGAGGCGCTGGTCTGCAATCTTTTCAACGAGGACAGCTTTGATACCCTGCGCCGCAGGCTGCCCGACGCCGGGATAGTGGTGCTCGACCCGCCCCGAGACGGGCTGAAGCAGGCGGCAAGGTTGCTGCCCAAGAAGCATAAGGTGCGGGATATTTTGTATATCTCCTGCGACCTGGCAACTTTCACGCGAGATGTGGGGGTGTTTATGGCCAAGGGCTTCAAGCTGACCGAAGTGCAGCCCCTCGACCTCTTCCCCCATACGCCCCATGTGGAGCTGCTGGCCTGGTTGCGCTGTTAATGGCAGGGTTGAGGCCTGTCGATAGTTTGCCTCAATAGATTGGATACTTTTTATTCACTTGGATAATGCCGGTTACTGGCAGTAAGCTGCCGCCCTGTGATCAAACCCTGCAGATTTAACCAAAACCTGCGGATTTAACGAAGAGGAGTGCAAATGCAATCATTTACGGTTTTTGGTCGCCCTGGCTGCGGCTACTGTGTGCGCGCCAAACAGGTGCTGGAAATGAAAAAACTGCCCCACAAGTATGTGGATATGTTTGCGGAAGGGATATCCCCTGCCGATCTGGAGAAAACCGTCGGCAAGCCGGTGCGTACCGTGCCGCAGATTTTCCACGGCACTGAGCATATTGGCGGTTACACCGAGCTTGAGAAATACCTGCGGGATATGGCCGCCTGAATCGGCGCCTGTCAGTGGGAGCAAATAAAAATGCCGGGTTGAACCCGGCATTTTGCTGAATAGATGGCCTAAATCCGCCCTACAGGCCGGGTTTTGCCATCCTCCGAGATGGCCACATAGACAAAATCCCCTTCCGTGACCTTGGCGCGTTCGCCGTTGTCACCGCCATCGATCCACACTTCGATATTGATGCGCATCGATGTACGACCTGTTTCCAGCAGGCTGGTATAACAGCTCACCAGCGCGCCCACCGGCACCGGGCGCAGAAAGCCCATATCGCTGACCGCTACTGTGGCTACCCGGCCCTTGGTTAACTGCCGCGCCAGTACAGCCCCCGCCAGATCCATCTGCGACAGCAGCCAGCCGCCGAAAATATCCCCGTGGGGATTGGTGTCCCTGGGCATGGCCAGGGTTTGCAGGGTCAGTTGACCGACCGGGTCGGCAGGTCTGTGGGTAGTTTTCACGGATCAATCCTCAACCAAAAAGCAGATTCGGGAGCCAGGTGACCAGGCCCGGCCACAGGGCCAGCAAACAGAGTACCGTCAACTGGATAACAATATAAGGCACAACACCCCGGTAGATATCACTGGTCAGAACACTGGGTGGTGCAACACCGCGCAGGTAAAAAAGCGCAAAACCGAAGGGCGGCGTCAAAAACGAGGTTTGCAAGTTGATTGCAATCATGATGCCAAGCCACACCGGGTCGAGTCCCATGGCCAGCAGAATCGGTGCGACGATGGGCACCACCACAAAGGTGATCTCGATAAAATCGAGAATAAAACCGAGCAGAAAAATCACCAGCATCACCACCAGGGTGGCGCCAAAGACCCCGCCAGGTATGCCTTCAAACAGGCTCGCTACCAGCTCCTCGCCACCAAAACCGCGAAACACCAGGGAAAACACCGCCGCCCCGATCAGGATCATAAACACCATGGAGGTAACCTCCGTGGTGGAGGTCATCACTTCCCTGAGTCGATCCAGCCTGAGCTGGCCTTTGGCAAGAGCGAGCAGGATGGCGCCGAGTGCGCCGACGCCAGCGGCTTCGGTGGGGGTGGCGGCACCGCTGAGGATAGAGCCCAGCACGGCGATAATCAGCAGGATCGGTGGCAGCAGCGGGAACAACACCTGAAGGTATTCACCCTTGTCGATGCGGTTGGTCTCGCGGGGTGCCTTGCCCGGTCGCGCCAGGGCGTAGAAATAGATATAGGCGATATACATCAGCACCAGCAGCAGGCCAGGGACCAGCGCGCCCACAAACAGGTCGCCGATGGAGACTGTCTCCGGGGAGAAAATCCCCATCTGCAGCTGGGCTTGTTGAAAAGCACTGGAGAGGATATCCCCCAGCAACACCAGGGCAATGGAGGGCGGAATGATCTGCCCGAGTGTGCCGGTGGCGCAGATAGTGCCGGTGGCCAGCGCCGGGCTGTAGCCCTGCTTGAGCATGGTGGGCAGCGACATCAGGCCCATGGTCACCACCGTGGCGCCAACAATGCCGGTGCTGGCGGCCAGCAACATACCCACCAGAACCACTGAGATACCCAATCCGCCGCGCAGCCCACCACAGAGACGGCTCATATTGGCGAGCAGATCCTCGGCCAGCTTCGACTTCTCCAGCATCAGCCCCATAAAGACAAAGAGCGGCACCGCCACCAGGGTGGTGTTGATCATGGTGCCGTAGATACGGTTCGGCAGGGCGTGGAGAAACGCCATGTCGAAATGACCAGTGGCCATCCCGGCAGCGGCAAACAGCAGCGCCACGCCACTGAGTGAGAAAGCCACCGGATAGCCCAGCATCAGCAGCAGGCACACGGCGGCAAACATATACAGGGGAATGAATTCAGCCATTACAGGGGTTCCACTTTGGTGGCGCTGTGATGGTTGCTGAGTCCCAGGGCAAACAACAGGTTCTTGAGAATGTCGGCAACACCCTGTATCAGCAGGGTGGCAGGCAGAATCAGGATCAGGGTTTTGAGCAGGTACACGTAGGGCAAGCCACTACCCTCGTTGGATTTTTCGCGGATGGCCCAGCTGCTGAGTACATAGTCCCACGACAGCCACAGGATAAGCACACAGAGGGGCAACAGAAACAGCACTCCCCCGGCCACATCAATCCAGGCCTGTCTTTGCGGTGAGGCATTGCGATAGAACACGTCGACCCGCACATGCCCGCCCTGCTTCAGGGTCCAGGCGATGCCGAGCATGAATATGGTGGCATGGAGGTAGGTGGTTGCCTCCTGCAGGGCGATGGACCCGGCGCCGAAGAAGTAGCGCATGATGACCACCGTGCAGATACCCAGAATCAGCAACAGGGTCAGCCAGGGTGTGAATGTGCCGATGATAGTGGTGATGCCTTCCAGAAGATTGATCAGTCTCTGCGCGGCGTGGCGGGGTCGGGGCATGGTGACTCAGTGCTCAGGGCTAGGCGGCGTTGGTTATTTTGTGGGCATTATATATGAATGTCCGCTGTGGAAAATGGTCGATTCCCAATCCTGGGTGTCATATTTCTGTCACACAGCCTTCCTATAGTGACACCTGTTACTTGGTTTAACCCCCTCAGATACACACAGAAAACCGGAGGAAAACGTGAACGTTTTCAAAAATACAGTTTTGGCAGGCGCTGCTGTAGCAGCAATGATTGGCGGTGCACAGGTGCATGCTGCCCGTGACTATATCAGCATCGTCGGGTCTTCCACGGTATACCCCTTTTCCACGGTTGTGGCTGAGCGCTTTGGCAAGGCCACTGGCCACCCCACTCCCAAAGTGGAATCCACCGGGACTGGCGGCGGCATGAAAATGTTCTGTGGCGGTGTTGGTACCAATTTCGCCGACATTACCAACGCATCGCGCCGCATGAAGGATGGCGAGTTCAAGGATTGCCAGAAGAATGGCGTCAATGACATTGTTGAAATGCTGATCGGCTTTGACGGCCTGGTAATTGCCAACTCCCTGAAGGCCAAGCCCTACGACCTGACCCTGAAGGACGTATTCCTGGCGCTGGCCAAAAACGTCCCCAACCCCGACGGGTCCGACACCCTGGTGCCCAACCCCTACAAAACCTGGAAGGACGTGAACCCGGCTCTCCCTGCCACTAAAATCGAAGTGATCGGACCGCCGCCTACCTCCGGCACCCGCGATTCGTTCGCCGAGCTGGCCCTGGAAGGCGGTTGCAAGAACTTCCCCTTTATCAAGGCCATGAAGGACGCTGACGAAGACCAGTTCAAGAGTGTCTGCCACACAATCCGCGAGGACGGCTATTTCGTCGAGGCCGGTGAAAATGACAACCTGATCATTCAGAAACTGGATTCCAACCCCGATGCCCTCGGCGTGTTCGGCTTCAGCTTTCTCGACCAGAACAACGACAAGGTGCGCGGCAGCAGCATCGCCGGTGTAGAGCCTACCTTTGAGTCCATTGGTGACAAATCCTACCCGGTGTCCCGTCCCCTCTATGTCTATGTGAAGAAGGCCCATATCGGCGTGATTCCCGGCATCAAGGAATTTGTGGCCGAGTACACCAGTGAGAAAGCCTGGGGCCCGGATGGCTACCTGGCGGAAAAAGGCCTGATCCCCCTCAATGACGATCTGCGCAAGAAAACCGCTAAAGCGGTACGTGCCGGAGAAGTCATGAGCGGTGAAGGTCTCTGATTGCGCCTCCCGTCAGAATCGCGAAGTTGATGTAAACTTGGGGCCTGGTTAACTACCAGGCCTTTTGTTCTGGGCCGATTGTCCTTTTTGCCATCCAAGTGCATCAACGTCGCGGCATAACTACCGATTACGGAAAGCTATTACGGAAAGCGCCATGCATACAGCCAACCTGTTATTGATCCTGATGGCCATGGTCGTCGCTGCCTACTACCTGGCCCGCGGACGCTCTCTGGTCATGGCGAAACCCCTGGGGGGCATTCGGCACCTGCATTCCCTGCCGTTTTATTACGGACTCAGAGCCTCCCTGTGGTGCGCTGTGCCGTCCCTGTTGCTGCTGGTAATCTGGTTGATCTTCGACGAACCGTTAATTGCCGGATTGGTGTTGGGGTCGCTGCCGGACGCCCTGCAACCCACCAGCGTTTCTGAAGAAAACCTGATGCTCAGCACCGTGCGGAATCTGGCGACTGGCTCGCTGGCTGCCGACAATGTCGATTCGGCACTGGTGGTTGCCAGCGAACGTCTGATCGCCCTGCGCGAGATGGGCAGTCGCATTGTCAGTGCAGGCGTGCTGGGTTTAGCACTGCTCGGTGGTTTTGGTGCCTGGCTGACCATCTCGCCCCTGTTGCGGGCGCGCCAGCAGGTGGAGCGGGTATTCAAGGGCGTGCTGTTCAGTTGTGCCTGCGTAGCGATTTTCACCACCCTGGGCATTTTGCTTTCGGTGCTGTTCGAATCCCTGCGTTTTTTTGAAGCGGTGCCGGTGACCGAGTTCCTGTTTGGCACCAGCTGGAGTCCGCAGACCGCCATCCGTGCCGACCAGGTGGGTTCCTCCGGCGCCTTCGGGGCGGTTCCGCTGTTTGTGGGCACTATGCTGATCTCTTTTATCGCCATGGTGGTGGCGGTGCCGGTAGGGCTGATGTCGGCCATTTACCTGGCGGAATACGCCCACGGCAAAGTCCGCGCCTATGCCAAGCCAGTGCTGGAAATTCTCGCAGGCGTGCCCACTGTGGTTTACGGCTTTTTTGCCGCCCTGACGGTGGCACCCTTTCTGCGTGATGCCGGTGCCGGGGTGGGCCTGTCGGTGTCTTCTGAAAGTGCGCTGGCGGCGGGGTTGGTCATGGGGGTGATGATCATTCCGTTTATTTCTTCCCTGGCGGACGATGTGATCACTGCCGTGCCCCAGAGCCTGCGGGATGGTTCCCTGGCCCTGGGGGCCACCCATTCGGAAACCATCAAGAAAGTGATCTTTCCGGCTGCGTTGCCTGGTATCGTCGGTGGTGTGTTGCTGGCGGTATCCAGGGCCATTGGCGAAACCATGATCGTGGTGATGGCAGCGGGGTTGGCTGCCAACCTGACCCTCAACCCCCTGGAAACCGTCACCACCATCACCGTGCAGATCGTTACCCTGCTGGTGGGCGATCAGGAGTTCGACAGCCCTAAAACCCTGGCGGCTTTCGCCCTCGGCCTGATGCTCTTCGTGGTCACACTGATACTCAACTTCATTGCCCTCCATGTGGTGAAAAAATACCGTGAACAATATGATTGAAGATCATCAGAAAAAGGCCGAGCAGGTCGCCCGCGGCCTCAAGCGCCGCTATCGGGCTGAAAAGCGATTCCGCTTTTACGGCATTATGGCGGTGGCATTTGGCCTGCTGGCGGTGGCGGTGCTGTTCACCGACATTATCACCAAGGGGTCCGGCGCCTTCAGGCAAACCTATATCCAGCTCACCGTCCATTATGACCCGGAGGTGCTCGACATTACCGACCTGCGCGATGAGAGCCAGGTTGCCCTGGGCAACTTCAGCGGTGTGATTCGCCAGGGTCTGTACGACAGATTTCCACAATTTTCATCCCGCAACGACAAGCGTGAACTCAACAAGATGATCAGCAGTGGCGAGGGTTTCGAGCTGCGCGATCGCCTGGTGGAAAACCCCAGCCTGCTGGGACGCAGCGAAACCCTGTGGCTGGTGGCCGACGACGATATCGACACCTATTTCAAGTCCTACGGCGACAGTGGCGGCGCCTTCACCGGGCGGGTTTCGGAAACCCAGCGTGCGGTGGTGGAAGGCCTGAAGCAAAGCGGCGATATCCGACTCAAGCTGAATACCAACTTCTTCACCAAGGGGGATTCCAGGGAGCCGGAACAGGCCGGTATCTGGGGGGCGGTGGTAGGCTCTTTCTTCACCCTGGTAATTACTCTGGCCCTGTCGTTCCCCATTGGCGTGGCGGCGGCGATCTACCTGGAAGAGTTCGCGCCGAGGAATCGCTGGACCGATTTGATCGAGGTCAATATCAACAACCTGGCGGCGGTGCCGTCGATCATTTTCGGTCTGCTGGGGTTGGCCATCTTTATCAATTTTTTTGAGGTGCCCCGCTCGATACCGGTGATCGGCGGCCTGGTGTTGACCCTGATGACCCTGCCCACCATCATCATCACCAGCCGCGCGGCGATCAAGGCTGTACCACCCTCGATCCGGGAGGCTGCCATCGGCATCGGCGCCTCTCCCATGCAGGTAGTGATGCACCATGTGCTGCCCCTGGCGATGCCGGGCATGCTCACCGGCGCCATTATCGGCATGGCCCAGGCCCTGGGTGAAACAGCGCCCCTGCTGATGATCGGCATGGTGGCCTTTATTGTCGATATCCCCTCTGGACCCGCCTCACCCGCCACAGTGCTGCCGGTGCAGATTTTCCTCTGGGCCGACAGCCCGGAGCGGGCCTTTGTGGAAAAAACCTCGGCAGCCATCATGGTGCTGCTGGCGTTTCTGATTCTTATGAACACCACTGCGATCTGGTTGCGCAAGCGCCTTGAGCGCCGTTGGTAACAGCCCTTGACTGCGGGGCTTGAGCCCCTGGCGAATTGGTAACAGGAGAGCGAATGTGATGACAATGACAGCGAATGAAGCCCGGGATTTACCCGGCGCCGTCAAGGCAGTGAAAGAAGGCTACACCGTGCACGATTCCAGCGCCGACTACCAGACCGTGGGCAGCCCTTTCGTGGCTGAGCCCAAGATGCGCATCCGCAATGTGGACGTTTTCTACGGCAGTGAACAGGCTCTCTTCAACGTCAGCGTCGATATCGGCAAGAATGAAGTGATCGCCATGATCGGCCCTTCCGGCTGTGGCAAGTCCACATTCCTGCGCTCCATCAACCGCATGAACGACACCATCGATATCTGCAAGGTATCCGGCTCGTTTATCCTTGATGAGGATGATATCTACGCCAAGTCCATGGACGTGGTAGCACTGCGGGCGCGGGTGGGCATGGTGTTCCAAAAGCCCAATCCATTCCCCAAGTCCATCTACGACAATGTTGCCTACGGACCCAAGCTGCACGGCCTGGTGAGTCGCAAGAGCGACCTGGACGAAGTGGTGGAAACCAGTCTCAAGCGCGCCGGGTTGTGGGGCGAGGTCAAGGACCGGCTGCTCAAGCCCGGCACCGGTCTGTCCGGCGGCCAGCAGCAACGGCTGTGTATCGCCCGCGCCATTGCCATCAGCCCCGATGTGATCCTGATGGATGAACCCTGTTCCGCACTCGATCCCATCGCCACCGCCCGCATTGAGGAGCTGATTGCCGAGCTGTCGGAGAATTACACCATCGCCATCGTGACCCACTCGATGCAGCAGGCAGCGCGGGTTTCCCAGCGCACCGCCTACTTCCATCTGGGCAAGTTGATCGAGGTCAACGATACAGAAAGAGTCTTCACCAACCCCGAGCACGAGTTGACTGAAGCCTATATCACCGGCCGTTTTGGTTGAGGACAACCTTATGGATAAATTACATCTTGATCAGCACATCTCGCGCCACTTCAACGAAGAACTGGAAGCGATCAAAACCCGCATGCTGGAAATGGGTGGCCGGGTCGAAAAACAGGTGGCCGACGCCGTGCGTGCCCTCGAAGATGCAGACAGCGAGCTGGCGGAAACGGTGATCCGCCGCGAAATGGATATCGATGCCCTGGAAATCCAGATCGATGAAGAGTGCGCCACTCTGATCGCCCGCCGCCAGCCAGCCGCTACCGATTTGCGCATGGTACTGGCGGTGAGCAAGACCATTCGCGATCTGGAGCGCATTGGCGACGAGGCGAAAAAAATCGCCAAGATGGCCATCAAACTCAGTGAGGAAGGCAGCGCGCCGCGCGGTTATGTGGAGATTCGCCATATCGGCAACGGGGTGCGCAAAATGCTCAACGACAGTCTCGACTCCTTTGCCCGCTATGACGCCGACAGCGCCCTGGCCACCATGCGCGCCGACCAGCAGGTGGATCTGGATTACAAATCCGCCCTGCGTGAGCTGATCACCTACATGATGGAAGATCCGCGCAGCATCTCCCGGGTGATGAACATTCTCTGGGCCCTGCGCTCCCTCGAGCGGGTGGGCGACCACGCCAAGAACATCTGCGAGCAGATTGTCTATCTGGTGAAGGGCAAGGATATCCGCCACGGTAACGCGCCGGAATACCAGTAAGGCCAGGCGACTCCGGCACGGTTTGATGGCAATTGATCTGAACAGCAAAGCCCACTAATCTAGCGGGCTGTTTGATTCAGCATTTACCTATATCTGACTGCCGGAGGCCCCGTTGAAAGAGCTGTTTGACAAAAACCGTGCCTGGGTTAAATCCATCACGGATGAAAAACCTGATTTTTTTGATCGTCTCTCACGCCAGCAAAATCCCGAATACCTGTGGATTGGCTGCGCCGACAGCCGAGTGCCCGCCAACGAAATCGTTGACCTGTTGCCCGGCGAGCTGTTCGTACACCGCAATGTCGCCAATGTGGTGGTGCACTCTGATCTCAACTGCCTGTCTGTACTGCAATTCGCTGTTGACTACCTGCGCGTCAAGCATGTGATGGTGGTCGGCCATTATGGCTGTGGCGGTGTGCGGGCGGCAGTGCGCAATGACAAGCTCGGCCTGATCGACAACTGGCTGCGCCATGTGCAGGACGCGCAGAGCAAGCATTACAAGGAATTGCAACTCATTGAGGATGAGGAAACCCTGGTTGACCGGGTGTGTGAGATCAACGTGATCGAGCAGGCGCTGAGCGTGTGCCAGACCACGGTGGTGCAGGATGCCTGGGATCGCGGCCAGGACCTCACGGTGCACAGCTGGGTTTACCGCCTGCAGGATGGCCTGCTGCGCGACCTTGGCATGAGTGTGAATAATTCCGCTGATATTTATCCCCTCTACAAAAAAGCCGTATCGGCGCTGTTCAACGGCCAGAACGCTACCAACCCCTGAGCAAGCAGCCCCTCACAGCAAGTAACCCCAAGACCCTACACAAGACCCTACAGAGAGATTCCATGGAAAAATTTACCGGTGTCAATGTTATCAAGGCGGCCAATATCTATTTCGACGGCAAGGTCACCAGCCGTGCCGTTGAATTCAGCGACGGTTCCGTCAAAACCCTGGGCATCATGCTGCCCGGAGAGTACGAGTTTGGCACCAGCCAGGCGGAACTGATGGAAATCACTGCCGGATTCCTGCTGGTGAAACTGCCCGGCTCCGACCAGTGGGAAGAAGTGCGCGCTGGCCAGTCATTCAATGTGCCCGCCAATGCCTCGTTCCAGATTTCCGTGCAGCAGATTACCGATTACATCTGTTCCTACCTGTGATATCCCCGGGCTTTGCCGCATGTGCGGCAAAGCCCCACCTTTTCCTGCGGACAAAATCCCCGCGCCAGGCCACTGCCATCACAATTAAATGAGCAGGGCACCCCGCTAAGTATTAAGATCAGGGGGACTGATGAGAGCGAGAGCACCTTCCATGGCTGAATACACGGTGAAAGAAGTCATGCACACCAACCCCCTGTCCGTACATTGCGGCGAGGCGCTAGTGGATGTGGTGGAAAAAATGGCCGCCAATGGCGTGATGGGGATGCCGGTGGTGGACGAACAGCAGCGGGTGGTGGGGTTTGTCTCCGAGCAAGAC
Source organism: Gammaproteobacteria bacterium BRH_c0 (assembly GCA_000961645.1). Classification (GTDB taxonomy): domain Bacteria; phylum Pseudomonadota; class Gammaproteobacteria; order Pseudomonadales; family Porticoccaceae; genus NAT127. Next base: position 3,076 of record LADM01000091.1, on the reverse strand, counting down.
TGCATCCAGAGCATGCTTGCCACCAGCTATTTTTGCGAGGGCAACCCGGTAGTGGACGATGTCATGAGCCGCGTGCCGCTCACCGTCAAACCCGATGATTCAGTGGTGGACCTGGCGCGGCGTATGGGCCGCGACAAGCCCAAGGTCTACCCGGTAGTGGATAACGGCAAGCTGGTCGGGCTGATAACCCGCAGCGATGTGCTCAAGGCCCTGCGCCGCGAAGTGCTGGCCTGTTCCACCGAAGGTCGACATCGCTAGTATCCTTTCCTGCTCTGGAATATGGCGGCCTCACCCGGCTGGTGACTGCCCTCTGTCACTTTTGCCATTCACCACCAGGCAGCCCGCCAGCATATCGTGCAACCCCTGTTTTTTGGCGGTAAAGGCCACCATCAGATAACCGATCAACAGGATCAGGCTGGACAGGATCTTGGCAAAATAGCGCCCGCTGGCACGGCCAGGTCCGATGGGGTTGCCATCCATGTCGGTGACCTTGATGCCCAGCGCCAGCTTACCCACCGTGGCCTGATAGCCAGAGCTTTCCATCCCCGCAAAGTACAGCCAGCCCAGCAGCAGTCCAAGCAGATTCGCCAGTTTTTCTGCCACTCGCAGCTCATCAAAGGGGGCGGTGACAGCCATCACAATGCCCAGCACAAAGCCCAGCAGTGTGGCGGCAAGGGTGATCAACACGCTGTCGATGACAAAGGCGAGAAAGCGCTTCCAAAATCCGGCGTACTGCATCATGTTCTCCTTCACTGGGGCGGTGCTGCCGGGACAGGTAAGGGCAAATCCGGCAAGGACGACGGTCACAGCGTGGCAAATTCCATTTCAGGGGGACGCTCGGCTATGATGGCCTCGATTGTAGCCGTGTCATAGCGGGCAGGGAACTGCCGGGGCTCCATTGGCGCGGGCAGACTTCGAGGAGAGTGGATGGAAATGCTGGCGCTTTGGGCGTTCTTGTTGTTGCTGTTGGTGGTGATTGGTTCGCTGCTTGGCTGGACAGGTTTTTTTCGCGCTCGCGATCTGGCTGCCAGGCTCGCCAGGTTGGAGCAGGAGCTGGACCGGCTGCGTGAAGGGCCGGTCGTAACCCCGAGCCCGGCAGCCGAGCCGCTGCCGGACAGTCAAGCACAGGCACATCCAGCAGACGCGCCGCCAGGGGTCGAATCCGATCCAGTCCCGCCAGTAAAACCTGAACCTCAGGCAGACCATCAGGACCATACATCCGCCAGTCAGGAACAGACCGCTCCCCTTGCCTCGCCAAAACCTCGCCGTACTCCGGGTTTTATCGATCACCTGGTGAAGAACTGGATGATCTGGATGGGCGGCCTGTGTGTCGGCCTGGCGGGCATCTTTATGGTCAAGTACAGCATTGACGCCGGCCTGCTGGGCCCCCAGGCGCGTATTGCCCTGGCCTTGACTACAGGCATTGTTCTGCATGCTGTGGCGGAGTGGCTGCGGCGCCGGCGTGGCAGTGACCCCGCTTTTGCCGCCCTGGCGGGGGGTGCCAGTATTACTCTCTACGGAGCATTGCTGGCGGCGCTGCATCTCTATCAGCTGTTCGATCCACGCCTGATCTTTGCCCTGCTGGCGCTGGTGTCGCTGCTCACCATGGCGCTGGCACTGGTACATGGCCCGGTGCTGGCGGCGATCGGCATTATCGGCGCTTATGTAGTCCCAATCCTGGTGTCCGACAACAGCGGCAACATTGTCGGCGCCATGGTCTACAGCCTGATCATCAGTGCTGCCGCCTTGTTGCTGTTGCGCCAGGTGTTTCGCCCCTGGCTGTGGTGGGGCATGGTTGCGGGCGCGCTGGGCTGGTGGCTGATATCCCTTACCAGCCACCAGCCGGACAATTTGCGCGGTATTTACCTGGCATTGCTGGCCTGGGCCGTGGTGGCCATCCCGGCCTTTGACTGGTCGCTGTTGCGCGCTGATAGCGGTGCAATACAGCCCGGTGCGCAATTGAAGGTGATCATGCGCCGCGCGTGGCGGCTGGATCAACTCAGTCTTGCACTGATCATTCTTGCCTGGGGCTATTCCATCCAGCTGCGCGGTTTTGGCCCGCTGGGGCTGACTGAACAACTGGCGCAATGGGCGCCACTGATACTGGTGCTGGGGTTTGCCGCCCGCCAGCGCGACTTCCTGGGCTGGCTGCCGTGGCTGAGCCTGGGCGTGCAGTGGCTGGCCTGGCTCGCCACTGCGGTGACCTTTGATTACGCCCGCAATCGCTACCAGTTGCAGGGTATAGAGCCAGCGCTGGAATCCGCCTTCCTGCAATTCGCAGGCAGTATGGCCCTGCTCTATGTCGGACTTGCCGTGCTGCATCTGCGCGCCCGAGGATTTTCCCATCGCTGGGCATCGCTCGCCTTTGTGTCTCCCCTCGCCTGGCTGGCGCTGTCATACCTGCTGGTGAGCGACCTCGCCCAGTCTCTGGCGTGGAGTGTGGCGGCGTTGATGGTGGGGCTGGTGTATGGCTTTGTCGCCGCCTGGAGGCTGGAAAAATACCGCGCAGACGGCGCCGCCATCTGGTTTATCCTCGGTGGGCATTTTGCCTATTCCCTCGCCGCCGGGATCTACTTCCGCGAGGCGGGCTTGACCCTGGCGCTGGCCGCGCAATTGCTGTCCCTGGCCTGGGTGATGAAGCGTTACGACCTGCCCTGGCTGGCGCTGGTGATCAAGGCGGTGCTGGCCCTGGTGGTGATCCGCTTTACCTTCAATCCCTGGCTGGCCAGTTATCCGGTGGATGTGCACTGGTCCCTGTGGACCGGGGGTGGCGCCACTCTGTTCTGCGCCCTGGCTGCCTGGCAGAGCCGCGCCAGCCCGGGTCTCAATCGCTGGCTCGAAGCTGCCACCCTGCACCTGTTGGTGCTGACCCTGGGCGCGGAAGTGCGCTACTGGCTCTACGCTGGCGATATTTTTGTCGAGCGCTACAGCCTGGCAGAAGCGGCCATCAATACCTCCCTGTGGACGGCCATGGCCCTGACCTACTGGTATCGGGCTGACCACAGCGAACAGCTCGCTGGTCTCTACCGGACTTGCTCGCGCATTCTGCTGCTGCTGGCCGCAGCAAGTTACGCCC
>LADM01000052.1 GCA_000961645.1 Gammaproteobacteria bacterium BRH_c0 | reverse complement strand
CTGGTCAAGGGCGGCCATGGCGATGGTCCCTGGAGCCGGGATTTTTTTGCCGCCAGCGACAACCGCTTCTGGCTCGCCAGCCCGCGCCTGGCCGCCGCCAACAGGCGTGGCACTGGCTGCGCCCTGGCGAGCGCTGTGGCCAGCGCGCTGGCGCTGGGCTACAGCCTGATGGACGCACTGGTGATCGCCAAAATGGCTATCAACCAGGGCTACCGCCAGGCCTATGGCTGGCCCGACCATGAAGGGCCGGTTGAGATCCGCCACTTCCCCGATGGCGGTGACGACCTCCCCGTGTTGCTCGACCACTGGCATGACGAACCCGCACCACCGCCCTTCCCAGACTGCGGCCCGCCACCGCTCGGACTCTATCCGGTGGTGGATCGCAGCCACTGGCTGGAGACCTTGCTGCCCTGCGGGGTTAGTACCATCCAGCTGCGCATCAAGGATCTTGCCGGGCAAGCGTTGCGCAACGAGATCCGCACTGGCATCCGCTTGGCGCGCAAGCATAACGCCCGCCTGTTTATCAACGACCACTGGCAGCTGGCCATTGAGCTGGGAGCCTACGGGGTTCACCTCGGCCAGGAAGACCTGGGCAGTGCCGATGTGGAGGCCATCCGCAGCGCAGGCTTGCGTCTCGGCATCAGCACCCACTGCCACGCTGAAGTGGCCCGCGCCCATCGCTACCGTCCCTCCTATCTGGCCTGTGGCCCCATCTATCCGACCACCTCAAAAGCCATGCCCTGGATACCCCACGGCATTGAGGGCCTGGCCTATTGGCGCCGGGTTCTTGCCCACTACCCGCTGGTGGCCATCGGCGGTATCAACGCTGCCCGCCTGCCCGCTGTCCATGCCAGCGGTGTCGACGGCATTGCCATGATCAGCGCCCTCACCTGTAGCCCCGATCCCGTCGCCACTGCCCGGGATTTCATGGCACTCACAGGACACACCACATCCTCACCGAGGCACACCGGGCTAGGGCAAATATTGTCTCCGATTGCAGAGCCTCAACCCGGTTGACCGCCTCCACGCCGCACAATATAGTGACAGGCCCATCACCTGCACTACGTTTATGGCCAGTGACTCTCTTATCCAGCTGGAGACAAAGCTCGACAGGCTGATTGCCCTGTGCGACCAACTCCATGCCGACAACCACCGTCTGCGCGAGCGGGAATCCACCCTGCTGCGCGAACGCAGCCAGTTGCTGGAAAAAAACGAGCTGGCCCGCTCGCGGGTCGAGGCCATGATCACGCGTTTGAAAAGTCTGGATATTGAAGCATGAGCAACACCGTCGTCATCCGTATCCTCGACAAGGAATACCAGATCAACTGCCCCCCCGAAGAACAGGATGCCCTGATCCATTCCTCCCTGGAACTCGACCGCCGCATGCGTGAGATACGCAAATCCGGCAATGTCATCGGCCTTGAGCGCATTGCCGTCATGGCTGCCCTCAACCTCACCTATGACCTGCTGCGCGCTGAATCAAAGGCCACCAGCAGCGACTCCCTGAGCCAGGAAATCCAGCGCGTCGACGCCAAACTCGACAGCGCCCTCGACAAATTCCAGCCGCTGCGAAGGTAAAGCCGTTGTCAGCGGGTGCAGTCACGGGGTTATAATGCAAACGACCCTGGGGTGTTTGCCAGTCGACAAGTCCTTGAGCCGATAATTGCTATACCGGCGGCTTCCAGACTTCGCTGTTGTGCATGTCCGCAAGACGGGAAGCCTGATGCGATGCGGAAGTCACCACCTTGAGCCCTGGGTTCAAGGCCATCACTGACAGCGGCACTTCCGGGGTTTTTCCTTACTTCCTTCAGCAGTCACAGGCCGATGCCCGACAGCAAGCAGCAGATACGCTCAGCGATGCGGCGCCAACGCCAGTCACTCAGCGTTGCCCGCCAGCAGCACAACAGCCAACAGCTCGCCACACAGATTGCCCGCCAGGCATTTTTTCTGCGCATTCGCCGTATTGCCCTGTATCTGGCCAATGACGGCGAGATAAATCCTGATGTTTTTCTCCAGTTAGCTATCGACGCTGGAAAAGAGATCTTTCTGCCCGTGCTGCATCCCTTCAGCCATAACCGTCTGCATTTTTTGCCCCACAGCCCCGGCCAGCCGCTGATCGTGAATCGCTTCGGCATTGGCGAACCACCGCTGGGCAGGGATAAACCCGTCCCGCCCTGGTGCCTGGATGCGGTATTTTTCCCACTGGTAGCCTTCGACCGCAGCGGCAATCGGCTGGGGATGGGCGGTGGCTTTTACGACCGCACCTTTGCCCGCTGCCACGCTACCCACCGTTTCCGCCCGCTGTTCATTGGTCTCGCCCACAGCTTCCAGGAAGTCGGCAGCCTGCCCTGTGAACCCTGGGATATTCCCCTCGACGCCATCGCGACGGAAGCCGGTGTACTACTACTCAACCCGAGCCAGCGTCGACCCTGACCAGGAAAACCCATGCGCCAGACCAAGATTATCTGCACCATCGGCCCAGTCTCCTCCAGCTACGACATGCTCGAAAAACTCGCCAATGCCGGGATGAATGTGGCGCGACTCAACATGTCCCACGGCGAGCACGACAACTGCCTACAGATCATCAAGGCAATCCGCACCCTCAACAAAAAACGCCAGCACCCGGTGGCGGTGCTGATCGATACCCAGGGGCCGGAAATTCGCACCGGCGTGCTCAACAGCGATCTCAACCTGAAAAGTGGTGACATCGTCACCGTGGTGGCGCGCGGAGAGGCGGATGTGGAGACCCGCTCGATTTTTATCAACTACGCGGACATCATCACCGACGTCAATATCGGCGACAAGATCACCGTGGACAACGGCCTGATCAACCTCGAAGTACTCAGCAAGGAAGAGCGCGCCATGCGCTGCCGGGTGCTGGATGGTGGCATCCTCAAAAGCCGCCGCCATGTGAATTTGCCGGGCATTCGCGTCAACCTGCCGGCCATTACCGAAAAGGACAAGCGCGACATCGCCTTTGCCATGGCACACGATGTGGACTTTATCGCCCTCTCTTTCGTGCGCAGCGCTGAAGACATTCGCGATCTCAACCAGCTGCTGGGCAGCAAGGCCGGCAAGATCAAGGTGATTGCCAAAATCGAGGATCAGGAAGGTCTGAAAAACCTCGATGCCATTATCCAGGCCAGCGACGGCGTGATGGTGGCGCGCGGCGACCTGGGGGTGGAAATTCCCTTTGAGCAGCTGCCCAGGGCCCAGCGTCATATCATCCAGCGCTGTGCGGAGTTGGGTAAGCGCTCCATCGTCGCCACCCACATGCTCGAATCCATGATCGAGAACCCCATGCCCACCCGGGCGGAAGTCACCGATGTCGCTAATGCCGTCTACGAGGAGGCGGACGCCATTATGCTGTCCGGCGAAACCACGGTCGGCAAGTATCCGGTGAAGTGCGTGGAGGTGCTCGACCGCATCGCCCGCGCCACCGAGCCGGGCCAGGGTCTGCGCTTCAGCAACCATCTCGAGTCCCTCACCGACAAGCAGGGCATCGCCGCAGCCGCTGTGAACCTGGCAGCGGCCATCAATGCCCACGCCATCATGGTGCCCACCCGGCGCGGCCTGATGGCCAATCTGGTGACCAATTGCCGCCCGCAGAAAGCGGTGATCTGCGCCTTTACCAACGACAGCCGCACCAGGCGCCAGCTGGTGCTGAACCGCAACCTGCTCAGCTATCGCATCAACTTCAGTGCTGATTCGGAGAAAACGCTGGCCACTGCCGCGCGGATATTGCTCAAGCGCAAGGAATTTGAAGAGGGCGACAAAGTGGTGATTATTTCTGATGCGCTGTCGCGCTCCGGTGTGGAAGCAATCCAGATTCGCCAGCTCGGGGATCTGTGTCGCAGCAGTGAGACTGAAGGCGACGCAGGTGATGTTTAGGCCAGTGCCTCTCGCTGCTCTCTACTTTGCTGGCAGGACAAACTGAAGCTGAAACCACAGGCACACTCACTAAAGGAAGGTCAATTTAGTCAGGTATTGATCAACAGTCCCGCCGCCAGCAGCAGTGGCGTCAACAGGGTGACCACCACACTGCGCCCCATAACCGGCACCAGGCTGTGGTGATTTGCGCCATCCCAGCGCAGCAGATCCCTGCAGACCCAAAAGGCCAGGGGCGCTGTGAGCCAGCCCAGCATAACGCCCGCTGGCAATACACCTGCCAGCCAGATACCCAGTATCGAGAGATAGACACACAGCGCCAGCACCGTATAAATCCTCACCGCCCACACCACACCCCAGGCGACGGCAATATGACGGCGCCCGACCCGACGGTCTGCCTCGATATCCGGCAACTGGTTAATCAGCAACAGATTGCTGACCAGCAGCGCCACGGGCACAGACAGCACCAGCGCCTCCAGCGACGGCTCGCCGCTGAGCACCAGCACAGCGAGATTGATCATCAGCACACCCAGGCCTATGCCCGGCGCCAGCAGGCACAGCAAGGGGAAGAGGTTGATCCAGCGGGTGTAAGCCATCACCAGGACAAGCCCCAGCAGGCCGGGGGCAATCAGCACCGCCCCCAGTTTCTGCACGAAATACCAGCCAATGGAGAGGGTAATCATCAGGCAGGTGAGCCCCAGATACAGCGCCACCGGGGCAAATTCGGGATGGGCAACCAGGGTACCGCTGCCGCCGCTGAACGGGGATCGCTGGGTAGTAAAATCGAGACCGCTGCGAAAATCCTCGTATTCATTGAGCGCATTGGCAGCCACATGACTGGCCAGACCGGCCACCACAACGAGGGTAATCGCCAGGGGATCGAGGGTTCCCGCCAGGTGCCAAGCCAGCACCAGCGCTGGCGCCAGGCACGCCATGGTCAACAGCAGGAAGCGGGCGCGTATCACCCCGAGCAGTTTCTTGTCCATATAGGCCACGGTAACTATCCTGTTTATCCACGCTGACGTTCTTGCCCACCGCTGCTCTGGCGTACCTGCCAAGCGCTGGTGGCGTTCATTATCTGCACCACTCGACTATCCCCGCAGAAAAAACTGGTAGGCAGGGTTGAGGGTTTCATCGCTGTACTCGTAACCCAGATCTTCAAGAAAGGCTGGCAGATGCCTACGCTCTGCTGCAGGCACTTCAAATCCCGCCAGCACCCGGCCAAAGGCCGCACCGTGATTGCGGTAGTGGAACATGGAAATGTTCCAGCTGTTGCCTACTTTATTGAGGAAGTTGAACAGTGCCCCCGGCCGCTCGGGAAATTCAAAGCGGTACACCAGTTCCTCGCTGGCGGAGGATACCCTGCCCCCCACCATATAGCGAATATGCAGCTTGGCCATTTCGTTGTCGGTCATATCCACCACCGGGTAGCCGTGCTGCTGCAACGTATCGAGCAGTTCCTGACGATCACGATCAGATTCCACCTGCACACCGACAAAGATATGGGCCTGCTGTGGATCACCCATCCGGTAGTTGAACTCGGTGATCATGCGGCGATGGATCAGGTGGCAAAACTGCTTGAAGCTGCCAGGCTGCTCGGGAATGGTGACGGCGAGAATAGCCTCGCGTTTTTCGCCGATCTCGGTGCGCTCAGAGATATAGCGCAGGCGATCGAAATTCATGTTGGCGCCGCTGACGATTGCCACCAGACTCTGGCCCTTGAGGTTGTGCTGCTCTATATACTTCTTCATGCCCGCCACCGACAGGGCTCCGGCAGGCTCGGCAATGGAGCGGGTATCCTCGAAGATATCCTTGATGGCGGCGCAGATTTCATCGGTACTGACGGTCACCACGTCGTCGATGGTCTGTTTCAACACCCGGAAGGTTTCCTTGCCGATCTGTGCCACGGCGGCACCATCGGCGAACAGCCCCACGGTTTTCAGCTTGACTCGGCGGTTCTTGTCCAGCGCTGCCTTTAGGCAGGCGGCATCGTCCGGCTCCACCGCTATGATTCTGACTTCGGGCCTTACAAATTTCACATAGGCGGCTATTCCTGCACACAATCCGCCACCGCCCACACAGACAAAAATCGCGTCCAGCGGCCCGGAAATCTGCCGCAATAGTTCCAGGGCCACCGTGCCCTGACCGGCGATCACCTCAGGGTCGTCAAAGGGGTGGATATAGACCATCTTCCATTCTGCAACCAGGCGGGCGGCATGTTCGGAAGCCGCCTCAAAACTGTCACCGGCCAGCACCACTTTGGCGCCCAGGGCCTTGACCGCGCGGATCTTGATTTGCGGTGTGGTGCGCGGCATCACAATGGTGGCCTTGACCCCCAGAGTGCGGGCCGCCAGTGCCACCCCCTGGGCATGGTTACCCGCCGATGCCGCCACCACGCCACGGGCGCGCTCATCCTCGCTGAGCTTGAGCATGCGGTTGTAAGCGCCACGCAGCTTGAACGAAAAAACCGGCTGCAGATCCTCGCGCTTGAGCAATACGCGGTTATGCAGGCGTTCACTCAACTGCGGGGCAAAATCCACCGGGGTTTCCGTCACCAGGTCGTAGATATTGGCGTTGAGAATCCGTTTGACGTAACTATTGGGCATGAAAATTCCTGACTTGCTTGATTGCCACCATGCCGACTGGCGGGTAATCCATGCTGGTTGTGGCTTTATGGTATTGAGTTGGCCACCTCAGCGCCAGCAATCAGCGCCAATGTCTGTAATATTCCTCGCCATTTGCGCTAGCTGGAAGGTATTTGCGGGCCTGTGGATGAAAAATAGTCATTGTTGTTGTCGGCTTGCAGGTCTATGCTCAACCCCACAGTCAGTGTCTCACTGCGAGGCGTGTACCAAATCCATGAAAATGTTTTTACTGGTTCTTGTTCTGCTGCTTGCCTCCAATGGCGAGCACTACAGCCATGAACACGGTTTTTCTGCCCTCTCCTCAACGCAAGCGGCAGCGGCTTTCAAGCTGCCGGAGCTGGTCCTCAATGGGCTGGAGCAAAGCGCCGACCTCGCTTTGCCGGATTCCTATACCGCTCTGCTGATTCATCAGGCGGCTTTTTCCACTCCCGCCATCACCACACCCGCTTCACCTTCACAACCCGCCCTTGCCGGTCACCCCATTCGCGGACCGCCCACAGCCAACGTCTGACCAGCGTTTTTCGCCCAGATAGTACGGCTTCCCGCCCCGGTTCACAGCCGGTGGCGGGTGCGACCAACATTCCCGAATGCAAAAGGTGCCTGCAATGCCCACCACACCCCTGCAACTGTTCAATCTTGAAAACAACTATGAACTGGCTTTCCCCAACGATTTTGACGACGTGGATCTCAACTCCCCGGCGCAGTCAATTCTCACTGATTTCAAAACCCACCAGCCCGCCACTGTCTACCTGGACAGCACAGTGGATGAGGCGCGACACTTTCTCGCCAACGCCCACAGCGCCGTACTGCCGGTGGTGGACAGCAACCAGCATTTCCGCGGGCTGATCAGCGAAGAGGGCTTGGGTGAAGAAGCGGTGATGCGCCTGGTCAGTTCGACCAGAAAGCGACCGGATATCCAGGTGCGAGATCTGATGGTATCCCGGGAGCAGATCATGGCCATTGATTATGAGTCCCTGGGCCGCACCACGGTCGCCAAATTGATTTCCCTGCTGCGCAGGGAAGGCCAGCCCTATGTGCTGGTGGTCGATCACAACAGCACGCACATTCGCGGATTGATCTCGGCTGCCGATCTGGCCCGCAGGCTGCATCTGCCCGTCGAAATCCACCAGCATCAGTCATTTATCGAAATTTTTGATGCTGTCATGCACTGACCGCTGGCTCTGTTAAGGTTTGGGGGGCAGCAGTGCTGCCCCCGGTTTTTATAGCAGACGCGCCTGTAGCAACATTTGCCTCAGCACTTTAAGCCCCAAACCGCGATTGGCGCTTTTCCAGGCCAGATAGAGTTCATCCTCCATCCCCACCCCAAGCACCTCAAGGGCGACCATTTCCCCACTGGCCAGCAGTGACGCAATGGCCTGTTGCGGCACGAATCCCACACCAATGCCAGCCCGCTGGGCGGCGATTTTCTGCGCGAAGGTCTGCACAAAAAAGTGGCTCTTGCGGGCCAGCAGACGGGTTGCACGTGGAACCCCGGTTCTGCTGCTGTCGTGGACCACAACCATCCGGTACTGGGCAATCTGTTCTGCCGTAATGGGTTGTGTAACGCCCGCCAGGTGGTGGTCAGCACTCACAGCAAAGACGCGTTGGACCCGCCCCAACGATTCACAGCGTACTCCTGTTGCTGGGGGCACCGGTGCCGGTGCGCCGATCACCAGCTGCACCCGGTCCTCAATTAAGGCCTCCCAGGCACCGCCGAGCACTTCTTCGCAAAGGTCGATTTCGACACCGGGATGCTGCTCAAGAAAGGCTTCCAGTACGGTCATGACAGCATCAACGGGCACCAGTGAATCGATAGCGATTTGCAGCCTTGGCTCCCAGCCATTGACGAGAGTAATCGCCTCCTCCGCCAGGCTGCTGGTGGCGGCCAGGATGGTGCGGCCACGCTCAAGCAATAACCGCCCCGCCGGGGTGAATACCGAGCGCCGGCCCTGGCGTATAAACAGGCTCAGACCGAGTTGTTGCTCCTGTTTCTGGATGGTGTAGGAAAGGGCCGAGGTGACTTTACCCAGCTCCTCGGCGGCGGCTGAAAAACTGCCTCGCCTGTCGATGGCATCGAGGATCTGGAACAGCTCTAGGGTTAAATCCGGCGCCGCCATGATTGTTCTGATTTTTTGATGGGATTAAACGGATTTTGCCCATTATTCGCAGCAGTGTCAGTAAATAAAATAACCCCACAATCCATCCAACTGATCAATCTGACCAAAGGACACTCTCATGAAACTTTCCACCGCCACCAGACTCAACCTTACATCGCTATTTTTTCATACCCGTCAGGGCTTTGACGACTTGCCGTTGCGCATGGGTGCGGGCGTGATCTTTGTCGCCCACGGCGCACAAAAATTGTTCGGCTGGTTTAGTGGATACGGCATCGCTGGCACTGGTCAGTGGATGGAATCCATCGGTCTGACCCCCGGTTACCTGATGGCTCTGGGTGCGGGCAGCGCGGAATTCTTTGGTGGCCTGCTGCTGATTCTTGGCCTGCTGACCCGCCCCGCTGCTGTGGTGCTGGCTTTCACCATGCTGGTGGCGATTGTCGCCGTGCATATCGGCAACGGCCTGTTTATGGCCAATAACGGCTACGAATTTGGCCTGGCACTGCTGGTGATTGCTATCGCTCTGGCCCTGCGCGGCGCGGGTTCGCTCAGCCTTGACCACCTCATCAAGGGACGGTAATCGACTTAACAGATCCTCGGGAGGACATCATGGGACTCATAGTAGATGGCAAATGGCAGGACAAGTGGTACGACACCGCGTCCAGCAAAGGCGAGTTTGTACGCCAGGACAGCCGCTTCCGCCACTGGATCACTGCGGATGGTGCGCCGGGCAGTAGTGGTGAGGGGGGCTTCAAGGCTGAAAGTGGCCGTTACCACCTGTACGTTTCACTGGCCTGCCCCTGGGCCCATCGCACCCTGATCTTCAGAGTCTTGAAGCAGTTGCAAGACCATATCAGCGTCAGCGTTGTGAAACCGCTTATGCTCGAAAACGGCTGGGAGTTTGGCGATCAAGGCGACCCGCTGCACAACCTCGACTATCTCTACCAGCTCTATCTCAAGGCCGACGGGAAGTATGAGGGCCGGGCAACTGTGCCGGTTTTGTGGGACAAGGAGCGCCAGACCATCGTCAATAACGAGTCCGCCGATATCATCCGCATGCTCAATAGCGCCTTTAACCCTCTGACAGGAGATCAACAGGATTTTTATCCGCCCGCTTTGCGCAGCACTATTGATGCCACTAACGACCGTGTCTACGCCACGGTGAATAACGGTGTTTATCGCGCCGGTTTCGCATCGACCCAGCAGGCCTATGAAAAGGCTTATAGCGAGTTGTTCGAGAGTCTTGACTGGCTGGAGAACACACTTGCCAGCCATCGCTATGTGGCGGGTGAGCAACTCACTGAAGCAGACTGGCGGCTGTTTACGACCCTGATCCGTTTTGACCCGGTGTACCACGGCCACTTCAAGTGCAATCGCAACAAGCTGAGTGAATTTCCCAATCTCTACAACTATCTGCTGGCGCTGTACCAGATACCTGGCGTGGCCGATACAGTCAATGTCGACCATATCAAGCAGCACTACTATGGCAGCCACAAAACCATCAACCCCACTGGTATTGTGCCCGTCGGGCCGCAACTTGATCTTGATGCATCCCATAACAGGTAATGTCCCCTGTCTGCCTGCAGTCACCCTGCGGGCGGACTACATGGCATCATTGCCCGCTGAGGACCAAAGGGGTTAGCATACACACAGCTGCGAAACGGCTGTTTGCCATAGTCCCGCCAGCCCCTGCCCTGAATGGAGATTTTAGATGTTAGCTGTGAAACCCCGCACCACAACCCTTCTGCTTGCAGGAATGATCGCCATCACAACCGCCTGCACCTGGGTAAAAGTATCCCCTGAGGCCCAGCAGGTTATTGTGGTTCCCGCCAACCGCGTCAGCGCCTGCAACCATATCGGTGTGGTTTCCAGCACGGTGAAGGCAACCATTGGCGTTATCGCCCGGGACGCCACCAAGGTGCGCAACGAGCTCGATGACCTGGCTCGCCAGCAAGCGGTCGATCTCGGTGCCAATACGTTGGTGCGGCAGTCTATCGTCAATGGCAAGGGCACCTACGCAGCCTATAACTGCCCCTGAGTGTATTCTCCCTGGCCGGTCTGCCTGCCTGAATGACTACCGAAGGGTAAGCAGGCAGATTGCTGACCGGCATTTCCACTCACAACCTCCACCCTGAAATTACCTGTGCTTGCCGTTATACTCCGCAGGCCATTTCCCGCCCAGCGAGTACCGCAATGAACCAGGAAGACCTCAAGCAAGCCGTGGCCCAGGCGGCGGTTGACTACACTCTCAGCCGCATTGAAGACGACAGCATCATCGGGATTGGCACCGGTTCCACCGCCAATTATTTTATTGATCTGCTGGCACCCCACCGCCACCGCTTCGCTGGCACGGTGGCAAGTTCAGAGGCTTCCGCTGCGAGGCTCAAGTCCCATGGTATTGATGTACACGACCTCAACAGCGCCAGGGAAGTCACCCTCTATATCGATGGTGCCGATGAAACCAATCCCCGGCTGGAACTGGTAAAAGGCGGCGGCGGCGCACTGACCCGGGAGAAAATCGTCGCCGCCGTGGCGCGGGAATTTGTCTGTATCGCCGATGAAAGCAAGTGGGTGGATCACCTGGGGATGTTCCCGATACCTGTTGAGGTCATCCCCATGGCGCGCAGCCATGTGGCCCGCCAACTGGTGAAACTGGGTGGCGATCCGGTCTACCGTGAAGGGGTAGTGACGGATAACGGCAACGTGATCCTCGATGTTCATCATCTGCATCCCATTGCATCGCCTCGGCAACTTGAGGAAACCCTCAATAATATTACCGGGGTGGTGACCAATGGGCTGTTTGCCCTGCGCCCGGCGGATATCCTCCTGCTTGGCACCAGCGCTGGAGTCAAAACCATCACTCAATCACAGTAAGCGCCACGCCCCACGGGTTTAAAGGAATTCGTCGTTATTCAAAGGCCTGATGTGCTGACGGGTCAGCCCTCTATTTTTACCCTTCAGCCAGCGCCTCCAGCTCAGCCCAGCGTTCATAGGCTTTTTCAAGCTGTTGCTGGATCTCTGTCACTTTCGCCAAGGTTTGATCTATCCGGGACTGTTCACTCTGGTAAAAGTCGGGGTGCGACAGCACTTCCTCAACTCTACGCATTTCGGTTTCCAGTGTTTCGATAATGCCTGGCAACTGGTCCAGTTCCCGCTGGTCCTTGTAACTCAGCTTTTTTCTGGTCACGGTGGGCGCGGCACCTTTGGGTTGCTGAGCAGTGCCCTCTCCACTGCTAACTTTTGCTGTCTTTTTCCCCTCGGCCCTGTTGTCAAAGCTGCCGCCGCGGGCGATCCAGTCGCTGTAACCACCCACGTAATCATTGATTTTGCCATCGCCTTCGAACACCAGAATGCTGGTGACCACATTGTCCATAAAGGCCCGGTCGTGGCTGACCAGCAGCAGGGTGCCGTCAAAATTGAGCAGGATTTCTTCCAGCAGTTCGAGGGTTTCAATATCCAGATCATTGGTCGGCTCATCCAGCACCAGCAGGTTGGCGGGCTTGCTGAACAGCTTGGCGAGAATTGCGCGGTTCTGCTCGCCGCCGGAGAGGGCCTTGACCGGCGTGCGCACGCGATCCGGCGTAAAGAGGAAGTCCCCGAGGTAACTGATGCCGTGCCTGTCCTTGCCGTTGATGGTGATGAACTCGCGGCCGCCGCAAATGTTGTCGAGCAGGTTCAGCTCGGGATCAATCTGCTGGCGCAGTTGATCGAAGTAGGCCACCTCCAGCTTGGTGCCATGGAGGACTTCGCCGCTGTCCGGCACCAACTCGCCGAGAATGGTTTTCAGCAATGTACTTTTGCCCGCGCCATTGGGGCCGACAATACCAATCCTGTCGCCACGCATAATGACTGTAGAGAAGTCGGCAATCACCGCTTTGCCCGCGTAGCTGTGGCTGACATACTTGAGTTCGGCCACGATCTTGCCCGAGCTGGTGGCGGTCTCCACGGCAAAATCCGCGCGCCCCTGTTTTTCGCGCCGCTCCTGACGCTCGCGGCGCATGGCCTCCAGCTCGCGTACCCGCCCTTCATTGCGGGTGCGGCGCGCTTTGACGCCCTGACGAATCCACACCTCTTCTTCAGACAGGCGCTTGTCGAACAGGGCATTGGCCTTTTCTTCCGAGGCCTGTTGCTGCTCGCGGTAGACCAGGAAACTCTGGTAGCCACCTTCCCAGGGGTAGAGTTTGCCGCGATCCAGTTCCGCCACCATATTCGTCACCCTGTCCAGAAAGCGACGATCGTGAGTAACCAGCAGCAGGGCACCGCGGTATTCGCGTATCTGCTTTTCCAGCCATTCGATGGAGGGAATATCCAGGTGGTTGGTGGGCTCGTCAAGGAGCAGGATATCCGGCTCCACGACCAGGGTTTTGGCCAGTGCCACCCTGCGCCGCCAGCCGCCGGAGAGAGTGTTCATAATGACATCCGGAGATAAATCCAGCTGGGTGAGGATGGTGTCCACCTTCTGCTGGAGATTCCAGCCATCCGCGCTTTCCAGCTGGTGCTGGACTATCTCCAGGCGCTTCATGTCGGGATCAGGGCTTTGGGTCAGATGATGGTATTCCGCCAGCCAGTCGCCGACATTTTCAAGACCCGAAGCCACCACATCGTAGACGGTTTTGTCATCCGCATCAGGCAGGGATTGGGAGAGGACAGCAATCTTGACGCCAGGCCGCACCCAGCGTTCGCCGCTATCACTCTTGATGTTGCCGGCAATCAGTTTCATCAGAGTCGACTTGCCGGCCCCGTTGCGTCCCAGCAGGCCAATGCGATTGCCTTTGCGGAGGGTGAGGTTGACGCCGTCAAGCAGGCTGTGTGCCCCAAAATTCAGGGCAATATCGGTAAGGGTTAACAAAGGCATTGAGTAGTAGCTGTACCAGGAATGGGCGCACAGTTTACACCCTGTGCGCCCATTTCAAGTCGGTCGGGGGTCTGATCTGTGGGAGATTGTGTGTTTGCCATGACCACCGTTGCCTCAAAGCTGGCGCTGAACCCTTCATTCATGTCTCCAAGGCTTACAGCTACCGGCCAGACACACTGACCAGTTTCAGCATCAAAAAGCTTCTTCACCATTAAAAACCCCCGGGCCTTACGGCACCGGGGGTTTGTTTCAGCGGGTATTTCCCCTTATTACCACTCGTAGGTTACACCCACTTTACCGCCGTATTCACTCTGGCCGGTGGCAGCGCCAAAGCCCGCATCAATGGAGATGTTGTTGTTGATGCGACCCGCAGCGGTAATACCAATGGCCTCCTCGCCACCGTAGAAGCCACCGCCTACGCGCATCGCAAAGCGCTTGCTTTCACGGGGCAGTACCGTTGCCATTGAGGACACAATCGCAATGCCTGCCATGGCTTTATCGTTGTTGTCATCGACCTTGCGATCCAGCCAGTTGAACTGATCCATGTTCACCGCATCCGTGCCGTACACACCCGGCGCCACGTTGGTGATGCGACGCTCGTTGCCCAGCGATCCCACCGAGTAGGTGTTGGGGTCCGTGGCCACTGAACCGTTGCCAATCGCCACCGAGTTGTAGGCGTTTGCCTGGGCGTTGTACCCAATCGCGGTGCTGTTGTCGAAGTTGGCCTGGGCGTTGCCGCCAATCGCTACCGTGTGGTTGCCGCCGGCATGGGCGCCACTGCCACTCGACACACTGTACACACCCGTGGCACTGGCGCCGTGACCCATCGCCTGGGCGTTGAAGCCGCTGGCAATGGCGCCGCTACCCACCGCAATGGCCGCTTCACCGGAGGCTTCAGCCGTGTAACCCGCCGCCAGCGACTCTTCCCC
>LADM01000001.1 GCA_000961645.1 Gammaproteobacteria bacterium BRH_c0 | reverse complement strand
TCGACGCCCAGCGCCTCAGCATTGCTGTGAAACCATTTCAAAGCCGCATAGCAGTCTTCCACCGGGCCGGGGTGAGGCACCTCCGGCGCCAGCCGGTAATCCACCGCGACCACCACACAACCGAGAGTACCGCACAGGTGGCGGTTCTGGGCTTCGCTCATTTCGGGGATGCCCACCACATAGCCGCCGCCGTGGATTTCGAGCAGACCGGGCGCACCCGCCGACTGGTTTTTGGGGCGGTAAACAAGGGCGCGGATACTGTGGCTGTCGAGTTCTGAGAGCAGCCACACCTCCTCCACCGTCACCGCCGTTTCACCCTCGGGCGCGGGCACGATCATGGTTTTCATCATTTCGCGCATCCCCGGCAGCGCCTTGGCATCCAGAGGCACTGAGGGAAACATGTCGAGTACGGGCAGCAGTTCAGGATCGATCAGGTGTCTGGAACTCATTGGTGTAAATCTCCATTTTTATAGTGTCTATTGCATTGATGACGATTGGCTTCGTGGCAGGGCGAAGACGGTACACCAGCCTTTGTCGATGTAGCCAGCCTTGATGATTTATTTTTAAAGCGAATAGGTGCGGCTGGCTGTGGCGCTGAACAATGCGGTTTTTTCCGCCGGGGAGAAACCTTCGGCAAGGCGTTTAAAAGCGTTCCATAAAACCACATAGCTGCAATCGTATTTATCCGCCGGAAAATTGCTTTCGAACATGCAGCGGTCAGGGCCAAACAAATCGATGGCCACAGCAAACCAGGGGCGATATAGCCCGGCCAACTCCTCTGAACCAATCGGAACAGTGCGCTCGCGCAAATGATGAGGCAGCAGTACACCAAAAAATGGCCCACCCAGCCCGCCGATTTTGAGCATCACATTGGGCTGCTCAGCCAGCAGGCGCATATTCTTCTGCCACAGGGCAAATACTTCACCGGGCCGCTCTGCGTAGGGGCTGCGACCGATGGGCGCGCCCAGATGGTTGACGATCAGTGTGGTATTGGGAAAAGCCGCAGCCAGCTCGGCGATCTCATGCTGGTTGGTATGAAACGCCATGACATCGCATACCAGCCCCAGCGGCGCCAGCCGGTCAAATCCCTCGCGGAAAGTTTTCTGTCGGGAGAGCCCTGGCGGTGGACCGGGATAGCCAAATTCAACTTTTGCATCGTGAAACAGGTTGGCGCGCACACCCTTGAAGCGCCCACGCCCTGCTTCAATATGGGCTTCAAGCACTTCCTGCACCGCCCCGCCGCGCGCCATATCCGCCTGGCCGATAATACCGGCGGCAACTGCCGGGGCACCGGGAATGGCGGCAACGGCTTCCGCCGCCGCAGTGACATACTCCGTTTCACCCACAGGGCGAAGATGCTCAGGACCCGACTCGCGGTAATAGGCCAGGGTTTCAAGATACACCGTGGCCACAATATTGTGGCCTGCACGCAAATCTGCCAGCAACTGCGGTGTTTGATAGTGGGGGCGCGGAATGGCCCACAGGTGGTGATGAGGATCGACAATGGGCAACTGAGGATCCAGCGCTTCTTCCTGATGTCTGTCGAGCCAGGATTGGTCAATAAAATTGACCCAGAAGCTGTCGGCAAGCTCAGATGTCTTTTCTGTCATCAGTGTTGACCCGCTGGGTGGTAAGGAATGCCACTCAGGCAGCAGTGGTTTTGTTGCGCTTGCGCGCCAAGCCCTTGAAATACAGCACCGGCAGGCGAAAGATCACTTTCCAAGGCATCAGCGCCACCGCCTCGGCCATGTCCTCGGGCTTGATATACACCTGGGTATTCATCGAACCCATCATCTTGCCCTTCATCACCAGGCTGTCACCGTCGAGATGGAAGGATTTTACATCCATCATTTCGATGCCTTCTTTGCTGAACATTTTCATCGTGAAGCTCTCATTAGCAGGGTTTTAAACGGAGAAAAACGCCCCGTTCAAGGGGGCGTCGGGAGAGTATCTCTAGCCAATCACCTTGTCGAAATCCATACCCAGATCCTCGAACAACACCTGCGCCACATTGCGGCCAGAGCCGCCGGTGACACCGCCGCCCGGATGGGTGCTGCCACCCGCCATATACAGCTTGCCGACCGGGGATTTGTATTGCCCGTAGCCGGGTGCAGGCCGGTTGCCACCGAGCTGCCAGGAGTACGGACCCATATGGCCAATATCACCGCCTACCATCGCCGGGTTGCCGCGCTCGATATCGAGCGGGGTACGCCACGACATAGCGATGATATTGTCGTCATCCATATTGGTGGTGAGCTCGCGCAGATCATCGATAAAGCCCTTGGCAACCTCCTCACCGATTTCATCCCAGCGTTTGGCGCCGCCGTTTTCCAGCTCGTAGGGCATGAAAGCGTAGAGGTACATCATGCTCTTGCCCGGCGGTGTACGGGTTGCATCAACCTTGTGCTGGCCGATATAGCCCACCAGATCGCGGCGCGGGATGCCATTTTCCTGATCAAGGAATGCCTGACGGAAATCACTCAGGTGCGAGTGGGCACGCTCGATCCAGAAGAACTCATCGACGTTGGGACCGACCTTGTACTTCGGCTCCTCGTTCAGCGCCAGATGCACATTCATGGCGCGGATCGACGCCAGCTTGTTGTTCTTGACCCTGCGCACAAAATGCTCGGGCAACTGATAGCCGGGCAGCATATGAGGGAACATCTGCTTGGCGTTGAGGGTGCTGATCACCGCCTTGGTGCCAACGATTTCCTCTCCCGTGGTGAGCACCACGCCGCGCACATCGGAACCGTTGTGGCTGAATTCATTGACGCTGCTGTTGAGTTTGACTTCACCGCCATAGTGCTTCAAGCAGCGCTCGAGCGCATCCGCCAGGGCACCGGAACCGCCGACAGGAATCCCCGAGCCATAGCGGTGCATGAAAGGCAGAATGATATAGAAGCCAAATCCGGTGCCGTTATCGAACGGGTTGGTCATGGACTCGGAGGCGTAGCGCGCGAGGGCGATCTTGACCAGGTCGTTCTCGAACCATTCGTTGATCAGGTCAAAGGCGCTGATGGACTGGGCGCGAATCATCTCCTGGCCTTCGGGGCTGCCATCGAGCATCGCCGCCTGGACCCCGGCATTGGGGGGAATGTTGAACATACCCATGGCGATCATGTCGAGGGTAGTGAACACCTGAGCGCAGAAGCGCCGATAGGCGTCGGCATCGTGCTGTGAAAACTGGGCGATGGACTGGCAAGTGCGCTCCACATCGGAATAAAACTGCAGGACGCGACCATCATCGAAAATCATCGCGGTCATCTTGTCGGGATTGACGTACTGCAGGCCAAATTTTCCCTTCAGATGCAATTCGTCGTCGCGGATCACCGGGTTGGCCTGAATCATGGTATGCGCCACCGAGCAGTGGTCGCTGATAAAACCCGGGGCTGCCAGCTCGCTGGCCTTGGTGCCGCCACCGAGTTTGCTGTCCTGTTCCACCACACAGACTTTGACGCCAGCCTTGGCGAGGTAGCAGGCGGCGATCAGGCCATTGTGGCCGCCGCCGACGACAACCACTTCATAGGTTTCGCTCATGGATTACTCCTTGTAATGTCTTTTATGTCATCAGTATTGTTTCTGGGCGACGCGCACCACAATGCCATCCAGCTCGTCACTCATCACCACCTGACAACTGAGGCGACTGGTGGGCTCGGGATCAATCACGCACTCCAGCATTTCCGCCTCGCGGTCCGATGGACCACCCGATTTTTCGTACCAGCCATCCTCGAGATAGACATGACAGGTGGCACAGCTGCACTGCCCGCCGCACTCCGCAACGATGCCCTCAATGCTGTGATCCAGTGACACCTGCATCAGGCTGGTACCGTTTTGCACATCGACGGTGTGGGGGTTGCCACTGCGATCTATGAATGTTGCCTTTCCCATGATTAATCCTCGCTTTACTTTATTTGTCTGAAGATGGGTTTTCGTGTGATCTGTGTTGTCTTGCACTTTTTTATTTTGCCTTTTGCTGGGCAATCAGTGTCGCCACATAGCAGGTGGATGTAAACCCTGTGCCCTGCCCTCGAGCCCGATCCTACAAGAAGATCGCCAGGTTGGGCATGCTCAGCACCGACATGTCGAGGATGATATTCCGTCGTGCCAACTTCAACTCACCGTCAATCAAGCGGAACCGGTCCTGGCGCTCACCGGACAGAATCTGGTACTCGTTCGATTCAAAGCGGTTGCGCGGAATCAGAAAGTAGCTCACCACCGACAGCTCGTTCTCGGTCTCGGTCTTCCAGGCGCGGATATTGGTGATCAGGCGACGGGTCCGCGAGCGCGGCTCCTCCGCCCAGCACACCGCTGTGTCGTGTACCTTGTGGATGCGCATCTCCATTGAGAAGTAGTTCTCGAACAGGTGCATCATCTGGCGCTTCTTTGGCAAGCGCTCGGATTTGCGCCCGGTGATCTGCACCGGGGCCTGGTACAAAATATCCTCGGTAAAGCTCTTTTGCCAGGTGCGCAGGTCGAGGGTGTCGAGCAGCGCCGCTTCGTCGTACAGGTGCTCGACGATCTGGTTGTACAGCGGCGAACCCACCGGGATGCGGTCGGTGTGGGGAGCCAGGTTGTCAGGTTTTTCTACGGCAAGATTGGTCATGGCGTTGCAGGTCCTGTGATTAGTCGTAGGTCTTGTTCATGGCGGCGTAATACGCTTCCCACCATTCCCACTGGGTGTCGTCCTTGGAGAAGCCGGCAAACACCTTGCCACCACCAGGCCAGCCCTCGGGCTTGCTCTCGCCCAGGATCGCCTGATACTTGAGGGTCATGTCCTTGCGGCCTTTGTAACCCCTGGACGCCAGGCTGATGTGCGGCCAGGTGTCGGTGTCGTCCTGTTCGATCAGGCCCGAGGTGCCCACTTGCTGCACGGCGTTGCGCAGCATCTTCTCCTTGGTTTCTTCCGGGGTGTCCTTTTCGGTGAACATCCAGGTCCAGAACTCGGAGCGGTGCGGGCCTTTGGGGACGATGATGTGGATCGCCATGGCGCCCAGCACTTCACCGTCAGGCTGCGGCGCGTAGACAAACAGGAAGTTGAGGTTGGGGAAGATGCCACCCACCTGCGGCGGGGATTTCACCAGCAGTTCGATCTGCTCCTGGGAGAGGTGCTTTTGCAGCTGCGGCACCAGCTCCTTGTGGATGCCGGGGGGCGCCAGTTTGTACAGGCGGTCTTCCAGGCTCATCTTGGAAGCATCCATTTTCTTGGCGATGTCGAAGGTGCCTTCGATGGGGATGCAGCGTGCGTTGTGGCCGTTGGCGCTGACGTTGATGCCGTACATGGCAGGGGCGAGGTCAGTGGGATCATCGCCGTCGCTGCGGAACAGGCCCGCTTCAATCAGCCAGCGGTGCAGGCTGAGGGTGTGGAAGCCGTCGCCGCCGGATTGTTCGCCGGAGCACTTCCAGTTGCAGTCGATAGAGACTTTCTGGGGCGCGCCCAGCACTTCCAGGCCGTTGTCGGTGCGCTTCCACAGCATGTCGAAGTAGAACTTGGCGTCGCCGAGGTATTCTTCAAAGGAGGGACCGTCGTGGTTCCAGGTGGCAAAGATCAGGCCGCCGTAGAGCTCGATACGGGCTTTCTTCAAACCCAGCTCCGCCTTGGAACACAGGCCGCCGTGCATCTGTTCTTTTTCCACCGGGGCGCCGATAAAGTCGCCGTTGGGACGGAACGCCCAGCCGTGGTAGATACATTTGTGGGCCGGTGCGTTGCCCTCTTCACCCAGCGCCACGCGCATACCGCGGTGCGGGCAGACGTTGAGGCTGACGTGGATCTGGCCCTGGCGGTCGCGGGCCACAATCACCAGGTCTTCACCCATGGGCCGCACCACGTAGTCGTTGGCGTCGGGAATCTCGGATTCGTGACCCAGCAGGTTCCAGCCCATGCCGAACAGGTTTTCCAGTTCCCACTGGTACAGCTCTTCGTCATTCATCACCGCCAGCGAGACCTCCCGGGTCTCCCGCATGATCAGATCGTCCAGCGTCTTGCCATTGGGCAAGCTGCGTATGCTTTTTGTTGCGATGTCCATGGTTATTGCCACCCTGATAGTTAATAAAAATCACCGGCTTGGAATCAGCCAGCGCTCTGTCGAATACTACAGTCCAGATTATTATGCGGACCATTCAATGGATTGTACACTTTGACTTCTTTATGTTCAATATGTACAATTTTGCATCGTTTCAATGCCTTTGTCTAGCGCTACTGACCATTGAATAAATTGTCGGAGGCAGCGGAATTTTGTTTGGCTCCGATGCGATTTTCACACCCTTATTTGTTATCTTAGCCACCCCAGCTCGCGATGCCTGCCACTGCCATATTGGACTCGCCGGGCAATACACGGCTGTACACGAGGTATATAAATGACACCCGATAAGCAATCCGAAGCCAGCACCGCCAGGGGTCCACTGAGCGGACTGAAAATCCTTGATTTTTCCACCCTGCTGCCAGGCCCCTATGCCACCCAGCTGCTGGCGGATATGGGGGCGGAGGTGCTGCGGATTGAAGCCCCTGCCCGCTTTGACATGATGCGGGAAGTTGAACCCAAGGTGAACGGCGCGTCGTACTCCCACGCCAGCGTCAATCGCAGCAAACGCTCTTTAGCGCTGGACTTGAAACATCCCGATGCCATCAGCATTGTCAGCAAGCTGCTGGCGGACCATGACATTGTGGTGGAGCAATTCCGTCCCGGCGTGATGCAGCGTCTGGGTCTGGGCTATGAAGCACTGGCCGCTATCAACCCCAGGGTTATTTACTGCTCAATCACCGGCTATGGCCAAACGGGCCCCCTCAAGGACCGCGCCGGTCACGACATCAACTATCTTTCACTTTCCGGCATGGCCAGCTTCAGTGGTCGCCAGGAAACAGGCCCCGTGCTTTCCGGCACTCAGATTGCCGATGTGGGCGGCGGCAGCCATCATGCAGTAATGGGGATTCTCGCCGCGGTGATTGAGCGTCACAGCACAGGCAAGGGACAGGCTATCGATATCAGCATGAGCGATGCCGCCCTGGCCATGACCACCATGTTCGGTGCGTCCTACCTTGGTGGCGGTCCACTGCCAGGCTACGCATCCGAAATGCTCAACGGTGGTACTTTCTACGATTACTACCGCACCGCCGATGATCGCCACCTGTCAGTCGGCAGTCTTGAGCCACAATTCTCCAAGGCCTTTTTTGCCGCGATAGGCAAGCCGGAATGGCAGAGCCGGGCGGGCAATCCGGATCACAGCGCACAGATGGAACTCAAGGCAGATATCCAAAGCGTTCTGGCACAAAAAACCCTCGCCCAGTGGCAACCCCTTTTCGCCGCCATTGATGCCTGTGTTGAGCCGGTGCTAACCCTGGCAGAAGCCACCGAACTGGAGCACTTCAAGGCCCGCAACATGATTGTCCAGACTTCAGCCCCTGACGGCACCCCGGTCCGCCAGCTCGGATGCCCCATTAAATTCTCCGGCTCTGACCTGGAAGTCACAGCTATCGGTGCCCGGCTGGGTGAGCATAGCCGCGCAGTGCTGGAAGAATACGGATACAGTGAGAGCGCCATCAACACCTTGCTTGAAACTGGCGCCATCTGCTAACAAACACAAAGAAGAGGTCTGAGTCATGCCTGCCACCAATGAGTTTGATGCCCGCGAGTTCCGCAATGCACTGGGCACGTTCACCACCGGCGTCACCATCGTTACTACCCTGGCGGAAAACGGTGACCGGGTTGGTCTTACCGCAAACAGCTTTAATTCAGTATCGCTGGATCCCCCCATGGTGCTGTGGAGCCTTGCCAAAACCTCGGGCAGCCTTGATGTTTTCAAGCAGGCCAAGCATTGGGCCGTGCATATCCTGGCCGACGATCAGGACAACCTGTCCAACACCTTCGCCAAGAAAGGCATGGATAAATTCGAGGGCATTGACTGCGCTGAAGGTATTGGCGGTATCCCCCTGCTACCAGGATGTACGGCAGTGATGCAGTGCAAGACCGAGTATGCCTATGAAGGAGGCGATCACATTATTTTTGTCGGTCGCGTGCTCGATTTTGCCCGCCAGGAGAAAAAACCCCTGGTGTTTCTCCAGGGCCGCTACGCCGTGGCAGCGGGCAAACCTTCTCTGGAAGAAGTCCAGAGCGCCACTATCACCAGTTTCAGCAGCAATGCCCTGGATTACCTCCTGCCCCGCGCCCACTACCAGATTTATATGCGGGTTAGAGCCCACCATGAAAGCCTGGGATTAAACGACCCCCAGTATTTTGTACTGTGCAGCCTCTCTGCACAGAACCATCGGGCCCATGGCGAGATCAATGCCATGTTTTCGATCACGGGCCACAAAATCACCCAAGGGGATATAGATAGTCTCGTCGATCGCAAGCTGATCACCACGCAGCATCAGGACAACGAATTAATGCTTTCACTCACTGAGGACGGGAAAGATCTGGCCATGAAGGTGATCGCCCACAGCAAATCCATTGAGGCAGATATTCTCGGTCAATTTGAGATCTGGGAGGCCGTGCAGCTCAAGAGCCTGCTCAGGCGCCTGGTGCAGATCACCGACACCGGGCTGCCCCCCATGTGGGAAAATAATCCACAGGGATGATCGCGCAGGAAAACCAAATCTGGGACCAACACGGCAAGCAGTTGTCATGCATCAACAACTCCAGGTGCATGGTTTAATAGGATATACAGGAGGCCATTGAGCAGTTTGTATATTATTCGTTCAATATATATACTTCGAGCCCGCTGAAAGCAGCCCGAAGCACCCGGCACACAAACCATGACAACGTGCCCATAACCGGCAATGGCGCTCACCCTAAGTCCATTACCTTCAGCCAGGTAACACCAGTTCCGGCAAGCACTGTCAAAAGTAGCGAGACTCAAATCGCAATACGTTGAGGCTAAAAACGAATGCAACAAGATCATTGTGTCATCATTGGCGGCAGCCACGCTGCCGCACAGCTGGTATCCAGCCTCAGGTTGAACAAGTGGGAAGGCAAGATCACCATCGTCAGTGCCGATGCCTTTTTGCCCTATCACCGGCCTCCACTGTCCAAGTCCTACCTCTCCGGCGAAAAGATTCTCGACGAGATCATGATTCGACCGCCGACTTTTTATGAGCGTTCTGATATTGAAGTTATCCTCGGCACCCGAGTCACTGCCGTGGATCGTGCCAACAAAAAAGTACACCTCGACAATCAAACCGATATCCCCTACACCAAGCTGGTGTTCACTACTGGCGCCAAGGTCCGCAAAATCACCATTCCCGGTCACAACCTGCCCGGCGTTTTCTATCTGCGCGACCTCAATGATGTAGACCATATCCGCGAATACCTCGGCCATGCCAAGAAAGCCGTTATCATCGGCGGCGGCTACATTGGCCTTGAGACCGCAGCAGCGCTGCGCAGCCTCGATATGGACGTTACTGTACTGGAAGCCCTGCCCCGCGTGCTCCAGCGTGTTACCGCCCCGGAAGTCTCGGCGTTCTACAGCCGGGTCCACAGTGAGGAAGGGGTTAAAATCCTCACCAATGCCGCTGTAGAGTCGATTGATGGCAAGTACAAGGTTGAATCCGTCACCACTGCCGACGGTCAGGTTATCCCTGCCGATCTGGTGGTTGTAGGTATTGGCGTGATTCCCGATGTTGAGCTGGCCGAGCAAGCTGGCCTCAAGGTGGACAATGGCCTGGTAGTGGATGAGTTCGCCCGTACCAATGATCACGATATCCTGGGCGCCGGTGATTGCACCAACCACTACAACCCCATCTACGACATTCAATTGCGTCTTGAGTCGGTGCAAAACGCCACCGATCAGTCCCGCGTTGCCGCCAACACCATTTGCGGTAAACTCGAACCCTATCGCGCCCTGCCCTGGTTCTGGTCCGATCAGTATGATCTGAAACTGCAGATTGCTGGCCTGTCCCAGGGTTTTGACCAGGTAGTGGTGCGTGGCTCCACCGAAACCGGCCGCAGCTTTGCAGCTTTCTACTATAAAGAAGGCCGTCTTATCGCCGTTGACGCCATCAACCGACCCAAGGAATTCATGGCCTGTAAACGGGCGTTGGCAGAACAAAAAACAGCGAATCCCGAGATGGTGGCGGATGAGTCCGTCGACATCCAGGAAGCTTTTCAACTTTAACTACACCGATTGAGGACAAATCATGGCACAAGTTACTATTATTGACCCCGCTGGCACCTCTCACGAAATCAATGTCGAGAATGGCACCAGCCTGATGCAGGCCGCCCTTGATAACGGCATTGACGGCATTGTTGCCGAGTGTGGCGGCGCTTGCAGCTGCGCAACCTGTCACTGCTATATAGACGCAGCATGGGTCGGCAAAGTGAATGAGCCATCATCTATCGAGAAGGATATGCTGGAATGCGTTATCGACCCGCAGGACAACAGCCGTCTCAGCTGCCAGGTATTTGTCAGCGATGAACTTGATGGCCTGGTTGTTACCCTGCCCCAGGCTCAGTACTAACGCCACCTGCACCAAGCACACCCAGTTCCAACAAAAAAGCCGTGATTAACATCACGGCTTTTTTGTTGCGCAGAAAATGCCAACTTACAGGAAGATTGCCAGGTTGGGCATGCTCAGCACCGACATGTCGAGGATGATATTCCGTCGTGCCAGCTTCAGCTCGCCATCGATCAAGCGGAACCGGTCCTGGCGCTCACCGGACAGAATCTGGTACTCGTTCGATTCAAAGCGGTTGCGCGGAATCAGGAAGTAACTCACCACCGACAGTTCGTTCTCGGTCTCGGTCTTCCAGGCGCGGATATTGGTGATCAGGCGGCGGGTGCGCGAACGCGGCTCCTCCGCCCAGCACACCGCGGTGTCGTGCACCTTGTGGATGCGCATCTCCATCGAGAAGTAGTTCTCGAACAGGTGCATCATCTGGCGCTTCTTCGGCAACCGCTCGGACTTGCGCCCGGTGATCTGCACCGGGGCCTGGTACAAAATGTCATCGGTAAAGCTCTTTTGCCAGGTGCGCAGGTCGAGGTTGTCGAGCAGCGCCGCTTCGTCGTACAGGTGCTCGACGATCTGGTTGTACAGGGGCGAACCCACCGCGATGCGGTCGGTGTGGGGAGCCAGGTTGTCAGGTTTTTCTACGGCAAGATTGGTCATGGCGTTGCAGGTCCTGTGATTAGTCGTAGGTCTTGTTCATGGCGGCGTAATACGCTTCCCACCATTCCCACTGGGTGTCGTCCTTGGAGAAGCCGGCAAACACCTTGCCACCACCAGGCCAGCCCTCGGGCTTGCTCTCGCCCAGGATCGCCTGATACTTGAGGGTCATGTCCTTGCGGCCTTTGTAACCCCTGGACGCCAGGCTGATGTGCGGCCAGGTGTCGGTGTCGTCCTGTTCGATCAGGCCCGAGGTGCCCACTTGCTGCACGGCGTTGCGCAGCATCTTCTCCTTGGTTTCTTCCGGGGTGTCCTTTTCGGTGAACATCCAGGTCCAGAACTCGGAGCGGTGCGGGCCTTTGGGGACGATGATGTGGATCGCCATGGCGCCCAGCACTTCACCGTCAGGCTGCGGCGCGTAGACAAACAGGAAGTTGAGGTTGGGGAAGATGCCACCCACCTGCGGCGGGGATTTCACCAGCAGTTCGATCTGCTCCGTGGAGAGGTGCTTTTGCAGCTGCGGCACCAGCTCCTTGTGGATGCCGGGGGGCGCCAGTTTGTACAGGCGGTCCTCCAGGCTCATGCTGGAGGCATCCATTTTCTTGGCGATGTCGAAGGTGCCTTCGATGGGGATGCAGCGTGCGTTGTGGCCGTTGGCGCTGACGTTGATGCCGTACATGGCAGGGGCGAGGTCAGTGGGATCATCGCCGTCGCTGCGGAACAGGCCCGCTTCAATCAGCCAGCGGTGCAGGCTGAGGGTGTGGAAGCCGTCGCCGCCGGATTGTTCGCCGGAACACTTCCAGTTGCAGTCGATGGAGACTTTCTGGGGCGCGCCCAGCACTTCCAGGCCGTTGTCGGTGCGCTTCCACAGCATGTCGAAGTAGAACTTGGCGTCGCCGAGGTATTCTTCAAAGGAGGGACCGTCGTGGTTCCAGGT
>LADM01000011.1 GCA_000961645.1 Gammaproteobacteria bacterium BRH_c0 | reverse complement strand
TGGATTTTGGTGCTCAATCCACCCCGAGACCTGCCTACCGCTTCGCTGTCCTGGCTGTTTTTTTGGGGGCACCATGTTGATGAACTCTCGCTATTGAGCCGTCCACCATCAAGTATTCCAAATCCGGCTCCTCCGACAGGGCTTCGAAGATGGCTTTCCAGCGCCCCTTTTTTGACCAGCGGTTATATCGGGTATAAATCGTATGCCAGTTCCCCAGCTCCGCAGGCAAGTCACGCCAAGGGGCACCTGTGCGGCAAATCCACAGCACTGCTTCTATAAACTGACGATTGTCCTTTCCCGTCACACCGCAATCGCCGGACTTCCCCGACAACAACGGCTCTATACGAGTCCATTGATCTTCTCTTAATAATCTGCGCGCCATAGCTCAACAAAAATAACATCCGTGAATGGCAGAATTATCCTGGAAGTGACTTTAATTGTTAACACCCCCTAGCATTCTGAAAACTGCTGACAAGTGCAAAACCAGGCAATTTCCAGAGTCAATAATCCAGCCATTGGCGCAGCAAATTGTTGCGAAGTCGCGACAGGCGATCAAACTGTTCGGTCTTGCCTCTGTGGCTAAATTCTTCGTGCAATGATTGCTGTAGCTCGAACAAAGACTCGCGCCTGCCCGCATCCCGGATGCGGCTGGTGACCCAGCCGACCACCACCAGGCGCTCACCTTCGCTGACTTCATTGACGCGGTGCAGGTAGGTGGCGGGATACAGCAACAGGTCACCGGCGCCCAGCTTCCAGGTTCGTTCACCCGTAGTGTCCTCAAGCACCAGCTCGCCGCCCTGGTAGCTTTCCGGGGGCGACAGGAACAGCGTAAAGGAAATATCCGTGCGCTGGCCGTCGATCAGCGCTTCGTCCACATGGCTGCCATAGCGCATTCCCGCCAGATAGCGGCTGAGTATCAGACGTGGAAAGCCAGCGGGGTAAGTTGCCTTCATAAACAGGTCGTTGCTGCGCAGCCTGTCCTCAACCAGGCGCAACAGGCCGGCAATTTGTGTGCTGTCGGCCTGCTGGTTGTGTTTTACCTGCCCGGCGGCGGCACCCGCTGTGTCGCGACCGTCGTGATAACGGCTGTTGGCGGCTGCTTCGCACACGGCTTCGAGTTCAGCAGAATCCAGGCATTGGGAGAGATGTAAAATCATATTGAGAATCAGTTGCATTTGTGGCAGAGTCGCCAATCTATCACGAATCCGCGTTGAGAGTTAGATCATGCAAGAATTCAGAAAGCGTTGGCTGAGCCTGGGCGTTGCCCTGGCCAGCGGTATCAGTATTGGCGCTGTAGCAGCAGACAACAATCCAGCCGCTGTCGACCCTGCATTGACCAGTTCGCCGGTATCCAGCGCTGCAGTTGCTGGCGAAGGTGGTGAAGGTGGCGAGGGTGAAGGCGTTACTCCCACCAACCTGAAAGCCGATGATGTGGCCTATCTCTCCCGCCTGGGTTTGATCCGCGGTCATCTTCTGGTGGGTTATCAACTCTACAGCCAGGGGCATGCGCCGATGGCGAGGATGCACATGAAGCACCCGCGGGACGAACTCTATGCCGGTCTGGTACCGGCAATCACTCATCGCGGTGGTGCCGCTTTTGATGAGCAGTTGAGCAACCTGGCAGAGGCTGTCGCCAGTGGTGCGAACCAGGCTGAGGTTGATAAAGCCTACCTGGCACTCGAAGCCGCGATAAAAGCGGCGGAATCGGTGACGAATCCGTCGCTGAAAACAGCATTGCTGAGCGTCAAGGATTTACTGCGCACCGCTGGTGAAGAGTATGGGCTGGGGGTGGAAGACGGAAAGCTTGTCAACGCCCACGAATACCAGGATGCCTATGGTTTCACGCAAATTGCCAGTCGACGGCTTGCTGAATTGCCAGCTGAAATGCGTGCCGAGTCCCCCGAGGCGGTTGATCAGGCGCAAACCATTGTGGCGAATCTTGCTGATCTGTGGCCATCCCTTGCTCCCGGAGACGAGGTAGAGGGTGAGGCCTCGCGATTGCACGGCGCTGCTGCTCGCATCGAAATTACTGCGCTGGGTTTATAAACCCTAACAGCAACCTGTTGTCTGCTGTCATACTGCCTGCAAGAAGCTGTGGCATAAGTGTACTGGCTGCTGACGGCGTGCAGCTGGTGAGCAGGGGCCTGGAGTGATGTGACGTTGTTGATCACCTATGAGAGCTGCATATTTCGGGAAGCTCTTATTGACCAGGCAATGTCTGCGGGTGTGCCCGCGTTGCGGGAATGTTTTTACAGAGTTGGAAAATAACGACAAAAATTGTTATCTCAGTCAGTTGATCGGCCCGTAGCGCCTGTTCGTCTGTTTTATCGCCGCTGGCCATCAGCTGGCACTATCCTTTTTGGTTTATAAAGACGTACGCCTCTGGCAATTCCGAGCAATTTTGCATGTGCGTCAGTGTGGCATTATTCTGACTGTGCCCGATTTCGCGATTGCCCAAGGCGATTCCCGTAAAGGAAGTAGAAATGGATCCGCAGGCCATCAGGATTGGCGCGAAACTGGAGTTGTGCCTCTTCGAACTGGGGGACACCCGTTACGGTGTCCCTCTTTCTGCTGTGCAGGAATTTGTCCGCATGCCTGCATTGACCCCTTTGCCCAACGCCCCTGTGGTTATTCCCGGTGTTATCAACTTGCGCGGACGGGCTGTCCCGGTGGTGGACTTGCGCACCCGCTTTCAGCTCAAGGTGAAGGAGGCAGAGTTATCGGATTACCTGCTGGTGGTACACACCGCCAACCGGGTCGTCGGGTTGTGGGTCGATCATGCCATTGGCACCTGCGAAGTACCCGCTGAATGGGTTACCGATGCAAGCAGCCTGATCGAGAACAGCGGCTACATTTCCGGAGTTGGAAAGCTCCCTGACGGCCTGGTGCTGATTCACGATTTGACCAGGTTGCTGGCAGAGAGTGAGAGGGACAGCCTGGATAGTGCCCTGGCAGCGACAGAGCAGGATCTGTCATGACCGAATCGGCGATGGCGCATAGCGAAATCGCCAGTATCAGTGCGTTGATTACCCGTTGCACGGGGATCAAATTGACCGCTGATCACCAGGCAATGATTGCCCGTGCCAGCAACACACTGATGGTGGAAACCGGTTCCAGCCTGAACGCGTTGCTGCAGCGCCTGCAGGTTGATGCCGCGTTACTGGATCGGCTGCTCAGTCTTGTCACTATCCCGGAGTCCTATTTTTTCCGCGACCCGTCTCATTTCACCTATATCAGCCAGACCGTTATTCCGGCAATTGGTCAGTTGCGTG
The DNA here is from genome assembly GCA_000961645.1 of Gammaproteobacteria bacterium BRH_c0. GTDB lineage: Bacteria > Pseudomonadota > Gammaproteobacteria > Pseudomonadales > Porticoccaceae > NAT127. The sequence goes on along the minus strand of LADM01000011.1, from coordinate 93,445 downwards.
GTCCTGACCATGTGCTGCGCGTTCTGAGCGCTGGTTGTGCCGGTGGTGAGGAAGCCTACACCCTGGCAATGCTGTTCGAGGAGTCAGGGATAGCGCCGTCGGGGGTCAGGTTGCTGGCCTGTGATATATCGCGACGTGCCCTGAGTCGCGCCCGCAAGGGCAGCTACAGCGCCTGGTCCGTGCGCGGTGAACGCGCCATGGCACTGCCCGAATCTTTCCTGCGCCGCAGCGGCAAGCACTACGAAGTGGCAGAGCGTTTTCGCAAGCAGGTGAATTTTTTCTACCTCAATCTGGCAGGCAAGGGATACCCGTCCGCAGAATACGCAGTGGAGGCGCTCGATCTGATACTGTGCCGCAATGTGCTGATTTATCTGGATGCCGCGACTATCCGCCATGTAGCCCAGCGCCTTTATGACAGCCTTGCCCCCGGCGGCTATCTGATTCCCGGCCCCTCTGATCCGTTGCTCTCCGGCCTTGCGCCCTTTGAAGCCCAGCTCACACCGGGTGGCCTTGTTTACCACAAACCCGTCAAGCGATTGGTGACTAGCACCGGGCAGGTGTCAGTGCCGGAAACAGCACCTGCCCCTGCCTTCGTTGCGCCAGCATCGGGTGTGAAACGGGAGCGATCCTCGCGTCGGGCAAGTAGCGCCAATGCCTTGTCGAACATTCCCAAAGCACAGATCGAAAATGATGGTGTTGCTGCTGACATCAGAGGCAGCGTCAGTTCTGAAGAGCTCGATCTGCAGGCGCTCCTCTATGCCCAGGCTCTTTTGTGTATGCAGCAGGGTGACGACGAGCAGGCCCTGGCGCAGCTGAAAAAACTGCTCTACCTCGATTCATCCCTGGCGGTTGTGCACTTCACCTGCGGCCTGCTTTACAGCCGCCTGGCGAAAATTGGTGATGCCCAGCGGTCCTATCGAAATGCCATCCAGCATGCTGGCGCACTGCCAGACAAACAGCTGCTGCCGCTCAGCGACGGTGAGCCTGCGGGGTTGCTGGTGCAGGCCGCGCAGCAGCAACTCAACGCCCTTCACAGCAGATTGGGAGACAGTGCGTGAATACCAAACCGGGGGACAAACCTGCGGAGGAAAGCGTGCCTCAGGCGCGCACCCCTATCGACTGGAGTGCTGTGCGCACCAGTCTGGCCGAGGCCAGCCGCATAACCGAGGCGACTCTCAATCCCTCGGCTGAACGCATTGCCAGCATTTTTGCGCAGCGTGCAAGAGAACTGGCCTGCGAAAAAGCCGTTGTCAAAACCCATCAACTGCGCGAGCTGACTCTGTTTGAACTGGGTGCCCAGCAATTTGCTGTCGACACCCGGTATTTGCGCGGCGTCGCCCAGGCGGGGGCCATCACCCGCTTGCCCTCGGTGCCGCAGTACTTGCGGGGAGTGGCGAGCTACAAGGGCGATATTGTCGCGGTGATTGACCCCGGCCTGCTGCTCAACCAGCAAACCGTTTCCGGTGACAGCGCTGACTACCTGTTGCTGGTCGGTGAACAGTGGGTGGAGTTTGCCCTCTTGGTCAGCTCAGTGACTGGGCAGTGGACGGGTGCGGAGGACGATATCAAACCCCTGGATGACTCTGCTGGCAGTGACGTCCCCGGCACGGCCAGCCTGGTGGTGGGCCTGCTGACAAATCCGGAATCGACCCGCGCCATCACTGTGCTGGATGGTGCAGCACTGCTGGCTGACGAACGGCTGTATTTCACTGTGTAACCTGCCGGGTCGCTGATGGCAAATCCAGCATCGGCGGCCTCATTGCCCAAGACTGTGACGATAACAAGGAGTATTACCCCATGAATAAAGTCACCCAATGGCTCACTTCGCTCAGCGGCAAATTAACCGCCATCGTGCTGGTGATGATGGTCGGCAATCTGACTCTGCTGGCAGTTAATGTGTCGACGCTCACTACCCTGGAGACCATTCCGGACACCCTCGACCGGCTCGGCTCCGGGCGTGCCCACGCGGCGGAAATTGCCCTCGCCCTGCTGCAGCTGGGCGATGAGAATCCGGAATTCCGTCGCAGTGCCCGGGTCAGTCTCCGCGAGCTGATCAGCGAAGTCGATCAGCGCTTTGAGGTGTTGCTCAAGGGAGATCCATCGCAGGGATTGCAGCCCGTGCGCAATGCGGAAAGCCAGGCACAGATCCGCAGTAACCAGCAGCACTGGCAGCGGGAGACGCTACCGCTGATCGAGGAGTTGCTGATGGAACGTGATGTAACAAATCTGCGCCCCAAGTTGATTGCCCTGCGCGAACCATTGACTGTGCTGAGTGGCAATACTGCCAGGATAGTTGCAGAGGAGCGCCAGCACATGCAGGAGCGCATTACCCAGTCGCGCTGGCTGCAATTCGGCTTTGGCGTTGTTCTGCTGGTCGTGCTGATCATTGCGACCTGGATCATGCGCAGGGTGTTGAGCACCCTCACCGACAGCATCAGTACTCTGGCCTCCATCACGGCAGAATTGCTGGCAGGCACCTCGCAGCAGGCTGCCAGCGCGCAGGAGCAGGCGGCGGCAGTGGCGCAAACCGTCAGCACCGTTGACGAAGTGGTGCAAACCTCCGAGCAGGCGGCCCAGCGGGCAAAACAGGTGGCAGATTCCGCCCAACAGGTGGCGCTGATCAGCAAGGCCGGTCTTGATGCCATCGAAACCGCCATCGCCAATATGGACAATGTGCACAGCCATACTGAGTCGGCGGCCCGCAATATTCTATCCCTGGCGGAACGGGCCCAATCCATCGGCGAAATCATTGCCGCGGTCAATGAGGTGGCCGAGCAGACCAACCTGCTGGCCCTCAACGCCGGTATTGAAGCGGCACGGGCCGGTGAACACGGCAGTGGCTTTACCGTCGTGGCGCGGGAAATCAAGGATCTTGCCAGCCAGGCCAAGCAGGCCACCCAGCAGGTGCGGCTGATCCTTGGGGAAATCCAGAAATCCACCACCAGTGCGGTGATGGTCACTGAGGAGGGCAGCAAAAGCGTCACCGCCACCCTGCGCTTTATCAACCAGGCCGGTGACACCATCCACACCCTGACCGAAACCGTCGACCAGGCGGCCATTGCCGCCAGCCAGATTTCCGCCTCAACCTCTCAGCAAACCATCGGCATGGGCCAGATCCGCCAGGCGATGCGGGATATCAATGAAGCGACCAGCCAGACCAGTGCGGCGACGCGCCAATCCGAGGGCGCAGCGCGGGACCTGAACAATCTGGGGTTGCGGCTCAAGGCATTGCTGGGAGCCTAGGCGATGGATCGGGACGCGTTTCAAAAACACCTGCGCCAGGTGTTTTTGATCGAGCTGGACGAGCACTTGCAGGCCCTGGAGCGCGATCTGCTGGCCCTTGAGTCAGCAGCTGCGGGTAGTGACCAGCAGCCATTGATCGAGAGCCTGTTCCGCACTGCCCATACCCTCAAGGGGGCGGCTCACGCGGTCCAGCACCCGCTGCTGGAAAAGGTCGCCCACGCACTCGAATCCCTGTTCGTGCGCGGCCGGAGCGAGACCCTCAGCCTCGATTTGCCAACCATGCAACTGTTGTTCTCCGCCCTTGATGCCATTCGCGCGGCTGGGGAGGGCGAGCGCTCCGGTGCCGCCGTGCTGGATGATCGGGATGGCCCGCTAGGCAGAATCATTCCCGCACTGGACGTACTCCATACACAGGATGTTGAGAGCCGCGATGTTGATAGCCGGAATGCTGAGCCACAGGATTCACCACCTCTGGCAGCGGCCAGCGCGGTTAGGCCAGCAACCACAGCTGTCGCAGACAAATTAGCTCCAATCGAGGAGGCACGCGAACTTCCACCCACGGGCAAGGTGGGTGGCCAGGAAAAAAGCGTGCGCCTTCCCGCCGCCCGGGTCGAGCGCATGATGACCCTGGGTGGTGAATTGCTGCTCAGTCGCCAGCGTCTGGCCGCCCGCCAGCGGGCGCTACAACAGTGCCTGGACGAGGCTGTCCGGTCTGGTTCTGCGCAGGCAAATGGCGCACAGGCCCTGGCTCCCCAACTTCGCACATTGCTGGCCGGGCTGGCCAGTGATCGCCGCGCCCTCGATCAGGTCGCCGAACCCCTGGAGGCGGATATTCTCCACGCCGGCATGGCGCCCTTTGCCGAGGCCTGTGAAGGTCTGCTGCGGGTGGTGCGGGATCTGTCCCGTGAGAGTGGCAGGGAGGTGCAACTGCTGATCCGGGGAGGTGACATCGAAATGGACCGCACCATTATCGAGAGTATCCGCGATCCCCTCTTGCACCTGGTGCGCAACGCCTTGGCCCATGGCATTGAATCCCCCGAGAAACGCCAGCAGTGCGGCAAAGCGCTGCGCGGATTGATCACAGTCTGCGCCGGGTTGCGTGGAGGCGGTGTGGAGATAAGTGTTGGCGACGATGGCCGCGGGCTGGATTTTGCCGCCATCCGTGCCCGCCTCGATGACGGTGGAGCGGAAATCAGCGACGACAAGCTGGTACAGAGGATTTTTACCCCGGGTTTTTCCACCGAGCGCGAAGTGTCATTGCTCGCCGGGCGCGGGGTTGGGCTCGATGTGGTCAGCACCACGGTCAAGCGGCTGCGCGGCAGTGTCAGCGTTGAAAACCAGCCCGGCGCCGGGCTGCGCTTCGCCCTGCAATTGCCCCTCACTCTGTCGCTCTTGCCGGCAGTGCTGGTGACAAGCAATGGTCAGAACTACGCCTTTGACGTTGAGGCTGTGGAACGCCTGCTGCGTATCAATCCCGGTGATATCACCAGCGCCCAGGGCCACGACTCCCTGATTGTGGATGGCGAAGTGGTGCGTGTTTTCCAGCTCAGTCGAGTCCTTCAGGGTGACGGACCCTCCCTTGGGGAAGGTGTGAAAGTGCCTGCGCTGCTGTTGCGCAGCGATACAGGCCGTGCACTGTTTATGGTGGATGAACTGCTGGAAGAGCTCTCGCTGCCGGTCAAATCCCTGGGGCCACGTTTTCACCCGTTGCAGCAACTGGTGGGTGCAACCCTGCTGGGGGACGGGCAGGTAACATTGATCGTCCATGCCCCCACCCTGATCCGGCACGCGCTTGAACTCACCGGGCAGGGGCCGCAGGCCACGCTGCAGGACAAACCCTCGTTGCAGCGCAAGCGCCTGTTGGTGGCGGAGGACTCCCTCTCCACCCGCACCCTGATGAAAGGTATTCTCGAAGAGGAAAATTTCACTGTGCTGGTGGCGGAGGATGGCCTGCAGGCCTGGCAGATTCTCCAGCGCGAGGCGGTGGATCTGCTGGTCAGCGATATCGAAATGCCCAATATGGATGGCTTTGCCCTCACCGAGGCAGTCCGTGGTTCAAACCGTTTACAGAGTTTGCCAATCATCCTCGTCACGGCGCTGAAAACCGACCAGGACCGCATGCGGGGTATGCAGGCGGGGGCTGATGCCTACCTGGTAAAAAGCAGTTTCGACCAGACGGAACTGCTGGCGGCCATTCACCAGTTGTTATGAGAATGTAGTTGTAATGGGGACATCATGATCAGAGTGCTGGTTGCCGAAGATTCAAAAACACTTCAGGAGCTGCTGGTGTGGACGCTCAATGCCGATCCGCAAATCACCGTGGTCGGCGTCGCCAGCGATGGTCGCCAGGCGGTGGCCATGACCCGCGAGCTCAAGCCCGATGTGATCACCATGGACGTCAATATGCCGCTGATGAACGGCTTCGAGGCAACCCGGCAGATCATGAGCGAGCAGCCCACACCCATTATTATCGTTACCGGCAGTATTGATGTACGCGAAGTGTCCGCTGCCATGACCGCACTGCAAGCCGGCGCCCTGGCCCTGCTGGAAAAACCGGTGACCGCCGACCGGGATGAATTCGGCCAGGGCGCCCGCCAACTGATTCGCCAGGTCAAGGCGATGGCGGGCATGAAGCTGGTGCGTCAGCGCCCCAATGGTCACGCTCCCCAGCTTGCCGAGGCATTGCTCACACGCCTGCCTGAGCTGGATGAACCTTTCAGCGTTGTTGCCATCGCCGCTTCCACTGGCGGGCCTGCGGCACTGTCCAAAGTGTTTGGTCAGTTGCCGGTGGATTTCCCCTTGCCGCTGCTGGTGGTGCAGCACATTGCGCCCGGTTTTATTGAGGGTTTTGCCGCCTGGCTCGACAGTCAGGTGGCCATTCACGTCAAGCTGGCCGTCGATGGTGAGCGGCTTCAGCCCGGCACCGTGTACCTGTCGCCGGAAGACAGGCACCTCGGCGTTGCCGGCAAGCAGCGCATCGCCCTGTCATCCACTCCCCCTTTAGCCGGATTTCGACCCTCCGCCAGCCATCTGTTTGAGTCGGTGGCTCGCACTTTCGGCAGCCGCACCCTGGGCGTGGTGATGACGGGAATGGGTAGCGACGGCCTCGACGGTGCACGCACCCTGCATGCAGCCGGGGGCACACTCTTTGTCCAGGACGAATCAAGCAGCGTGGTATATGGCATGCCACGGGTAATACATGAGGCAGGGCTGGCAAGCCTGACCCTGCCACTTTCGCAGATAGCCCCGGCCATGATCCGGCTGGTGATGAAGCAATTGCAGAAAAAACAGGCACAGGGAGAGCAGTAATGAACACCATGAGTTACAAGGCCCGGGTTCTCGTTGTAGAGGACAGCGCGACCCAGGCCGAGCAGTTGCGCTATATCCTCGAAGGCGCAAATTACAGCGTCACCGTAGCCCACAACGGTGAGGACGCATTGCAGCTCCTTGAGGAAGCTGTCTTTGATCTGGTGATTTCCGATATCGTGATGCCCGGCATTTCCGGTTACGAACTGTGCCAGCAGGCCAAGGTCCTGTGGCCGGAGATGCCGGTAGTGCTGCTGACCACCCGGCGCGACCCCATGGATATCTTTCGCGGTCTTGAATGTGGTGCCGACAATTTCCACACCAAACCCTACAACACTGAAACCCTGCTGGAGCGCATCAATTTCATTCTCTACAACCGTGCCCTCAAGAGTCAGGGCAAGCTCAAGGTCGGCCTGCAGGTGGCCTTTTTCGGCAAGATTTTCACCATCAATTCAGAAAAGGAACAAATTCTCGACCTGCTGATTTCCGCCTTCGAGGATACGGTAAACGCCAACCGCGCCCTTGAGCAGCACCGCGAAGAACTGGCCGCCGCCAATCGCACCATTGAAGAATATGCCAGGCGTCTGGAAGGCAAGGTCAAATCCTCTGAGGAGCGCTACAGCGCCATCGTCAACGGTATCAACGAAGGCATTATCACCTTTAATCAAAACGGCCTGATTGAATCGGTTAACCCGGCAGTGGCATCCACTTTTGGCTACAGCGCAGAAACGCTCACTGGCCAGCCTGTCACCCGCTTGCTTGACGATGATTCGCACGACGATTACGTCGCCAGCCTGCAATACTGCGGTAGCCACGACAATCACAACCAGCCGTGCTACCTGCGCGGGCAGCGTGAGGATGGCAGCACATTCCCGATCAGCATACTGCTCAATCGCATTGTCATCGGCGAGGGCCAGGCTTTTGTCGCCATGGTGCGCGATCTCACTGTCGAGCACGAGGCGGAGGAACAGCTGCGCCACGCCCACAAAATGGAATCCATCGGCCACCTCACCGGCGGCATCGCCCACGATTTCAACAACCTGCTCACCATCGTGATGGGTAACAGTGAACAGTTGGTCACCGACCTCGAACACAACCCACGCAGCCAGAGAATGGCGAAGATGACCTTCACCGCTGCCGAAAAGGGCGCCGAGTTGACCCGCCGCCTGCTGGCCTTTGCCCGCCGCCAACCCCTGGACCCGCAGGTGATCGATGTCAGCACCCTGGTGACAGGAATGACATCCCTGCTGCGTCGCAGCCTGGGTGAAAATATCGAGATACAGGTGGAGGAGAGTGCCGAGCTGTGGCCAGCTCTGGTCGACCCCGGCCAGCTGGAAAATGCGCTGCTGAATCTGTCGATCAACGCCCGCGATGCCATGCCCGAGGGCGGGCGACTCACCATCGAAACGGTCAATGTCCATCTCGATGACGATTATGTGCGCCACAACCCCGATGCCCAGGCGGGGGATTATGTGCTGCTGGCCGTGTCGGATACCGGCACCGGTATTTCCCCCGAAGTGCTGGCACGGGTTTTCGATCCATTTTTTACCACCAAGGAAGTGGGCAAGGGCAGCGGTCTTGGCCTGAGCATGGTGTACGGCTTTATCAAACAGTCGAGCGGCCATATCAAGATTTATTCCGAGCAGTCGGTGGGCACCACCATGAAGCTCTACCTGCCACGCGCCCGCAACCCCGGTGTCGAAAGACCGGCACCCCAGGCCAGCGCGCTGGCAGAACCCACCGGCAGCGAAAAAATCCTGCTGGTGGAGGACGATCCACTGGTGCGCAAGTTTGTGCTAACCCTGGTCAGCAGTCTCGGTTACGAGGTGATCAGTGCTGCCAGTGGCCCCGAGGCGCTGGAAATTCTTGCCCACCACAGCGATTTCGACCTGCTGTTTACCGATATCATCATGCCTGGCGGTATCAATGGTCGCGAACTGGCTGAGCAAGTGCGGCAGCGCTTCCCCCATATGCCGGTGCTGTTCACCTCCGGCTACACCGAAAATGCGGTGCTGCACGGCCACAAACTGGTGGGCGGCGAAGTGATGGTCAGCAAACCCTACCGCCGCGCCGAACTGGCAAACAAGATTCGTGAAGCGCTGGCTTACAGGAATATTGAGTAAACTGTATATGCGGAGTAAGTCAGTTACCTTTTACTGCTATCGCAGACTGCTTGTCAGGATTGAGATCAAGAATTTCGAACCATAAATATTTTGTTAAAAAGGAAAATATGGACCCCTTAAAAGGTTTCGAAGATGACGCTCCAATTGAAAAGCAAGATGGATCGATAACTGGATCTTTTGATCTTGTACATCAAGCACCGGGAATGCCATAGCGGGTGTAGTCTGGCCAGTATCTCTTCAGAAATAACACGCAATTCACACCACGCGAGGTGCGGCCGGTGTTGATTCGGTGCTACGCCTGCGTATCATCACCCCGACGTGCAATAGGCTGTAGCGTGCATTCCGTGAGATGCGCCTGTGAACCACAGCCCTCAAGCAAAAAGCTCTGACGCTGTAACCAGCGGTCAAACAGTCTGGCCAGTGCGGGTTCGTGCTCTTGACCCGCATCGCGAATCCACGCTGCAAGCGCCTGATCCGCTTCTTCCCGGGTGGATACTTTGCGGCCAATCAGCGCCTGAATATCCGCCAGGTCAGACTCAAGAATATCCTGACCATAGACCAGGCACCGGTCGAGATAGGTTGCCAGTGCGGCGGCACCCTCAAAATGATAGATCAGAGCCTTGTCGTCGGTTTTCCAGCCAGTCATCAGCGCCTTGAGTTGTTTGGTTGCGCCAGAGAAAGGCAGGGTGGGGTTTTGCCTTGGGGGAGTGATTGGCTCCTGCTCCATATCCATACACTCGAAAACACCCTGTAAACCCCAGCGAACCATGCAGATGGAAAAATGCAGATATGCCACGTAATCAACATCCGGCTCGCAGTCGTAGGCCATGGGGAAGGTAAGAAGGCCAGCACTGCCAGCAAAGCCTGCGCTGTGGTAGGCGATCAACTTGCGGTCGATATGGTCGCCGGTTAACTGCTCGTAAAGATCGCGCAAGCGGCCAATATCGCCCAGCGGTTCGTTGGTGTCGCGTACGCGCATACCGGCAAATTCAGCAGCCGGGTCTCCGATATAGGCCAGTTCAAAGTCGATCAGGCCGGTCATGCGGTCACCCTCATACATGAACTGCCCGGAGTCGGCGGTGACCAGGGCTGCCCGATCACGGTGCTGCGGCGCGTTGTTCACCAGCCATTTATCGAGGAATTCCAGAAACGGCAGGGAGCGGGGCGCCAGGTGGTTGCGCATGGCGGTGATGTGCCCCTGATAATATTCCAGCGATCCCCGATTCGGAGTGGTTGGCAGGGCAAGCCCGACCTTGGCAAATTCCTCTACGGGTATGGCGTGCAGCCTGGCGAGCATCTCGATATATTCGGCACGCACCTTCCACTGGGCGTCGGCATCTTCTATCAACTCGGTGTTGATACCCCCTTCCAGCCGTTCCATCACCATGGCAAACGGTTTGTCGATCATGCCGTACACATGGGGCGCACGGACGCCGTGTTGCTCCATCACATCGTGCAACCTGGCTTCCAGGTCGAGAGGAATCGGCGCCCGAAATCCTTCGCCCCGGGTGGCCCGCACCAGCACGCCGGTTGGCACCCCGTCGATAGTGACCGTTGCCTCCCAGCCAAGACGCCAGCGCAACAGGCGCTTGAATTCCAGCGGTGCCGCGCCAAAGCGTTGGGTCAGCCATTCATAGACGGGCCGGTCCACATCGTTGAGGTTTGCCGGGTCGATTTCTACCAGCGCAAAAACATTGGTTGTCATGTGTCTGTTTACCTTTAGTTTATTGTTAGTTGTGGTGATTTCAGGTGCTTGTGCCTGTTGCACATCGGCTTCACAGCCCGCTTCCAGATTGGCCTGCCAAATCGCCAGCCACGATGTGCTGGGCGGCCTCTGGGGATTGTTTACAAGCATAAGCGCCATAGTATAGTCTGGACGCCTTTTAATACAGTTGCTTTATTAAAGTGCTGCTTTACCCGCGATAAATACAATAAAGGCTAAATTATGATTGATACCGGATACCTTATTGACCAGGCACAACAGCGCACAGGTTTGCGCGATTTTGGCGATGACGGCTATATAGCGCCGCTGGACAGACTGGTCAAATCGATCAATGACGAATGTGAGCTGTCGGAGTTGGGGGTGGTCGGCGCGCCGGAAATGCTGATTGGCGGCCTCATCAATCTGCTCGAAGTTGAAGCCTGCTATAAGAAAAATCCCGAGATCGACGACGTTGAGGTAGTGGCGCCGGTGTTTGGCCTGGGCATGCCACGCACTGGCAGCACTGCCCACGGTTTTATCATGTCGCTGGACAAAAACACCCGCGTGCTGCGCGACTGGGAAGCCAATCGCCTGTGCCCGCCGCCCGAGGCCGCCACCCAGTTTACCGACCCGCGCATTGCCGCCTGTGAAGCGGGCAACCAGCAGTTGGAGGCCATGGTGCCGGAGTTGCGCAATATGCTGCCGCGCGATGTTATGGGGCCGACCGAATGTTACTACATGCTGACCTATACCTTCGCCACGCCAGCACTGGAAACATTTTTGAATGTGCCGAGCTACGCCGATTGGGCCGCCAGCCCTGATTTTGATATGGAACCCGCCTACCGCTTTCACAAACGCGCCATTAAATTGCTGCAATGGCGCTGCCCGCCCAACCGCTGGTTTTTGCGCTCGCCTCCGCATTTGTTTGGCATCGAGGCATTGTTAACAGTGTATCCCGATGCGCGCTTTGTGATGACCCATCGCGACCCGGTGCGCTCAGTCACTTCAATGTGTTCGTTTATGCAGCGCTTCCGTTCGGCTTTTATTGCCAATCCCGATCCGATCGCGCTCGGCCCCCAGCAAATCGAGCGCTGGACCAAAGCGTTGGCGCGAACCCTGGCCGTGCGCGACAGGATAGGCGAAGACCGCTTTTACGATATTTCCCACCGCCGCCAGGTGCAGGACCCTGCCGAACAGATTTATGGTTTGTACGAGCATCTCGGCTGGGAGTTTGACGAAACTCTGGCGACTAAAATTCGTAACTGGCAGGACGAAAACCCCAAAGGTTTGCATCGCGCCACGCCTGAGGCTTTTGGCATGACTGAGGAAATGATCAGCGACAGCTTCCGGTTCTATACGGATCGCTTTAAAAACTGGTTATAGCGGCTTAGACAGGGAAATGTTGTACGGGAAATGGGAGAGGTGAATATTCGTCCATCTCCCATCTCCCATCTCCCATCTCCCATCTCCCATCTCCCATCTCCCATCTCCCATCTCCCATCTCCCTTTACATACAGCCTTCTGAGTAAAGGTAGCTTCACACTCTTTTCCCACCTTGCCACTCACCACACCAACGGCAAATTCTTCTGCGAAATCACGCCCCCCAGGCTGGATAGAATCCGGGCATCCGGCGCCAGTCGGAAAGGGGGCAGGGTGGCCAGTATCTCTTCCAGTGCAATGTGCAATTCCCGCCGCGCCAGGCGCAACCCAACGCAGTTGTGAATGCCACTGCCAAAAGCCATATGCCGGGGTTTGCGGTCAAACTGTACTTCGTTGGGTTTGTCGTAGGCTTCAGGGTCGGTGCTGCCCAGGGGTGTCGAGACCATAACCTTATCGCCCGGTTCGAGGCGTATACCGCTGATGGTGACCGGCTTGATACAGGTGCGGGTGATGGTGGCGATGGAAAAGGCGCGTAGCAATTCCTCCACGGCATCGGGAATCATCGCCGGGTTATTGCGCAGTAATTGCTGCTGTTCAGGGTGGGTGGCGAGATAGCGGAAATGCCAGCCGAGACTGTTGGTGACGGTATCGAGGCCACCGGTGTAGAGAGTGAGGCACAAGCCCCAGATTTCATCGCTGGTGGCGGGGCGGTCTTGGATCGTGGCGTGGGTGAATAGGCTGATCAGATCTTCGCGGGGATTTTTGCGGCGTTCATCCACCACGGACATCAGGTGATTTTTCACGGCCCTCACAGAGTCGGCTTTTACGCCCAGGTCGGGGTTGTGCAGCAGGTCGTCTTCCCAGGTGAGGAATTGTTCAACCTCATCAATGGGCAGGCCAAACAGTTCGAGAAACACGGCGATGGGAAAGCGGGCGGCAAATTCGCGGATAAAGTCGCAGCCATTATTGTCTTTGAAACGGTTGATATAGGTGCGGGCGTGTTCGCGAACCCGGTCGTTCATCATGGCCACGCGCTTGGGCGTCAGCAGCGGAGTGAGCAGAGCGCGGTAATTGGCGTGGTGCGGCGGATCGGCTTCTAGGGGCAGCATCAGCCAGTTTTCGCCGATCAGGGCGGCAAAGGGAGCCACATCCTTGCTGGAGAAATGCTCGGTATCGAGAAAGATGGTGTTCAGGTCCTCGGCACGGCGAAACACCCAGGCCGGTTCCATACCGGACCAGGCATTCGGCGCCCAGAAAGCCGGGGGCATATTGTGTATGGCAGGAATGACAGTGTCGTAGGGATTGTCGTAGGTAGTGGCACCCAAATGCAGCGGAAATGGCATCACCAGTTCGGGTGGTACGTGGGAGGGGATGTCCAGTGACAACGCTGGTGATGGCATGCTAAACGCTCCTTAAATGATCTTTTATTAGTTATTGGGTGTGGCTCACAGTCTAGCGGCAAGGGCGCTCAAGCGGAACTGCCTGGTTATGGTTCTGGCTGTTCGGGTGGGGTTCAGACTGTGCAGTCAGGCAAACCTTGCCTGTTCAGTAACGTTTGTCGAATGTTGCTTGTCCCAATCGACTGTTATTCAAAACCACTCCACTGTTAAGCGTTACTGAGGAATGCCATGAAATACCTGCTGCTGATCTATTGCGATGAAGCCGTCTGGCTTGAACACGACCGCGAGGCCTTTAAAGCCAAATCCATCGCCCTTTGCCACGAGTTGCACCGGGAGGGCCGTTATGTGGATGCCGCGCCACTGCAACCGGTGAAAACCGCCAGAAGCCTGCAAGTGCGCAATGGCAAAACGCTCATTACCGACGGCCCCTTTGCTGAAACCCGCGAGCAACTGGGGGGTTATTTTTTGATCAATGTGGCCAATCAGGATGAGGCCGTGGCGGTTGCCGCCCGTATCCAGACAAACAGGGTTGGCACCGTGGAGGTTAGACCGCTGGAGGAACTCGACGATATGCCGGTGATACAGGCTGTTTAAAACAGCTTGCTAGCGTGTAGCCAAAACATCTGCTTTGCTCATCGGCCAGGTTCTGGCCGATTAAACTTGTAACAGTCACCAGTGATTAAAAATGGAGGAGTTTGTGCAATGAACACGTTATCGCAACATGCTATCAACCCCGAGCTTGACCTGATCCTGGAGCGCAGCGTGGATCTTCCCCCGGCGTTGATCTGGAAAGCCTGGACTCAACCGGATCATCTGATGCCCTGGTTTTGTCCTGCGCCTTGGTCAGTAACTGATTGTGAGATAGATCTGCGCCCAGGTGGCAGTTTTCAGACAACCATGCGTTCTCCCGAGGGAGAGGAATTCCCCAACGCGGGCTGTTACCTCGATATTGTCGAAAACAGAAAGCTGGTGTGGACTGACGCGCTGCTGCCCGGCTTCAGGCCTGCGCCAAGGCCTGTGTCTGGTTCGGGACTCTTTTTCACCGCCATGATTCTGATTGAATCCGAGGGCACGGGCAGTCGCTACACTGCCATTGCCATGCATCCTGACGAAGCCAGTAAAAAGCAACACGAGGAGATGGGTTTTCACCAGGGTTGGTCTATTTGTCTCGATCAACTGGTGGCTTATATGAAGAGTCAGGGTGTGAACAGACCCTAGCTGCTACTGGCGTTGCTGCCCCGGTTTTTGATGCGCTGCATATAGTCTTTCCAGGCAAGGGTTAACAGACCCTAGAAACGTCCACTCCTTGTATCAGAAGTGGACGTTTCACATAAGCAGATACTGTCTGAATATTGAATCTGTTGAGGATGTTGCGGATGATTTGACTATCCGGTTCCCGTCACAGAAAAGGATTACAGACTTTTTTCGAACTCTTTGACCTGGCGTTCGGCATCATCTTTGGCAACACCGTATCTTTCCTGCACGCGTCCAACCAGGTATTCCCGCGTGCCTTCTGCCTTGTCAAAATCGTCATCGGTCAACTTTCCCCAGTTTTCACGTGCCTTGCCTTTAAGCTGTTTCCATTTTCCTGCAATGATGTCGTCGTTCATGGTCTTCTCCAAGCAGTCAAGTTAAGAATATAACCAGATTTTGTAAGTTACTTTTTGTAAGTTGCTCACTGTAACGAGTTGTTCAATATACAAGTTACTTGGGCTGTGCAGTGGAATAGACTTTCAAAAAAATTATCAGTTCCGGGTTTTTTAAAATTCATTGAATGTGGATATTGAGTCTCGCGTTAACGGGATGATTTAAATGCTCTATTTTCCAGGGTCGACAGATGCAATGAAATGGTCAGCAGGATCTTTGTGCCTGCCAGGTTCATATGAGTGCTCGTCCTCGGTGTGCAAATGGCAATATCGCGCCTGCTGAACGCAGCTGTGCTTTGGTTGTCAGACACAACAAGCTGGAAAGAATATTTAAGGCATGTGCAGATATTTGACGGGCAAGTTTTGAGGTCATGTATCTGTGATGTGCCAGAGAGGTTAGTGTGAAAGCTAATGCGGTTGTAGTTTTCGTGGTGTTGTTGCTGGCTGGCTGTGCCGGTATACCTGAAGCAGTGGATCGGCCGGTTTCAGCGCCAGAAATAGCCCTTGCAGCGGTTCAGAATGACCCGGACCAGTATCGGGGCCAGGTGGTCCGATGGGGTGGAAGTGTTGTCAAGACAGTGAATAACAGTGGTGGTTCGCAACTTGAAGTGCTTGCGCGACCGTTGCAAGGTAACAGTCGCCCCACTGAAGCGGGGGAGAGTCCTGGCCGGTTTATGGTGGCCAGCGATGATTTTCTTGATCCGGAAGTATTCAAATCCGGCACCCTGATTACTGTGGTGGGGGCGCTGAGCGGGGTGAAAACCGGCAAAGTGGGTGAGTACGATTACCATTATCCGATTGTTCAGGTTGAGGGGTTGCATCTGTGGTCGCCGCTGCCTGAACGCAGGCCTGCTGTCCACGATCCTTACTGGGATTCACCCTGGGCATATCCTTTTGGGCCTTACCCTTACTACCGTTACAGGAATTACCCATACCACTTTCTATGGTGAGCGGGACTGCTTATGGTGAGCAGGGCTGCCAGTTTGCTGGTGGAGTGGTCATTCAGTACAGCATCTTAAGAAGTCGCAATGGCTAAGGAGTCGCAATGGTCTTCCGCCCTTTTGTAGTGATAGCAGGGGTTTGTGCGTTATTGATCGCCGGTTGCGCATCCGGGCCGGGCTTTTCGGGCGACCATATCAACAAGCGGCTCGATCCTGCCGATGTGTTGGCCGATGTTGATGGCGCAATGGATGAGACGGTTGTGTGGGGTGGTCGTATTATCCAGGCGGAGCCGAAGGCAGATTCCACTACGCTGGAAATTTTGGCTTTTCCCCTCTATCGCAGTCAGCAACCCGACGCAGGAAAAGATTCACTGGGCCGCTTTCTGGTGATTTATCCAGGATACCTGGAGCCACAGGATTACAGTACAGGGCGCATGGTCACAGCGGTGGGGAGGCTGGAAGAAATTCGCCTCGGGCAGGTGGGCAAGGCAGATTATCGCTACCCCGTATTGCGCGGGGATGATCTTTATCTGTGGCCACCGGCTGATGAGGCCAGGGAACCCCGTGTGCACTTTGGTGTGGGCGTGGGTATTTTCCGCTAGCCCTCCCTATTCACTCTGGCAAAACCACAATGGCATAACGGGCGCTGACCAGGAATGAGCGATAAATACATGCGACAGTTTGTATGCCTGAGGTTGCTGTCATGGGGCATGGTCCGCCATGAGTTGCGCTATGGGATTTTTCGGCTGTGAAATGGGCTGACAGGATAAGGCCTGTTGCCGGTGCAGTGTTGCAGCGGCGCAGGTCGCACTGGTTGCTGTCGCGCGGGTCGGACCTGTTGCAATGGATTGGCAGTCGTGAACTGCTGGTTCTGGTGGTGCTGTGTGCAGTGATGACGCTGGCGTGGGGATTTGTCGAACTGGCTGATGAAGTTGCAGACGGCGAAACCGGTGATTTTGATCGCTGGATATTGCTCTCAATGCGTTCGTCAGGTTTGCAAGATCCTATCGGACCTGGCTGGGTAGAGGAAATGGGTCGTGATTTTACTGCTTTGGGGAGCATGGCAGTTCTCAGTCTGGTTACGCTTGCCGTTATAGGCTATCTGGTACTCACGGCGCGACGTCACATGGCTGTCGTCGTGTTGGTCGCAACCTTGGGCGCGATGGGTGTGAGTACCATGCTGAAGAATAGCTATGATCGGCCACGGCCTGACCTGGTTCCCCACAGTACCACGGTGTATACCGCCAGTTTTCCCAGTGGCCACGCTATGCTGGCTGCGAGCACTTACTTGACACTGGGAGCGCTGCTGGCGCGCAGTGAACGCAAGCGCAGGGTGAAGGCCTATATTCTGCTGGTCGCAGTAACCGCTTCCGTGATTGTCGGGATAAGTCGTGTTTATCTGGGGGTTCACTGGCCAACCGATGTGCTCGCAGGCTGGGCTGCAGGCTCCGGCTGGGCGTTGCTGTGCTGGCTTATGGCGCGCCAACTACAGGAGCATGGCAAGGTGGAGGCGCCCCTTGATGGATGACTTGCCCCATGGCCTCATCCCCGATGATCACTACTCCCTTGCCCTATTGCCCGATGCTCTCTGTGGCCCGATACTTTTTTGTGGAAAATGACCTGATGCCAAAAGCACTGCTGCTAGCCAACCGCCACAGTCGACGCGGCGATAGCCCTGAGTTGCAGGAGGCCTGCGACTTGCTGGAAGAATCAGGAGTAACCCTGATCAGGGCTGCTGCGGAAAAATCCGCCAACACAGACGAGATCATTGCCGCGCATAAAGATGAGATTGATAGGGTTATCGTAGCCGGCGGCGATGGCTCACTGAACAGTGTGGCGGGTTCCTTGCATCAGCATGGATTAACTCTGGCCATATTGCCTTTGGGTACTGCCAATGATCTGGCTCGCACGCTTGGTATTCCCGATGACCTCAATAAAGCATGCCGCATTATTATCGAAGGCCATTGCCAGTGGGTGGACCTGGGCATGGTCAATGGCCATTACTATTTTAATGTTGCCAATATGGGGCTTGGCACGAAAATCACCGGTGAATTAACCCCGGAAGTCAAAAAGCACTGGGGTGTTTTCAGCTACCTCAAGGCCTTGTTGGCGGCTCTTTCGCATCGCCGTTCGTTTCGCCTGAAGATTAATGTGGATGGTGTTGACTATAAAATGCAGTCGATGCATGTGACTGTTGGCAATGGTCGTTATTATGGCGGGGGCAATCTGGTCCATGAAAATGCACGCATTGATGATGGCAAACTGACACTCTACAGTCTCAAACCACTGACGTTTCTGCAACTGCTGACACTGAGCCCTTTATTGCGAACTGGTGCCCATCACCAGTCAGAACAGGTGTTCAATATTCAGGGGAAAAATATTTCCATCCAAACTTCCCGGCGCCTGGAGGTGCATGCCGATGGTGAATACCTGACGGATACGCCTGCACAATGCCAATCAGTTCACCGTGCTCTGCAAATTATCGTGCCGCGCCCTAAAGGCGGGGATGAGGAAATATGATCATGAACATTATCCGCAACGAACAACAGGCCAGTCTCAATGCATTGGGCATAGCACTGCAGGAAAGTGTTGATCATTTCCATTATGCGATAGACATTCTCGAAAAATCGACAGAAAAGGCGCTGATGGAAGAGCTGGCTTCGAACCGCCAAGCCTTTGTAGAGCGGGTTGATGCAGCATTGCGGGAACTGGGAGAGTTGCCGGGAAAACCGGATGATGACCGCGAGACCGTTGCCAACCTGATTCACCGGCTCACGGCACTGTTTGCAAGCGATGGTGCCAGCAAGATTATTGAACAGCGCCTTGTGGCGGAACAGCATCTGGCGGGGCTGGCTGCCGATGCCCGGCAGAGTGGTGTGGAGGGAAAAACCCGCGAGCTTGTTGACGATGTGGCACTGCATATTCAGGATGCCACCGATCAATTACAGGCGGCTTTGCGCCACCATGAAAAAGCAACCAACGAGTCATAATTGCGCACTCATTCCTGATTGGCGGCTTGTGGACTGACCGGCGTTGTGCAAAGAGTAGCGCTTGATCACAGAGCCCCCTCCAGTCGCAGCAAGGCTTGTTTTCTTTCGATCCCTCCAGCGTATCCCGTCAGCGATCCATTGCTGCCGACAACACGGTGGCAGGGTATCAATATGCTGACGGGGTTGCGTCCGATGGCGCCAGCCACGGCCCTGGTCGCTGTTGGTCTGCCCATCGCTGCGGCGATCTGGCTGTAGCTGCGGGTTTGCCCTGGCGGGATTGTCAGCAGGGTACTCCATACCTGACGCTGGAATTCGGTGCCCTGGGGCGCCAGTGTGATGCGGCAGTCGACTACTCCGCTGCGAAAATAATCTTCAATTATCTGTTGGGCTTCCTTGAGTACCGGATCATTTGTTACCGGTATCCACTCGCTTTGCGAATTTTTACCGTATGAGGCTGGAAAGTGCTTCTGGCCCAGAAAATAACACCCGGTAAGTGCTTGTCGATTGCTGGTGAGAAGCAGAGTCCCGAGTGGTGTGGCGAAGTCCTGATAATAAATGGTCACGGTTGCTCCTTCGGTCCTCGGGGTTGATTGAGATTCCATAAATGCACCGTCATATAGCTGCGCCAGGGTCGCCATTGCTGGGACAGCTGGCGCGCTTGTGCTGCCGTCATTTTGTATCCTGCCGTTTTGTTTCCAGTCATTTTGTAGCCAGTCATGGTTGACAACGCTGCCAGCACGCCAGCATCTGCGGCGGGAAAGGCATCGGTATGGGAAAGTGCCCGCAGGGCAATGTACTGGGCGGTCCAGTCGCCAATCCCGGGAATGGCCATTAACCGCCTGATCTGGTCTTCCGGGTCAAGGCCTGGCTGGAGCAGGCCAGGGTCGCCATGGCTGCACTTTGCCAGCTCGATGATGGCATTGGCGCGCTGGCGAATAATGCCCAGTTCGGCAATCTGCGCCACCGACAACCCTGCAATGGTTGCGGCGGGGGGGAAGGCTCGGGTCAGGTCTGCAAAAGGCGTGGCGACCTCGATGCCGAAGCGGTCAACAAAGCGATGCAGCGCCTTGATCGCCGCTGTGACAGAAATCTGCTGGCCGACGATTGCGCGCACAGCGGCTTCAAAGCCGTCGATACAGCCAGGTATGCGCAGTCCGTTGCACCAGCTTTCTACATCGTGGAGGGCGGCGGCGGTTTCCACCGGGTTGTGGGCAAGATCGAGCATATACCCCAGCCTGTGTCTGATGGCGCCCAGTTGCGGCAACAGGGAGTGGGCCAGCTTTACCCCGATACGCTGTTTTGCCGCCAGATGGCTCACTTCAAACCAGCCGCTGTGAAGCTTGCCTTCGGAATCAATCCAGGCCACCACGCGGCGGTAGCGGTTGTTTGAAATGGCCTCCACCCCGGCAATCAGGCGCGGTTGCAGGAAGTGAAGCAGTTGCTCCCAGGCGTAGGGCGGGCGGTAGCCAAGTTCCAGCCAGACGCCATCCTCGTTCCCTGCGACTTCCCGGCTGCGGAATTTTGACGGCGGCATCTGGTACTTTTCCCGGAAGGTGGCATTAAAGCGTTGCAGACTGTTGAACCCGGCGGCCATGGCTACAGTGCTGAGGCTCAGGCGGGTGTCGGTCAACAGCTGTTTGGCCAGCAGCAGGCGCCGTGACTGGTTGTATTCCACCGGGCTGACGCCGAATTCACGCTGAAAAATCTTGCGCATATAGCGGCTGGAAATGCCGAGGCGGCTGGCGAGGACTTCGCTATCGTGCTGGTCCAGCAGGCCCTGATCCATCAATGTTCTGGCGGCCCAGGCCAGATTCTGGCCGCTGTCCACGGGCGCGTAGCCGGGGGCAATTTCCGGACGACAGCGCAGGCAGGGGCGGTAGCCGGCTTTTTCAGCGGCGGCGGCGCTGGAAAAAAAGTGACTGTTGGCGGCCTTGGGGGGTTTTACCCGGCACACGGGGCGACAGTAGATCCTGGTGCTGGAGACGCCGACAAAAAAGCGGCCATCAAAGCGCGGGTCGCGGCTCAGCAGGGCGGAATAACAGATGTCGGGGGTCAGTTCCATGGTTCGATAATAGTCATTACCGGCGCTCAATGCTGCCCGTTTTCGGAACTGATATTGAAGGAGCTTCACCGGCCAGGTAATGGTTGCTTTAATGATGGCTGGGCAAGATTGCGACGTTTATCCACTTCATTGGGCCACTGGTCATGTGGGGGTTCCCGTCAGCGCATCTGCTCACTAAGATCATCCCTATCTGTGTTATCCAATATGGCAAGGGTGTTCTGATGATTCGACTGTTGGTGGGTGTGTTGCTGGTTGGCGCTGTGACTTATGGCTTGATGAATCGCGACAAGGTGGGCGACCTCAAGGCCGAGGCAATCTTCAAGGAGGAAGTGGAAAAAGTTGAAAACATCAAGCTGCAAATAGAGCGGGATGCCCAGGAGCGCGTGCGCCAGATCGACGAGCAGACCGGCCAGTAAAAAGCCGCTGCTTCAGCGGCAGTAGGTGCGGATATCCTCGGCGTTTTTTTCCCGCCACTGCTCCAGCTCTTCCTGGGTTTTGTAGGTATATTCGCCGGTATTTTCATCCTTTACCCTTACCCGGTTGTTGTTGATCAGGGTCTCGCGGATGCTGCGGGCCTGCTCGCAACGCTCGGGGTCTTTCGTGCTCTTCATCTTCTGCTTTGCCGCAGGTTTCGTTGATTCAGGTGGAACATCTTTAGCGGCTGTAGCGGTTTCAGGGTCAGCTTTATTCGTGGGTTTTTCTGCGGGGCGCGATTCCCCGGTCCTGATATTGAGGGTTTCAGCCGGTTTGTTGTGGGGCGGCTGGGCTGTGTAGTGGGTAACGCCGTCCTGATCGACCCATTTGTAAACCTTGGCCGCCTGGCTCGGGGTGCTGAATGCCAGGATGAGCAGTAGTGCTGTGATGATCGTTCTCATGATGCCCCTTGTGTGACCGTCGCGCTGGAGTGTTTATTTGTTGCGCTTCTACTTGTGCCAGCCAGCTGTGGTTTAAGCCAGCAGTGGTTTAAGACAGTGCCAAGATTACTACGCCACTGAAGCAATGACCACTGGTGCGCCAGATCCGCCTTGCGGGGGCGAAGTGGTTGACTATTGAGCAAAAAGTGCTAGAGTTGCGCCCCTGTCAGCAGCGCTGGCATTTTCTGGCTTAAGCCATTTCCAGATGGGCGTGAACAGCGCTCGCTGGCCATTTACAGACAGGAGCTGCCTACCAGCAGTCCTGATACGGTCTGAACCCGGCGAAGTAATCAACAAGCCTGACCGTGTGTTGCCCTCGCAAACCTGTGATGTACAGCGATATTGGTTCCCCCTTCCCGGCTTGGCCTTTTGTTGCAAACAAGAGGGTGTATCACAGTGGAATTACTATCTGGCGGCGATATCCTGATCCGTGCCCTGCACGATGCAGGCATCAAGCATCTCTGGGGCTACCCGGGTGGTGCCGCACTGCACATCTACGATGCCATTTTCCGGCAGGACAAAGTCAATCATATTCTGGTGCGCCATGAGCAGGCGGCAGTCCATGCTGCGGATGCCTATGCCCGCGTCACCGGTGAAGTCGGTGCGGTGCTGGTGACGTCCGGTCCCGGCGCTACCAATGCCATTACCGGCATTGCCACCGCTTATATGGATTCGATTCCGCTGGTGGTGATTTCCGGCCAGGTGACCCAGGACAAGATCGGCGATGATGCCTTCCAGGAGACCGATATGATCGGTGTCTCCCGCCCCATCGTGAAGCACAGCTATCTGGTCAAGCGCCAGGAAGATATCGCTGAGACCATTGCCAAAGCCTTTTATGTTGCCTCCACTGGCCGCCCCGGTCCGGTGGTGGTGGATATTCCCAAGGATGTCACCGATCCCAATGTCAAGGTGGCCTACAAATTCCCCGAAAAGGTCAAGATCCGCTCTTACCAGCCAACCACCAAAGGCCATTCGGGTCAGATCAAGCGCGCCGTCAAACAGTTGCTGGCCGCCAAAAAGCCGATGATCTACGCCGGTGGCGGAGTGATCATGGCCAATGCCTCCGAGCAGCTGCGCGAACTGGCGCGCCTGCTCAACTATCCGGTGACCAATACCCTGATGGGGCTGGGGAGCTATCCCGGCAGCGATCGCCAGTTCCTTGGCATGCTCGGAATGCACGGCACCTTCGAGTCCAACACCGCCATGCACCATGCGGATGTGATCCTTGCCGTGGGCGCGCGCTTTGACGACCGGGTGACCAATACCCCGTCAAAGTTCTGTCCCAACGCCACCATTATTCATATCGATATCGACCCCACGTCGATTTCCAAGACCGTGATGGCGGATATCCCCATCGTCGGTTCCTGCGAAGTAGTGCTGGCGGACATGATCGAGCAGATCAAGGAATCCGGCAAAAAGCCCGATTCCGAAGCCCTTGCCGCCTGGTGGGAACAGATTGAGGAATGGCGCAGCCGTCACGGTCTGTATACCGCGCCGCGCCACGGCCCGAGCGGCGGCGATATCATCAAGCCCCAGGACGTGATCAAGATGCTCCACAAGGTGACCGAGGGTAAAGCCTATGTCACCTCCGACGTGGGCCAGCACCAGATGTTTGCCGCCCAGTACTACCTGTTCGACAACCCGCGCCAGTGGGTGAACTCCGGTGGCCTCGGCACCATGGGCTTTGGTTTGCCCGCAGCCATGGGCGCGAAAATGGCGTTCCCGCAATCCGATGTCGCCTGCGTCACCGGCGAGGGCAGCATCCAGATGTGTATCCAGGAGCTGTCGAGCCTGACCCAGCACCAGTTGCCGGTGAAGATCATCAACCTCAACAACCAGGCCCTGGGCATGGTGAAGCAGTGGCAGGACATGCAGTACGGCAGCCGCTACTCCCATATCCTCTATGAAGATTCACTGCCCGACTTCGTCAAACTGGCGGAGGCCTACGGCCATGTGGGTATGAAGGTCAAGCGTTACGAGGATCTCGAAGCCGCCATGCGCGAGTGTTTCGCCATGAAGGATCGCACCGTGTTTATGGATATCTACGTGGACCCGAGCGAGCACGTTTACCCCATGCACGTGGCGCCCAACGGCTCCATGCGGGATCTGTGGCTGAGCAAAACGGAGCGCACCTGATGAAACGCATTATTTCCATTCTGCTGGAAAACGAGCCCGGTGCCCTGTCGCGCGTGGTGGGGCTGTTCTCCCAGCGCGGCTACAATATCGACACCCTCACCGTGGCGCCCACCGAGGACAAGACCCTGTCGCGTCTGACCCTCACCACCCACGGCGATGACAAGATCATCGAGCAGATCACCAAGCAGCTCAACAAGCTGATTGATGTGGTCAAGGTGATGGATCTGACCGAAGGCCCGCACATTGAGCGTGAACTGATGCTGCTCAAGGTCAAGGCCGGTGGTGCCCAGCGCGCCGAAGTGAAGCGCTGTGTCGATATTTTTCGCGGTCAGATTGTCGATGTCAGCCCCAGCGGTTACACGGTGCAGGTGACGGGTAACAGCGAAAAACTCGACGCGTTTATCGCTTCACTGCCGGAAGGCGATATTGTCGAAGTGGTACGCAGTGGTGTGTCCGGTTTGTCCCGCGGGGAAAAATCCCTGAGGCTTTGATTTTTTTATTCACTGATTTTAATTTCATCCACTTTCAACGTAACAGGTGAACAACCATGCAAGTTTATTACGATAAGGACTGTGATCTGTCCATCATCAAATCCATGAACGTAACCATCGTTGGTTACGGCTCACAGGGCCATGCCCACGCACTCAACCTGCGTGATTCCGGTGTCGAAAACGTTACCGTTGCCCTGCGCAAGGGTTCCGCTTCGTGGAAGAAAGCCGAGAATGCCGGCCTCAAAGTGGCTGAGATCGAAGACGCAGTGAAAAGCGCTGACCTGGTGATGATCCTTGCTCCCGACGAGCACCAGCGCAATATCTACGATTCAAAGATCGCACCGAATTTGAAAGAAGGCGCGGTTATCGCCTTTGCCCACGGCCTCAATATCCACTTCCAGTTGATCGTGCCTGCCCCCGGCGTCGACGTGATCATGATCGCCCCCAAAGGCCCCGGTCACACCGTGCGCAGCACCTATGTTGAAGGCGGCGGTGTACCCACCCTGATCGCCATCTACCAGGACGCCTCCGGCCGCGCCAAGGACATCGCCCTGTCCTACGCCAGCGCCAACGGCGGTGGTCGTTCCGGTATTATCGAAACCAACTTCCGCGAAGAAACTGAAACCGACCTGTTCGGTGAGCAGGCGGTTCTGTGTGGCGGCGCCACTGCGCTGGTCCAGGCCGGTTTTGAAGTGCTGGTGGAAGCGGGCTACGCCCCTGAAATGGCCTACTTCGAGTGTCTGCACGAACTGAAACTGATCGTTGACCTGATGTACCAGGGCGGCATCGCCGACATGCGCTACTCCATCTCCAACACCGCAGAGTTCGGCGACTACGTCACCGGCCCGCGCATTATCACCGACGAAACCAAAGCTGAAATGCGTCGCGTGCTGAAAGACATCCAGGAAGGCCGCTTCGTGCACACCTTCATGCTCGACAACCAGGCTGGCAACCCGATCCTCAAGTCCAACCGCCGCATCGGTGCCGAGCACCCCATCGAAGAAGTGGGTGCCAAACTGCGCGCCATGATGCCCTGGATCGGCCAGAACAAACTGATCGACAAGAGCAAGAACTAACAGCGCGTTGTCCGTGACAGATTGCAGTTTTCACGGGTAATAACGCCTCATGGCAAAAAAACGGAGGACTTGGTCCTCCGTTTTTTTTTGCGTAGCAAAAATGTGTTTTGATACAGCAATGCCTCAACAGCTGACAATGAGATTTTGCCGTTTGATGATGCCGGCATGTGAATTCAGGTGCGGGTAATCATTTCTCCCAAGGCAAAAAACAAGCACGCTGAAAACTCCGGTTGCTTGCGTCAATGTCTGTCGACAGAGTAGCCGCTAGGAGCCGCTAATAGTCCCGAACTTTTGCCTGTTTATCTTGCCTTAACTTCTGGGCACGAAAGCCCTGAAAAATTTCTTGGCTCCTGTCGATTCAGTATTTCCGGCAGATAATTGCGGTTCCGCGAGAAAGCTACGCCAAATAGACAGTCATCGCCCTGGCAGAACTTTGAAGGACAACAGCTTGAGTACCTGGGATGTAATCGTTACCACTGTGGCTGACGAATTTTCCGATATGAACGATATCGAATTGGCAACCAGGGTAACCCTGAAGCTGTTGGTCGCTGTCTTTCTGGGGGGCTTGCTGGGCTTTGAGCGGGAACAGCGGGGCAAGTCGGCGGGTCTGCGGACCCATATGCTGGTATGCCTGGGAGCAACGCTGTTTATTGTGGCGGCAGATCCGGACGGCGCCATGAATGATGCCATGAGTCGGGTTATCCAGGGTATCGTGGCGGGGGTGGGGTTTCTCTGCGCGGGTACCATTCTCAAAGGTGACAAGCCCGGTGATGTCAAAGGCCTTACCACTGCGGCCGGGATCTGGTTCACAGCGGCTATAGGGGTTTCAGTGGGGCTGGGGTACGAGGCCATGGCCGTTATCAGTACCGTTCTGGCCTTGCTGATCCTGCATGCACTCCCCGCGCTCGAAAAGCCTGTTGACCGTTCCGATCAGTAAACAAGAGACTCAACCCGGTCAAAGCGGTTAACAATCAGCGGTCCCGGTGGTACATTGATGGCCCACTCCCTTTGCCACCAAAGTTGCCCGAGCCGATGGAATCAGACCCCGATAACAGCCGTACTCATGACCAGCCCGAGGAACATCAGGAAGAGGCCCGTACCCGGCGACGCGGCATTTACCTGCTGCCCAATCTGCTGACCACTGGCGCCATGTTTGCCGGTTTCTACGCCATCCTGGCGGGTATGAATGGCAACTTCCACCACGCCGCCATGGCCATTTTCGTGGCCATGTTCTTCGACGGGCTGGACGGCCAGGTGGCGCGCATGACCAACACCCAGAGCGCCTTCGGCGTTCAGTACGACAGCCTGTCCGACATGGTGTCCTTCGGTGTGGCGCCAGCAGTGGTGGCTTTTAGCTGGATGCTTGAGGATCTGGGCAAGGTGGGCTGGGCTGCGGCCTTTATCTACGCCTCCTGTGCGGCATTGCGGCTGGCGCGCTTCAATACCCAGGTGGATGTGGTGGACAAGCGCTTTTTTATCGGCCTTGCCAGCCCCTCCGCAGCCGCCCTGGTGGCGGGCATGGTGTGGAGTGGTTACAACGAGCCGTCCAGCACCTGGCTGGCAGTGGTGGCGGCACTGGTGACCTCCATGGCCGGTCTGCTGATGGTCTCCAACTTGCGCTACAAAAGCCTCAAGGGGCTGGATTTGAAGGGCAAGGTACCCTTTGTGATGATCATTGCCGTGGCGATGATTTTTGTGGTTATCTCCATTGATCCGCCCCGTGTGCTGCTGCTGCTTGCCCTGGCTTATGCCCTCTCGGGTCCGCTGGTGTGGCTCTACGCCCGCTACCGCAAGGGTGCGACCAAAGCCAAACCCAAAGGCGCCAAAGTGGCGGAGCGCAATCGCGACTTCGACCTCACTCCTAATGACGACAGCACGCCGAAGGACAATTTCAGCCCCAGGGGTGACGAGCGCCTGTAGCACTGCCACTCACCTTAGACCCAGGGGTAAGACTGTCCTGGCGGATACCCGCTCTCCCGGTAGTGCTTGCCGGGTTGCAAAGTCTTGTCCTTACAATGAAAATTATTCGATTATGATGCCCGCCCAAAAGGCCATCCGGAGCCAGTGAATGAGCGCCAAAGAACGTCTGATTATTTTTGATACCACCCTGCGCGATGGCGAGCAAAGCCCCGGTGCCTCCATGACCAGGGATGAGAAACTGCGCATAGCCAGGGCGCTGGAAAAGCTGCGAGTCGATGTGATCGAGGCGGGCTTTGCCATTTCCAGCCCCGGCGATTTTGCCGCCGTCAAGGCCATCGCCGATAGCGTAAAAGACAGTACTGTGTGCAGCCTGGCGCGGGCCGTGCGCCCGGATATCGAGCGCGCCGCCGAGGCCCTCAAAGGCGCCAACAGTGGCCGCATCCATACCTTTATCGCCACTTCCCCCATCCATATGGAATACAAGCTGCAGATGACGCCCGAGCAGGTGCTGGAGCAGGCTGTCAGCGCCGTAAGGCTGGCGCGCAATTTTGTTGCGGATGTGGAGTTTTCCCTCGAGGATGGCAGCCGTTCCGAGTTTGGCTTTATGTGCCGCATTATCGAGGCGGTGATCGATGCTGGGGCTGGCACCATCAATATTCCCGATACAGTGGGTTACGGCGAGCCGGAGGAGTATGGCCGCATGATCCGCCGCGTGATCGAGAATGTGCCCAATTCTGACAAGGCGGTTTTCTCGGTGCACTGCCATAACGACCTGGGGCTGGCGGTGGCCAACTCCCTGTCGGCGGTACTGAACGGCGCGCGCCAGGTGGAATGCACCATCAATGGCCTCGGCGAGCGGGCGGGCAACGCCTCTCTGGAAGAAATCGTGATGGCCATCCGCACCCGCAAGGATCGCTTTCCGGTGGAGACCGGCATCGAGATCAGCCATATCGTGCCTACCTCCCGTCTGGTATCGAGCATCACCGGGTTTCCGGTGCAGCCCAACAAGGCCATCGTCGGCGCCAACGCCTTTGCCCACGAATCCGGCATCCATCAGGACGGGGTGCTCAAGCACCGCGAAACCTACGAAATCATGCGCGCCCAGGATGTAGGCTGGGGTGCCAACCGCATTGTGCTCGGCAAACTGTCGGGCCGCGCTGCGTTTTCCAGCCGCCTTGAAGAGTTGGGGATCACCTTTGACAGCAAGGCGGAACTGGCCGCTGCCTTTGGTCGCTTCAAGGAACTGGCGGACAAGAAACGGGAAATCTACGACGAGGATCTGCAAGCGCTGGTGTCGGAAGTGCAGATGGCAGAAGGCCAGGAAAAATACAGCCTGGTCTCGATGGCGGTGACCACCAAAACCGGTCGCGCCCCCCATGCCGAGATCGCCATCTGTGTTGATGGCGACAATCACCAGGTGAGCGCCGATGGCGATGGTCCGGTAGATGCCATCTTCAAGGCGATTGAAACACTGGCGCGCAGTGATACCAGCCTGCAACTGTATTCGGTGAATGCCGTGACCGAGGGCACTGAAGCCCAGGGCGAAGTCACCGTGCGGCTTGAAAAGGGTGGTCGCATTGTCAACGGCCAGGGGGCGGACACCGATGTGCTGGTCGCCAGCGCCCGGGCCTATCTCAACGCCCTTAACCTGCTCACCACTCCCGGTCGCCTGCACCCGCAGATGGAAGGGGTCTGAACCCGGTGGCCAGCCCCCGTCGCGACTGGTATCTGGCCAATCTGGGGATTGTGCGCTATCTCCCGCTCGATGAAATGGGCGAGGAGGTCGCGCTATCCGGCGGCGAACAGCTTGCTTCAGGCCACATCGATGAGAACATCTCAGCGCGGGCAGAATTGCCAGGCGCGGAAAGTGAAGCGGCACGGCGCCTGAAGAGTGAATTGGCCATCTCGTCTGCCGATCGCGTGGATGTGCCGCAGCAGACGCAGGACAAGCCGGAGAGGGTTTCGGCTGTCGAAGCGCAAGCATTACAAAAGACGCTGAAACCTGCGGCCACTGACAGGCAGGGATCGGTGCTTGATGTGCCCGGTCAGCAGACCAGCGAACTGGCCAGTGAACTGGCTAGTGAAGAGCCCTTTGAGTGTCGGCTGGGATTCTGGCAGGCCTCGGATCGCCTGGTTGTGCTCAGCGCCATGCCGCCGGGCCAGCGCCCCACGGCGGGACAGATCACCATGCTCACCAACCTGCTCAAAGCCATCAAGTGCCTCGACAACAGCCTGCCACCGGTGGACCTCATCGACTGGCCCCAGACTGCCGCCATTGGCCTGCAGGGCATGGCCAGGAATCTGCAGGGTGCGCGGGATTTTGTCTCTGTTTTCCTGCAGGCAAAAGCCCGCTTGCAGCCCTTTACCCATGCCCTGTTGATGGGCGAGTTGGCGGCCCTGGTGGCCACCGACAGCCATAGCGTTGAAGCGGGACAGCAGTTTGACCTGCACTGCGGTGCAAAAGGCATAGTGACCCGCTCGCTCCACGAAATGGAGCACGACCCCGGCCTCAAGGGCGAAACCTGGCAGGCCATCAAGTTTCTGGCCAGTCACTGACTGCGGCACTGACTGTGAATCAGACCATGAACCTGATCACCAGCGCCAGCGACTCCACCCTGATCCGCGCGGCCCGGCCCGATGATATTCCGGCCATCGCCCGGCTCGATGCCAAATCCACGGCTTTCCCCTGGTGTGAACAGCAGTTTTCCGAAAGCCTCGCCAGCCACAGACTGTATGTGCTGGAGATTGATGGGGTGGTCAGTGGTTACCTGGTGTACA
This sequence comes from Gammaproteobacteria bacterium BRH_c0, assembly GCA_000961645.1. Taxonomy (GTDB): domain Bacteria; phylum Pseudomonadota; class Gammaproteobacteria; order Pseudomonadales; family Porticoccaceae; genus NAT127. The sequence continues at coordinate 63,337 of LADM01000011.1, read as the reverse complement.
GCCTGGTGCTGGATGAAGCCGAGTTGCTCAATATTGCCATCGCGCCCCGCCTGCGCCGCCGCGGTCACGGCGCACGCCTGCTGGAATATTTTATCGAGGCCAATCGCGGGGTGGCGAATCGCCTGTTGCTGGAAGTGCGGCACTCCAATCGCTCTGCCATTGATCTGTATAACAGCCACGGTTTTGTCAAACAGGGAGTCAGAAAAGGGTACTATCCTACGTCCTACGGTCGCGAAGATGCCTGGATGATGGTGTATGAGTACTGAACAGCAAGCCGCCACGGATAAAATTCCGGTGGGCGTCAGCAGTTGCCTGCTGGGCAATGAAGTGCGTCACAATGGCGGCCACAAGCGCGATGCCTATATCACCGGTACCCTCAGTGATTATTTTGAACTGCGGCCCTTTTGCCCGGAAGTGGGTATCGGCCTCGGTGTGCCGCGCCCCACCATCCGCCAGGTAGAGCGGGACGGGATGTTGAGAGTGGTGGGGGTGAAGGACCCCGATCTCGATGTGACCGAAGCACTCCACAATTACACAGCGGCCCAGGCTGACGCCATTGCGCCGCTGTACGGTTTTATCTTCAAAAAGGACTCCCCCAGCTGCGGCATGGAGCGGGTCAAGGTCTACAACAGCAAGGGCATGCCCGAGAACCGTGGCACCGGTATTTTTGCGGCGGGCATCAAGGCCCGTTTTGCCAATCTGCCCATGGAAGAGGAGGGGCGCCTGGGCGATGCTCGCCTGCGGGAAAATTTTATCCAGCGGGTATTTATCTATCACTACTGGCGCACCCGGGTGGAGCCATGCCTGACGGTAGCAGCCCTGACTGGCTTTCATGCCACCATCAAACTCACTTTGATGAGTCATGATCAGAACGCCGCCCGCCAGCTCGGCAAACTGGCCGCCACAGCGCGACCCGACAATCTCGGCGATGTGGCCAGTCAATACCTCGGCGACGCCATGACAACCCTGAAAAAAGTCGCCACCACAAAAAATCATGTCAACGTGCTGCAACATATTCAGGGTTACCTGAAAACCGATCTTGACAGTCAGGACAAGGCCGAACTGGTGGAGATCATCCACCAATACCTGCGCGGAGAGGTGCCGCTGGTGGTGCCCATTACTTTGCTCAAGCACCATTTTCGCCGCAATCCCGATCCCTATATCGAGCAGTCGTGGTATATGTCGCCGTATCCCGCAGAACTGAAACTGCGTAATATGCTTTAGGCCCTTTCTCCATAGCCAATCAGGAAGATTATGCCATGACAAATCCTCGTAAGCTGACCCTGCCCTGGCACTTGCTGGTGCTCGATATTCTTGGTGCCCTGCTGGTGGCGCGGGGCATTTTCCTGTATATCGGTGATCGCGGCGGCGTGATGTATCTTGTTGCCGGTTTTTTGCTGATGGCACCGTTCGGGATTCATATCGTTAACCAGGCAGTGGGAAAGTCAGCGACAAAAGCCTCAGCTGATACTGTATCGAAGAAGGAATGACCATGGACGCAGCGGGATTTTCACTGATTTACTGGCACTGGATACTCTTCGGCGTGGCGCTGGTGCTGGCGGAAATATTCCTGACCAGTTTCACCCTGCTGTGGTTCGGCATCGGGGCTGTGCTTGTTGGCATACTGGTGTGGCTTGTGCCCGCCATGCCGGCGTTTGTGCAGTTATTGCTGTGGCTGCTGTTTTCCTGTGGTCTGGCGGTTTTCTGGTTCAAGTATTTCAAACCGCGCATGACCGACAAGACCAAGGCGGGTATTGCCCGCGAGGGTGCGATTGGCGAGTCGGGCACGGTCATCCGCATTCCCGGTGAAACCCGGCGCGGCATGGTGCGTTTCAGTACACCGATTCTCGGCGACGACGAATGGGAGTTTATCTGTGAACAGCCAGTGCAACTCGGCGACCGGGTACATATCAAGGAATTTTCGGGCAACGCGCTCATCGTTATCAAACTGTAAGGAGATCAACAAATGGATGGAATTTTTGTCATATTCGCGCTGCTGATACTGGCGCTTGTTACCCTGCTTAAAGGCGTCAGGCTGGTGCCCCAGGGCAGCAAATGGGTGGTGCAGCGCCTGGGCAAGTTCGACAGGACATTGCCGCCGGGGCTGAATTTCACCATTCCCTATATCGAGACCGTTGCCTACAAGGTCACCACCAAGGATATTGTGCTCGACATTCCCTCCCAGGAAGTGATCACCCGGGACAACGCGGTGATCATTGCCAACGCCGTGGCCTATATCAATATCCTCACGCCAGAGAAAGCGGTATACGGCATCGAGAACTACGAGATTGCCATCCAGACTTTGGTGCAGACATCGCTGCGCTCCATCGTCGGTGAGATGGATCTCGATGATGCCCTGTCATCCCGCGACCATATCAAGGCCAAGCTCAAGGCGGCGATTTCCGATGATATTGCCGACTGGGGTATTACCCTGAAAACTGTCGAGATTCAGGATATCAACCCGTCAAAAACCATGCAGCACGCCATGGAAGAACAGGCCGCCGCCGAGCGTCAGCGCCGTGCCACGGTTACCCGCGCCGATGGTGAAAAGCACGCCGCCATTCTCGAAGCGGAAGGCCGCCTCGAAGCCTCGCGCCGCGATGCGGAGGCCAAGGTGGTGCTGGCCGAGGCGACCAAGGAAGCCATCGAGAAAGTCACAGAAGCCATTCAGGACAAGGAGCTGCCCGCCGTCTACCTGCTCGGTGAACGTTATGTGGAGGCGATGAAGGATATCTCCAAGTCGCAAAACAGCAAGCTGGTGGTGTTGCCTGCGGATCTGCCTGCGGCGGTGCGCGGACTGATGAATGCCAATCGCTAGACAAATGTCTTTGGTATGGAAAAAAGCCGGTTAATACCGGCTTTTTTGTTTTAAGCTAGTCGCAATCCTATAAAAGTAACGACCAAGGTATAGCCACAATGACAGCAGCGTCCAGTGCCGCTCAAACCCATCCCGTCAAGCTCAAAATGATTATCTGTGTGCGCCGTCGCCCGGAACTATCCCGTGAGGCGTTTCACAAATACTGGCTGGAAAACCACGCTCCCCTGGCATCCAGTGTGCGCGCCCGCGGGCTGGCGCCAACCATGACCGGTTATGTGCAGAACCACACCCTTGATGTGCCCTCGGCGGAAGCCTTTCGCCACCAGCGCGGCATGAATGTCGAACCCTATGACGGTATCACCGAGGTGTGGCTTGACCGCATCGAGGATCTCGATATGGGCGATAACCTGTCTCCCGAGTTGATCGCAGCCCAGCAGATGCTGGTTGAAGACGAGCTGAAGTTTGCGGATCTGACCAGCTCGCGGGTATTTATGGTTGAGGCCCATGACATTTTTACTGAACCGGGTCCGAGTGAGCCAGGCTTCAAGATGATTATCTGTGTGCATCGCCGTCCCGGTATGAGCCGCGAGGAGTTCCAGCACTATTGGCTGGAAAAGCATGCGCCACTGGCTTCCAGCGTGCGAGCACAGGGGCTGGCGCCGCCGATGCGCGGCTATGTGCAAAACCACACTATTGATGCTGCGCTGCTGGAGCCGTTTCGCATTGATCGGGGCATGACTCTGGAGCCCTACGACGGCATTACCGAGGTGTGGATTGACCGCATGGAAGATATGGATGTGGGGAGTGATCTGTCAGCGGAGTTTGTTGCCGCCCAGAAAATGCTTATTGAGGATGAAGGCAAGTTTGTTGATTTCAGCCGCTCCAGTGTTTTTATTGTGCAACCGCACCGCATTTTTTAACGTATCGCAATAATATCAATCCCTAACAAGACGACAACAATCTATAACCAAATTGGAGGAATACAATGGCTGGTCGTTATCAGGACAAACCGGTGCTGGTCACCGCCGCTGCAGCCGGTATTGGCGCTGCCACTGCCGAGGCCTTTGCCCGCGAAGGTGCACGTTTGATGCTGTCTGACATCAATGTTGCCGGGGGCGAGGCGATGGTTGAAAAATTGCGTGCCGCAGGCACAGAGGCCCATTTTTTGCGTGCTGACTGCACCAGTGAAGAAGAAGTGCAGGCCCTGGTGAGCAAAACCGTGGAGACACTCGGCGGCATCAAAGTGGCAGCCAATATTGTCGGGGATGTGGTGGGTGATGCCTACGGCCCGGAGTTTCACGCCCAGACCACGGCGGGTTGGGACGGCACCATTGCCGTCAGCCTGAAAAGCACCTACCTGTGCATGAAACACGAAATCGCCCATATGATCGAGCACGGCGGCGGTGCCATCGTAAATGTCACCTCCCTGGCGGCACTGCTCTATGTGCCCGAATCCGGGGCTGCCTATGCAGCGGCCAAGGCGGGTGTAGTGCAACTGACGAAATTTGCCGCCCTCAACTATGCCGAGCGCGGTGTGCGGGTCAACTGTATTGCCCCTGGTGTTACTCCCACTGCCGCCTATTTCAAGGGGGGCGAGGAAATGGGCAATATGGTGATCAACCGTCTTCTCGAGGGCCATGCCATCAAGCGTCTGATTGATCCGTCCGAACAGGCAGCCGCCATGCTGTGGCTCTGTTCTGACGATGCCGCCATGGTGACTGGTCATATACTGCCGGTGGATGGCGGCTGGACAGCGCGCTGATCTGTCTCGCGACAAATAGTTGCACGTTACACGTAACACGTTTCACGTAATAGCGACCCGCATACCCACAGCGGCGCGTACATCGGATGTGAACCTTTGTTGCAGTACGCAGCCACGTGCAACGTGAAACGTGTTACGTGAAACATCACCTGCTATTTCATCAATCTTGCCAGGTCGCGCATATTGCCCTCGCGGTCGGCGTGGCCCGGCATATTGGTGACAAAGGCCGAAACTCCCAGGTCTTCCAGGCCGTTCAGCAGGCTTTTTACCTCGTCCTCCGTGCCCATCACACAGTCAAATCCTGCCAGGTAATCAGTCAGTTCCGGCCCCAAATCATCGAGCATGCGGGCATTCTTGCCGCCTGCCACCACGTGTTCACTGGGATCGTAACGACGCTGCAATTCTGCCAGTGCCGGTTTGAGTTGCTCTGGCACCCGCGCCAGCAGCTCGGGGGTGCGAATGGCCATGCCGTTGACTACGATAAAGGCTTTCAGATCCTCAATGGCCTGTTGGCGGGTGGGGCGGATGGCACAAAAGGCGGTGACCTGGATATCCACCTCGTCCGGGTTGCGGCCGGCATCAATGGCGCCCTGGCGCACCGCTGCGATTTTTTTCGCGGTCAGGTCGAGATCCATATTGGTGAACATGATTACGCCGTCGGCCTTTTCGCCCGCCAGTTTCAGCGCTTTGGGTCCAAAGGCGGAGTAATAGATGGGCGTTTTGTACGGCAGGTGCAGGGGCGCAATCCGGTGACCTTCGTAGCTGGCAGGTTTGCCATCGAGCAGATCCTTGAGTGCATCCCAGTACTCACGGATCTGATTTTGGTTGGCGGGGTGCAGGCCTGCGGCCATGACATTGCTGCCGCCAGTGGCAAGCCCCATGGCGATGCGCCCGCCACTGAGAGATTGCAGGGTGGCGAGTGAACTTGCGGCCACCAGGGGATGGCGCAGGAAGGGCGATGTCACCCAGGGAGTGATAATGGCGTTGTCGGTTTCCAGTGCCGCGATGGTCATGGAAATATACAGTTCACGCCAACCCGCAGGTGAATCGCCGATGCCGATAATGTCGTAACCCAGTTGATTGGAGAGACGCAGTTCCTCGCGGAAAGTCTCAATGCTTTCGCCCCACAGATGGCATACGCCAAGTTTCATTGTTGTCTCCTTTGCTTGTATGATCGTGTCATTTGATGGTATTGAAAATCTGACCAGGGTGTACACTTTCGCGCCTAAGCAGGGAATCGTCAACCTGCTTTTGCCGGTTGACGCCAGCCGCCTGCTTACATTGCCGGGCAACTCTGGTTATGCTGTAGCCAAATAATGACAATCACAGATTTAGCCTTGCCTGCTAGGGCCTGTTAACACTATTTGGATTGTCGTCGCTGGAGGCCATTTTTTCGACCAGCGAGGCGGAGGGAGAGAAATTTAGTGGGCCTAAATGAACGATTGACAACGAAGCTGGGCGGAAAAATGGCCCCAGCCCTTCGGGTTGCGCCTAAAAAAGCGCCACTCGTCGTTGCTTCTCGCTCATTTGGAATGACCAAACTACGCTCGTCGCGCCTAGATTGGCGCTTTTTTAGGCACAACGCCGACAATCCAAATAGTGTTAACAGGCCCTAGGGTGTTGTGGTGGCTGACAATCTGATTTATATCGGCGGCCTTACCTGTGAGTATCAGCGCAACCCCGCGCTACCCCGATGGTTTGGTGCTGGTTGTTGGCGCCGACATACCGGAATAAACCGCATAATTAACCCAAATAAAAAAGAGTCATCGATATGAAAAGGTTTGAAAATAAAGTTGTGATGGTTGCCGGTGGCGCCAGCGGTATAGGCGCGGCCACCAGCGAGGCCTTTGCCCGCGAGGGCGCGCAGGTGGTAGTGGCCGATATTCAGGATGCTGCGGGCCATAGCCTGGTGGAGGGCCTGGTGGGGGCGGGCGGTCGCGCTCTGTACCTGCACTGCGACTGTACCGATGCCGGGCAGGTGGAAAAAACCGTGGCACAGGTGATTGCCGATTGCGGTGGCTTGGACGTTGCTGCCAATGTGCTGGGCGGGGCCCACCGCGACGATGTGCCAGGCAGCACGCTGCACAATACCAGCGATGAAGCCTACGATTCGACCATGGCCATTTCCCTCGGCAGTATCTTTATGCTGATGAAGCACCAGGTCAGCCATATGATGACTCACGGTGGTGGCGTCATCGTCAATGTCTCCTCCATGGCCTCCCTGGCGGCAGAAAAACATGCCACCCTGGCCTATGGCATTGCCAAGGCGGGGCTCAACCACCTCACCCGGTTTGCAGCAGCGGACTATGCCCGATACAACATTCGCGTGAATGCCATTTTGCCGGGTATTACTGCCACGCCGATGCTGCGCAACAACTTCAGCGAGGATGAGATCATTGAAATGTGCGCCGGTCAGCAGGCGATTGTCCGGCCTGTCGAACCCTACGAGCAGGCCAATACCATCCTCTGGCTGGCCAGCGAGGAAGCGGCGATGATCACCGGAGTACTGCTGCCGGTGGACGGAGGACGCAGCGCATTTGGCATGCAGGGGCCGCCAGCATCAGCTGTGGCGCGGGATTTGATCAGGGCCTAGCTCGGTATAACTCAAACTCAATTATCCATTGTAGGGATTACCCCGCTCCACTGGATTGTCCCGTCAAAACAACGTCAAAGGACAAGTAATGAACAGCCTCCAGAACAAAGTCGCGCTGGTTACCGGCTCGACATCCGGTATTGGCCTGGCTATCGCCGAGCGCTTTTCTGCGCAAGGAGCCGCGCTGGTTATCAGCGGTCGCTCACAGGAAAGAGGGCAAGCCATTGCCAGTCAATTGCGCAGTAAGGGTAAACGTGCCATCTATATCCAGGCAGACATTGGTGAGGAAGCGCAGGTCAAATCGCTGGTGGATGGCGCGATTGGTGAATTCGGCACCATCGACATACTGGTAAACAATGCCGGGCCAAACGGTGAGGCGATGGCAGTCGGTCGTTTTCACGAACTGTCGGCCAAGCAGTTCAATGACAATATCCAGGTTGGTATATTCGGGTTGTTCTGGTGCTGCAAGTATGTGCTGCCTCACATGATCGCCGCACAGGGTGGAAGTGTGATCAATATATCCTCCCTTTCGGCGCTGCGGGCCATTCCCAAAATAGGTGCCTACGCCATCTCCAAGGCTGCCATGGAGGCGGCGACACGGCAGATTGCCAACGATTATGCGGCTGACAATATTCGCTGCAATTCCTTGCTCGTTGGCACAGTGCGTCCGCAACAGGCGGATGTATCAACTCTGCCCTCAGATCTTGATGTTTCCGGCCTGGATAAGGTGATGCAACAAACCACCATGGTGGGCAGGTTGGGCACCTATCAGGATGTGGCGGATGCCGCCCTGTTCCTGGCCAGTGAGCAAAGTCGCTATATCACCGGTGCCTCACTGCCCGTGGATGGTGGCGCCAATGGCAAGATTCAGTACCCTGATTTTACCCAGCATGGCTTGTAATGCCATTGATCTGCTCCAGGCGTCAGGGCAAGAGTAGCGATGATCAGTCCCCCGGTGGTTTATCAAAATAAGTGGAATTCTGGGCAAAGAGGATATTCCAGGCTTTCTCTTCCAGGTACTGGCTGGCGCCGATGGTTGACGGCTGGTATTTGCCGGGATCATAGGCCCTGTCATGGGCAGGGCGCTGTTTGATGCGCTCATGCCAGGCGATAAAATGCACCAGTTTGTCTGGATCAATACCCATAAGGTGATGCAGGTAAGTGGAGGAAAAGCAGATCATATCGGCTATCGAATACTCCTCGCCGCCTAGCCATGGGTGTTTGCTCAAACGCCGCTCAAGCACCGCAAACAATCGGTCAACTTCGTTGCTGTAGCGGGTAATGGCGTAGGGGATTTTTTCTTTTGCATAAACATTGAAATGAAACAGCTGGCCGAGATAGGGACCCAATCCCGCCATTTGCCAAAACACCCAGTTCATCACTTCAACCCGTTTGCGCGGTTGATCCACGGGCGGGATAAAGCGACGGTATTTGTCGGCAAGATACACCATGATGGAGCCGGATTCGAAAACCGAAATGGGCTCGCCGCCATCTGTTGGCTGGTGATCGACAATGGCCGGTACTTTATTGTTGGGGGAAATTTTCAGGAAGTCGGAGTTGAACTGTTCCCCCTTGTGCAGCCTCACTTCATTGATGCGGTAGGGGATGTCGAGCTCTTCGAGCAGCAACAAAATCTTGTAGACATTGGGTGATGCGCCGTCGGCGGTACTGTACAGATCTATCATAGTGTCCCCATTGTGTGGTTGTGTTATCTGGCACGGATCAATTGGCTGGTTATCAATATTCGTTTGTAGTTAGAGTGTGAGTGTTGGATATACTATTTATAAAATACGATCTATAAAATTCGACCCATAAAATCATAACCGAGTGTATATCCCCATGGTCAGTGACTTCAATATTTTTGACCCTTCTCTCAAAAACGATCCCCTGCCGATCCTCTCCGAGCTGGCGCGTACCGCGCCGTTTGTGCAAACCCTCTATGGCGTTGAGTCACTGATACTGGCGCGCTTCAAGGATGTTGAAACCGGGTATGTGGATTATTCGCGATTCAGCAGCGTCAAGCCCTATATCCCCGGCCAGGAAACCATTGATTATTTCAAGGGTAAAACAATTATCAGCTTTGTCGACCCGCCGCAACACACCAGGCTCCGTCGCAATCTTGCCGCTTGCCTGTCGCCCGCGGCGGTTAGGGCACTGACTGACGAAATCAGTGTTTTGCTCGATAGTGCATTGGACAGGCTCGAGGCAGGAGGAGATGGATTTGAGGTTGTTTCAGCGTTTACCCATCCACTGGCGGTGGATGTGGTGTTGGGTGTGTTGCTGGGTGTGCCGCGCGAGGATTTTGGAATCTTTGAAACCCTCACCGAGCAAATGTGTGGCCTTGCCGATCTGAAACCGGGCGACAAGCACCGCAAGAGTTATGATGATGCCTGGGATGCGGCACAGGCCTATCTTGAAAATATTATCGCCGGCAACAATGACCGCCTCGGCAAAGACAAGATTATTGCTACCCTGGTGGCACTTAACCGCGAGGACCAGGCGCTCGACAGCGAAGAATTACTCCTACAGATCATGCCCTTATGCGTGGCGGGTATATCGCCCATCTCCTCCATGCTCGCTTCAACCCTGCTGATGATGGCGCGCTACCCGGATCAGTTCCAGAATGTGCGTGACAACCCCGAACTGGTCAATGGTGCCATTGAGGAAATACTCCGTTTTGATCCTCCGAGCATGTTCAGTCCGCGCTATGTGAAAGGGGATTTCACTTACGAAGGTGTTGAACTGACGGATGGCATGCCGGTGTATCTGATTGTCGGCGCTATCGGCTTTGATCCGACTGTCTACGATGATCCATTGCGGTTCGATGTGACCCGCCCGGTAAAGCCCCATGTTATCTTTGCCAAGGGCGCGCACACCTGCCTGGGTATGCACCTGGTGCGCCTCCTGGCCCGCTTGATGCTCGGCAAGGTTGCGGTGCGTTACAGTTCGATTGAACTGGTGAATGAAGGGGGCCTTGTCAGCTACCGGGGCAGCCCCCAGGCCCGTGATCCCGAGGCAATATACCTGAATCTTAACAGGACATGACAGATTGGCTTGTCAGCGGACACTGCTAATGCAGGCCTGTGCGGTCGTTATCTATCTGCCCGACAGGGCTGGTCGCGGTTGACAATTCAGGCTCGTTGCTGTCTACTTTTAAAGCACTGTTTTAAAAATGAAAAGTAAAAAAATAACTGCCTATCCGGACAATACATGACAGACAAAGCCTACCAGCGCAAGGAAAAATGGACCCCCCCACCAAGACCGCAATGGGTGCAAACCCTCAATGAGCAGGCCGCCAGTCTGGATGTGGCCAGTGTGGTGCCCCTCGACAGCGAGTCCCTTATTGCCCAGGCGATCAAAAACACCGGGTTGGAGGATTTTGGCGATGAGGAGTGGCTTGACCACTTCCAGGTGCTGATGGATTCCATTGAAAAGGAAGCCAACCTCCATTTCACGGGCCGAATCCTTACCCGTGCAGAATTTCTGTGTTACCTGGAGGCGCGGCTGCAGATTACCGACTGGCTGAAGAAAGCGCCGGAAATTCACAACGAAGTGATCGACAGACCCGTTTTTATTACAGGTTACGCCCGCTCGGGAACCACCATTCTTTACGAAGTGTTGTCCCAGGACCCGCGATTTCGTGTGCCACTCAAATGGGAGTCGCTGTTTCCCTGCCCGCCACCACAGACCGCCAGCTTTGACACTGATCCTCGTATTGCCGCGGCCAACAAGGTCAATGACTTCAATGAAAGCGTCATTCCCGAATTCAAGACCATGCATAAATCAGCGGGCACGCTGCCGGTTGAGAGCCTGGAACTAAACTATTTCACCTTTCTTTCCGAGGTGTACCCGATTATTTTCCAGATACCGACCTATGCCCGCTATCTGGAAGCAAAGGGCATGACCTACTCTTTCGAATGGCAAAAAAAACTGCTTAAGCTGTTGCAATGGCGCTGCAAAGGCAGCCACTGGCTGCTCAAAGGCCCTTCCCATCTTCCTTACATGCGCGAATTGCTCGATGTATACCCCGATGCGCGGGTTATCTTTACACACCGTGATCCGGTGGTATCTGCAGATTCGGGACTCAGTATTCAGGCCAGCCTGTACTGGTGGCGATCCGATGAACCATGGGGTGATGGCACCATGAAGAACTGGCTGATTGATTCACCTCAGTCACGCCTGAAACCCTGGCAGGATATTATCGGCATGATTGAGGATGGGACGATAAAGCAGCAGAATGTCATTAACTCCCAGTACGATGAATTTATGGCTGACCCCATGGCCGCAGTGAGAAAAATTTATACCGAACTTGATTTTGAGCTTACTGCCGATGTTGAAATGCGCATGCAGACATTTTTAGCCGCAAAGCCACAGGGAAAGTTTGGCAAGCATGAATACCAGCACCCACCTGCAGAAGTGGTTGAATATGAACGCGAAGTGTATAAAGAATACCAGCACTATTTTTCAGTGCCGAACGAGATTTGATCTTGCGGCAAACATGTAACGATTACTGACGACAAAGGTGAAAAGCAATGCACACTGAAGCGGACAGCTGCATCAACGAGTGGGAAGCGTTTTGCGACGAGCTCAAAAAATCCGGGCGTGAAATCCTCCAGGCGGGTACAGATATGGATGAAGTTACCCGCGCCGACGGGCTGCGCTATCTGGGCAGGCTGATGCGCGGTGGCGTGGAAAAATTTGTCGAATATGGCGATCCGGCCGATCCCATGGCCTACAAGATATATCACGAAAAAATCAAGTGGGGTTTTGACAACCCGGACAGTATCTACAATATGGCGACCATCAGCGGTGATCGCGACTATGTGCTGACCGGCAATCGCGGCACAGTGAATTACTTTAATATTTCCACCATGGCGATGGGCGTGGATGGCCGGGCTGCCATTACCAGCTTTATCAACGACACCGACATGACCTTTGATGAAAATGGCAATTTCACCCTTGCCATCAGCTCGACCCCGAAAGATGGCGACTGCTTGCTAATGTCACCGGATTCAAACGCCTTCATGATTCGCCAGACGTTCAACAACCGAGCCATGGAAAAGGAAGTGGAAGCCACCATGCGCTGCACCAGTCCTGGTGCAGGCAATGGCGCCCTTGAAGTTGATGCAGTGGTGGACAACTTTCGCAAGGCGGGTAAATTCTTTACCAAAACCGGCAAGACATTTCTCGACCTGACTCACCGCTTGATGAATCACGTCAATGAAATGCCTGAGGCCGATCCGGTCTATATGAAGGCCATGGGCGGTGATCCCAATTATGCCTATTTCTGGTCGTCATTCCATGTCGAACCCGGCCAGGCGTTGCTGATCCATCTGCCCAGAGTGCCCGCCTGCGATGCCTGGAACCTGTGCCTCTACAATTACTGGCTGGAGTCGCTGGATTTCCACAAGGCCACGGTTATCATCAACAAGCAAAATGCAGTGCTCAATCCCGATGGCAGCTTGACCATGGTGGTCAGTATGGAAGATCCCGGTGTTGCCAACTGGCTCAATACCTGCGGTCATACCTGGGGCAACATCATGATGCGCTGGACCAAGCCTGAAGAGGTGGTGGCGCCCATTCCTGAGCTGGTGCAGCTCGACAGCGTCGACTGGGAATCAAAGCTTAAAAAGTGGGTTTGAAAATCAAGCCCAGTAATCTGTTAATTGAAGAGGAATCATGACAATGAAAAGCTATAGCGAAAGCGATATCCGTACCTTCCTGGAAAATAATTTCAAACTGTGGAACGCCAGGGATCGCGAGGCCTTTACAGCCCTCTATAAAGAGGCCGCCCCCAACGGACTGTTTATCGAGTATGTGGGCCAGGACAAGGTCGAGGACGGATGGCAGGCGTTCAACTACATGTGGGACAACTATATCAATGAAATCCAGGCAGACCTGATGCAGCTGCTGGTCAATGGCAACGAAGGCGTGTGTTATGTGCACAACAATTCAGCCAGGGATGGTGTGGCTCACCCGAGTATCGAGATCTACAAATTCCAGGATGGCCAATTGCATATCCGTTATTTTCATAACACCGAGTCCCTGGTATAGAGAACAGTCCTGACAAATGTGAATCGCAGTATTCAAAAGCGCCCGCTCAGTCGGGCGTTTTTATCTCAATCACGTAATACCTGTCAGATCAATGCCGAACAATCTTCCACATTCTTTATTCGCTTAACGGCTTGAATGATTATTCCTGAATGAAACCTGATCCCTTGAATGACGCAAAAATTCTCGATTCCTGGCATAAAAATGCCCAGCCATGGACCCGTGCCGTGCGCAATCGGGAGATCGACAGTCGCCGCCAGGTAACCGATGCGGCCATTGTCAATGCAGTGCTCAGCCGCTCTCCGGCGTCGGTGCTGGATATCGGTTGCGGTGAAGGCTGGCTGGCACGGGAGTTGTCCGCACAGAATATCCGTGTCACTGGCATTGACGCTGTAGCTGAACTGGTTGAGCAGGCCAACAATGCCGGCGGTGGAGATTTTCATGTGCTGCCCTACGAACAGCTGGCGGCGGGTGATTCTGGCTTGATGGCTGATCTGGTTGTCTGCAATTTTTCCATGATCGGCAAGGAGTCGTGCGAAGTGCTCTTCAAGGTGATGCACTCCCTGTTGCATCCGGGAGGCTCATGGGTTGTGCAGACATTGCATCCAGTCACCAGTTGCGGTGAACTTCCCTACGCCGATGGCTGGCGCACAGGGTCCTGGGCTGGTTTTAGTAGCGAATTTACCGATCCCGCTCCCTGGTATTTCAGAACCCTGCAGAGCTGGGTTGATTTGTTCAATGGCAGCGGGTTCAGATTGCGCGAAATTCGTGAGCCGATTCATCCGCATACGCAGCAACCTGTGTCTGTTATTTTTATTGCTGAACCAGACTGATTTCTGCCTGTCCTGGAATACATCTGGATTAAGCAGAATTAAGTATTACATCTTTGGAAACTTGCCCGCGCCCGACTAGACTGACAGCCATCTGTCGGGCGACTCGCGTAGCGCCTGAACAAGTGAAGGAAATTAGCCCAAACAGTGGGGCGGGAAGGTTCTCTAAGGGCCTGTTAACAGGCCCTTATATGACAATTGTCTTGTGATGCGGCCCCTACTGCTTTGTGCTGTGGCTTTAATAAAGTCTGAATGGAGGACAATCAATTGAAACCACGGATCAGCATGATTACGCTGGGGGTGAATGAGCTTGAGCGCTCAATCCTGTTTTACGAGCAGGGCCTCGGCCTGCCAAGAATGGCGTCACCGCCAGAGGTCGCTTTTTTCACTTTGAACGGTACCTGGCTGGGGCTGTTTGGGCGAGAATCTCTGGCCAAAGATGCGGGTGTTTCTGCTACTGGCAGCGGTTTTTCCGGATTCAGCCTTGCCCATAATGTCGCGTCAGAAGCGGAAGTCGATGCAGTGCTTCAGCAAGCGGTAGCAGCGGGTGCAAGCCTGGTAAAACCAGGCCAAAAAGTCTTCTGGGGTGGCTACAGCGGCTACTTTGCCGACCCTGACGGCTACCTGTGGGAGGTGGCGCATAATCCGCATTTCTGGGTGGGTCCTGAAGACTAGTCACAGGCGGGTTTTGCCAATCAGTGACGCCAGATCTTTTATGAAAGCCGCGATAAAAGAAAACCCCGGCGTTGCCGGGGTTCATCAATGAATATTATTGTTGGTGATTGTTTATCGTGTGTTTACCTGGTAGATGGTGGTAGTGCCGGAGATCTCATTGCCCACCACCAGCAGGGGTTTGCGGTTGGGTGAGTCCTTGGCATCAATAAAAACCATACCTTCGGGGCCGAGGTCCCCTGCTGCCGGATTGGAGCTTCCGCTAATCTCGGTTGCTGCGCTGAAATCCCTGTTGTTGTAATAGCTCACATAGCTGGTAGCCGCTGGATTGGTGACATCGAACACCATGATGCCGCCGACGCGCTCAAGACCGACAAAGGCGTACTGATGGCCCTTGAGGGTGCCGATGGCCAGTCCTTCGGGTTCTGGACCCTTGTCGTCACTGCGGTTATCAAAAGTGTTGTTGGTATTGGAGGCGTTGAAGTGCTCCGGGTAGCGGGCGGCGGTTACCTGCTCCAGGGTATCGCCGGAATCGTACACAAGGCTGCCATTGGCATTCCAGATACTGATAGAACGCGCGCCGTAGCTATACAGCTCGTCGAAATCGCTGTCGCCGTCGATATCCCCTTCAGTGTTGATGATATTCAATCGACCAATATTGGCGTCGGCCCGCAGAGTGGCCCCATCCGGGAAGGCGGTGGGGTCCAGGGTGACATCCTTGACGCGGCTGACATCCACATAGTCGCCGTATTCCCTGGCGTCACCCTCGTTGGCGCTGACCAGGTAGGTCATGCCCCGATACACATAGGCCGCGATAGAGTCTGGCATGTACAGGCCCTTCACCGGCCAGGGCTGGATATTGATGGCGCTGTCCCGATCGCTGGCATCGATACCACTGCCTGCGAGGCTATGATCCTTCGCGCCCAGTGGAACGATATCCAGCACTGTTGCCGAGCGGATGTCGATGATGGCCATCGCGTTGTTTTCCTGGAGACTGACCCAAGCAGTCCTGGAATTGGCGGAGGTTGCGATGTACTCGGGCTCCAGATCCTGGGGCACAGTGGTGCCAAGGGGGCCGGTAATGCGCACATCTGGGTGTACGGTGGTAGGGAAACTGGCCGTCGATACGCGGGCCCGGTCAATATCGTAGCGCTTCTTGCCCGGGGCCAGGGTGACGATGGTCACTGAGCCCTCGGGGTCAACACTGTAGTCGCCGTTGGGCTCCCCTTCGTTGGCGCTCAGGACATGCCGGCCATCGGGGGTGAAAGTGACCATGTCCGGCAGGGCGCCCGCCTCGACGCTGCCGAGGTACTGACCCCGGATGTTGTAGAAGGCGATCCAGCCGTTGGCTTGCTTGTCGTCGTTCTCGACGGCGATGGCCACCATGCCGTTCTTGACCGCCACGCTGTTGACGCCGCCAGCGTTGGGCAGATTCAGGGTGACATCCAGTTCGCCGCTCCTGACGGGCGCGGCGGGGTTGCGGATGTCAATCACATCGACGACTGACGCCTGGGCATTGATCACATACAGGCTCTGGGTGGCGGGGTCGTGGGCGACAATTTCAGATGCACCCTCGTCAAAGAATCCGGTTGCCAGGGTGCCAATGGGGATCAGATCGACGGTTGCCGCGTTGCGGGCCTTGCCACCTTGAGAGGGCGCAGCGATGGCGACACCCATGGCGCTGACCAGGGCAGTGAACAGCAGGGTTTTTCCCAGATAATGTTTTTTTTCCATGAGGAGCACTCCGCGACAGGTTGGGGTATCCACGGTTGTGGATACCTGTGACACCGGCAAGCGTAGTGGTGAAATGTGACGCTGGGTTGTCAGTTTCTTTACAGAAGGACGTGGCAGCAGTGAGTGTGCAGAGGTGTTGTTTATTCAGGAGTGGCGATCAGTGCGCAGGGGCGCAACACCCTGTTTGTTGCGCAGCCAGTTGAGTCCCTTATAGACCGCTGGAATTGTCACAATACGACGTTCCAGTCTGAATTTGCCAGGATAATCCAGCAGCAGCAGGCCCATGGCCATGGTCAGCAATCCCTGGCCGGGGATAAATATCATCAGGAATCCTCCGGCCAGCAACATCAGCCCGAACAGGTTCTTTAACCCCATAAAGCAGTAGCGCAGCAGCGGCTTAGCTTCTTTCCAGGGTGCCGCTGTGCGGCTCTCGTAAAGAAAATAATCCTCGGGAATATGTGCCACCAGCCAGGGCAGGACAGCGAGGCTGATTACAAAAGTGGCGATGGACAGCACGGTGAGCCACAGAATCCATTGATCGGGCATTGTTATTCCTGTGCCTGGACGGTGAATTGATCGTCATAGGGCAGGGACAGTAATTTGACGGGGAAAGTTTGATCGCCAAATTGCAGGGCGGGCGCAGCAGCGGCTTCGGCGGTGAGTACCGCCAGTAATTCCATGCTGCTGTCACCAGCCTGGGTCGCCATCACCACGTGGCCGTTATTGCGGGTGTCGTCTGGAATACAGACTTCAGCCCCTGCTGCGGGCAGGGACTGCCTTTGCATGTCCAGACCAGAAATGCCCAGCCGGTACATGCGGCGTTTGAGTTTGCCCAGGTATTGCATGCGGGCGACAATTTCCTGGCCGGTGTAGCAGCCCTTGCGAAAATTCACTGCGCCGGTGTGCTGCAGGTTAAGCATCTGGGGAATAAATTCTTCCACTGTTTCTGGCCGAACCTCCCCCTGTCCTTCGCGGATGCACAGCAGATGCCACAACGGCAGGCCAGCGGGCTTTGAGTGGTTTGCCAGTTGCAGCCACAGGTCTTCAGCCTTCGCAGCGGGCACCACTATTGTCCAGCGCTGGGGACCGGATTGTATAAAGGTAATGTCTGCGTGGTGCAGACAGGTTGCAACGGGTTCGCTGCCGGTGATCGTTGCCACCAGTTTGGCGGCATCTGGCCCCGCCAGGCCCAGCACCCGGTAATCATCGCTTTGATTGCTGAGAGTGGTTTTATAGAAAACGGCGTACTTTTTCAGCGTGTCGAGGGTGTTTTGAGACAGTGAGCGGTGGGTGATCAGCAGAGTGTCACCAGCGCCATCGCGGCACAGGGGGAAGTTGCTGAGCATGCGACCCTTGACGGTACAGAGTGCTCCAGTGCCGGCTTGTTCCGGAGTAATGGCTGCCATATCGCAGCTGAGCTGGCCCTGCAGCAGCTTGTCGGTGTCGGCGCCACGCAGGCTGACAATACCCCGGTCTGTGAGCGGGAATAGCAGGGTCGATGCGCCCAGGGCGCTGAATTCCTCCGCCTGGCTACCAAAAGAGGCAAAGACTGGGAAGTCAAACTCGCCACGTTCAGCCATCTGGCCGCCCTGTGCCTGTAAAAATTCAATCCATTCAGTCATCGGAGCCTGGACCATTGCGCTTTATTCATCGAAGTGTTGTTCATAGGGGACTGTCGCTGTTGGGGAGGTATATAGGAGCCGGGATATGGTAGTGAGTTCCTCGCAGTGGTTCCACTATATAATGGCGGCACATTTTTGAACTGGAATCCTCAATGGATAGAAACCGTCTTTTCTGGGCAAGCCGACGCGGCATGCTGGAGCTGGATTTGATCCTGCAACCGTTTCTTGAGCAGATTTATCCGGGTCTTGAGGACGCGGATAAACAGCGCTACCAGCGCTTGCTCGACAGTGAGGACCAGGACCTGTTTGCCTGGTTCCTGCGCCGCGAAGATCCGGCAGATCCTGAAATGCTGAAAATTGTGCAGATTATCCGTGATACCCGCCACACCATCCGTTGAGTTTGGCTTGTCGCCCTCGCCCCGGCAGCAGTTGTTGTCGGGGCTATTCCATGTGATGGTACTGACCATCCTCTTGCTGGCCAACCTGCCGTCTGCAGTGATGATCGTGCTGGGCATAGGGGTGGCTGGTTTGTATCTGCGGCAGAGATTTGTGCTGGCAAAACATGGCGATTGGCGATTGCGATTTGAGCAAAATCGCTGGCAGCTCGACAGAGGAGATGGGGCGCTGGTGGCGATGAGCTGCGACGTGCAGTATCTCTCCCGTTGGCTGGTGGTCCTGAGGCTAGGGACCGGGCAGGGAAAAAGCCATCATCTGGCGCTGTTCAGCGACGGGATGCCAGGCGAGGACTGGCGGCAGCTGCATGTTATCGCCCGGGCTATGGTGCGCAAGCCTCAAGGCCGACTGACGATGATGTCCTGATCGGCATAGTTGATCGGCACCAGGATCGTGTCCTGGGCAATGGGCGACAGGTCCGGATGGTCGAGGGTGTAGTGCAGGCCACGGCTTTCCTTGCGTTGCTGGGCGGAGCGGATGATCAGTTGTGCCACCAGTGCCAGGTTGCGCAACTCGATCAGGTCGCGACTGATCTTGTAGTTTCGGTAATACTCGTTGATTTCCCTGATCAGCATCTTGATGCGGTGTTCGGCTCGCTCAAGACGCTTGCCGGTGCGCACGATACCGACGTAATCCCACATAAAGCGCCGCAGTTCATCCCAGTTGTGGGAGATGACCACATCCTCATCGGAGTGGGTGACCCGGGATTCATCCCAGGGCTGGGCCTGTTCCGGTGCCGGAATGGTATCGATGACCTGGCGGATATGTTCGGCGGCGGACCAGCCAAACACCAGGCATTCGAGCAGTGAATTGCTGGCCATGCGGTTGGCGCCGTGCAGTCCGGTGGAGGCAGTTTCGCCAATGGCGTAGAGATTCTTCAGATCGGTGCGGCCATTGAGGTCGGTAAGCACACCGCCACAGGTGTAGTGGGCGGCGGGCACCACTGGCACCTGATCGCGGGTGATATCGATGCCGTATTGCAGGCATTCCTCCATCACGGTGGGGAAGTGGGAGGCGATGAATTCCGGGCTTTTGTGGGTGATGTCGAGGTAGACGCAATCGCTGCCGAGGCGCTTCATCTCGTGGTCGATAGCGCGGGCGACGATATCCCGCGGTGCCAGCTCAGCCCTTTCATGGAAGCGCGGCATAAAGCGTTCGCCGTTGGGGAGGCGCAGGTAGGCGCCTTCTCCACGCAGGGCTTCGGTGAGCAAAAAAGCGCGCGACTGGGGGTGAAACAGGCAGGTGGGATGAAACTGGTTGAATTCCATGTTGGCTATCCGGCACCCCTTGCGCCAGGCGGCGGCGATTCCGTCCCCAGTGGCGCCATCCGGGCTGCTGGTATAGAGGTAGACCTTGCTGGCGCCGCCGGTGGCGAGCACCACGCAGCGGGCTTCAAAGGCACAGACGTGATCGTGGTTGCGGTCCAGTACATAGGCGCCGCTGCAGCGCAATTTGCGACTGTTGTGGTCGGACTGGGTGATCAGGTCGACAATGATATGGTCTTCGAAAATCTCGATGTTGGGATGACTGATAAGCTTTTCGATCAGGGTGGTGGATACTGCCTTGCCGGTGGCATCGGCAGTATGAAGAATACGGCGGTGACTGTGGCCGCCCTCGCGGGTCAGGTGGAACTCTCCAGTCTCGTCGCGGGTAAAATCCATGCCCATCTCGACCAGCCAGTTGATCACCGTCGGGCCGTTTTCGACAGTGAAACGCACGGCATCCTCATGGCACAGGCCGCCCCCGGCGACCAGGGTGTCCTGCACATGGGACTCCATGCTGTCCTCGTCGTCCAGCACCACGGCTACGCCGCCCTGGGCATACCAGGTGGAACCGGAGCGGAGTGGACCTTTGCTGAGCACCGCTACGCGGTAGTTGTTCGCTAGCCGCAGAGCCAGGCTGGCACCTGCGGCGCCGCTGCCAATAACGAGAACATCGTGGGTGTAACGCTTGTTCATGGGCTGGTTTGCTGTCTCATTAGAGGAGCCGGGCATGATAGTATAGCGGGCAGATAAAACCCAGAGAGATGCGAACTTCCCCGGGGTTTGACTGTCTAGTGCTCCTTACAAAACAGCACTGGCTGTGGATAATGAACAATGACTTTATGCAAAAGGGGAGATGCGGATGGACGCCGACCAGGCGCCTGATTCGGACCAGCAGCTGGTGGCCCGCGTCCAGAAAGGTGACAAGCGTGCGTTTGATCTGCTGGTACTGAAATATCAGTACAAGGTCCACGCCATTGTGGCCCGTTTCGTCAAGGATTTTGACGAAGTCAACGATGTAGTCCAGGAAGCCTTTATCAAGGCTTACCGGGCCATTGGCAATTTTCGCGGTGACAGCCAGTTTTATACCTGGCTGTACCGCATTGCGGTGAACACGGCAAAAAATTACCTGGTGGCCCGCAACCGTCGCCCACCGTCCAGCGATGTGGATGTGGAGGATGCCGAGTTCTATTCCGGCAGCGACATGCTCAAGGATGTGGACAGCCCGGAAAACCTGTTGTTCCGGGATGAGTTGCAGCAGGTGGTAACGGACGCCATCGAAGCCCTGCCCGAGGATTTGCGCACGGCAGTCACACTGCGCGAGTTTGATGGTCTGAGCTACGAGGATATCGCCGCCGTGATGAGTTGCCCGGTGGGCACTGTGCGGTCGCGGATCTTCCGCGCCCGCGAGGCTATCGATTTGAAGGTGAAAGCCCTGATGGGAGAAGATTGATAACCATTGAACCTATGGGGCTTTAGATGGTCAGACCGTGCAAGAGATTCAACAAAGTGGTGCCAGGGGCTTTTTTGCCGCCTCAGGGTATCGTTAGAATGGGCAACAGCGTCAACTGAGGAATCAGGCCAATGGGTGATAAAAGCATGCGAATCCAGGAAACCCTCTCCGCGATGATGGACAACGAGGCCACTGAGCTCGATACCAGGAGGGTGCTCCGGGAACTTGATGAAGACGGCGAGTTGCGCAGTGCTTGGCATCGCTATCATCTGGCCTCCTCGGCCATGCATCGTGAACTCCCGCCTCGCATTGTTGACCTCTCCGCCCGTATCAGTGCCGCCATTGCCGACGAACAGGCCCCCTCATCGACTTTCAGCCGTTTTCTCCAGCCCCTTAGCAAGGTGGCTGTAGCCGCTACCGTGGCGGCTGTCGCCGTGCTGGGTGTGCAGCAGTTGCAGTTGGCTGGAGTGCCGGGCACTGGCAGCGCACAGCAGGTTGCCAGCACCTTGCCGGTGGCTCCCCAGGCAGAAAGGGATTCCAGCGCCACCAGTGGTCCCCAGTTCCAGCTGCCTGCAGGCTTTGACCTGCCGCCGGTGGCTGGCCGCGTTGCCAGTACCGAGAGCAAGTACGCCGTCGAACCGCGTCCGGTCACCATCATGCAGCAAGTGCCCCAGGCACAACCGGATCGCGAGACCCAGCTTGAAATCCAGGCCTATCTCAACAGTATGATGAAGCGCCATACTGAGAAAGCCTCCTCCAGCGCTAGCCAGGGCATGCTGCCCTACGCCCGTTTACCTCAAGAGATCAACAATGCGCCCTAGGCAGTGGTGTTGTTCCCTGCTCGACAGATATCGCCCCACCTCTTTGGCCAAGCAAGCAGTGACATTGATGTCACTGTTTTTGCTTTCTGCGCCGGTATGGGGTGAGGGTCAAAGCCAGAGCGTCATGGTTGACGATATCCTCGGACGCATGTCCAGCGCCAACCGCGAGCTCGATTATCAGGGCATATTTACCTACGAATACGCCGGCGTCCTGAAGTCTGTCAAGGTTACCCATGTGGTGCGTGATGGGATTGCCTATCAACACTGGTACTACCTGAATGGTCCGCGCCAGGAAGCTGTGCGGTTCAGCGCGGATGGAGCCTGTTCAGTGCCCGGAGATAATCTGGAGCGCAGTGTGAACCCCACCGCTGTTGGTGGTTCAGACCGGCTGAACAATCACTATGAACTGCAGTTGCGGGGGAGTGGCCGGGTCGCTGACCGCTCTGTGTGGCTGATTCACATCGTGCCCCGGGATATGTTGCGCTATGGCTACGTATTTGCCGTCGACCAGCAAACGGGATTGCTGTTGCAGTCATTGCTGCTGGATAGCGACAAACGGGTGCTTGAGCGATTCCAGTATATGGATGTTTCCTTTGCTGTGGCGCCTGATGTTGCCGAAGCTGTCCTGGCGCGGATAGAGAGTGGGGAGGTTGCTACCCCTCAGTGTCTTGCCAGCGAACAATCGGCCAATACCATACAGGGCTGGCAGGCCGCCTGGCTGCCCCCGGGTTTTGCCCTGGCTTCCAGTGAAAAGGATGACAGGGGCGTCGAAACGCTGGTTTTCAGTGATGGTCTTTCCGTGTTCTCCATTTTCTTTGATCCGACGGGCAATCAGCAGCTGCCAGAAGTGCAGGCGCAGCGTGGTGCCACCGTTGCCCAGATGATCAGAATCGAAGCTGCCGGGCGAAATTACCTGGTGTCCGTGGTGGGTGAGGTTCCTGTAGAGACTGCGCAGCGAGTCGCCGGATTCATCAAGTATGGGAGTGACTGACAACCATGCTTAGGGAGCAGGGGCGAGTCGTTTCAATCGAGGCCGATGCACTGTGGGTTGAAACCACCCAAACGTCCACCTGCGGTTCCTGTCGAGCCCGCTCCGGTTGCGGGCAGCGTGCCCTGGCCGGGGTGCTACAGACATCCTCCCATTTGCGCATCCTGCTTGGTAGTCAGGCTGGACGCAATTTCTCGCCGGGCCAGATGGTCACCATTGGAATCCCCGAGGATGTCGTCGTGCTGGGTTCCCTGGCGGTGTACATGGTGCCGTTACTGGCGATGTTGGGGTTAGCTGGAGTTGCTGCGGGCTATGGCGCGGGTGAACCTGCCAGTGTTGCTGCCGGGGTCGTTGGCTTGCTGATGGGCAGCTTGGCGGTTCGCTATTTTTCCTGGCGCAGCCGTGATAATCCCCGGCTGCAACCGGTTCTGCTGAGCGAAGAATTCCTTTCCGTCAACTAGTGTAAGAGCGAGTAGAAAAATGCTGCATAAACTGTCATTGCTTTGGTTGGTACTGTTGTTTCAGGTGGGTCTGGTCGAGGCACAAGCACAAGGGAGTCTCCCTGATTTTGCCGATCTTATTGAAGAAACGTCACCGGCAGTGGTGAAGATCAACACTGTGCAGAAGGTGGGGGGTGGCCGTATGTCGCTGCCGCCAGGCCAGCAGGTGCCGGAGATATTCCGTGAGCTGTTCGAGCAGCAGGGAGTGCCGGAACGCAATGCCTATTCCATGGGCTCGGGTTTTATTATTTCCGACGATGGCTATGTCCTCACTAACAACCATGTGGTTGATGGCGCCAGCGAGATCACAGTCCGCCTGATTGATCGCCGCGAATTCAATGCCGAAGTCATCGGCAAGGATCCCCGCTCGGATCTGGCGTTGCTGAAGATTGACGCCAAGGAGCTGCCAGTGGTCAAGTTGGCTCAACCCAACCAGCTGCGGGTGGGTGAATGGGTAGTGGCCATCGGCTCGCCCTTTGGCCTGGATTACTCCGCCAGCGTGGGTATCGTCAGCGCCATGGGCCGCAGCCTGCCGACCCAGAAAGGCGAAAACTACGTACCCTTTATTCAAAGTGATGTGGCCATCAACCCAGGCAATTCCGGTGGTCCCCTGTTCAACCTGAAGGGCGAAGTGGTGGGCATCAATTCCCAGATCTATACCCGCAGCGGCGGTTCGATTGGCCTCTCCTTTGCGATTCCCATCAGTGTTGCCATTGATGTAGTCGAGCAGTTAAAGGACAAGGGCAAAGTGGTGCGCGGCTGGCTCGGTGTTTATATCCAGGATGTAGACAAGGCCCTGGCCAGCTCCCTCGGTCTTGATAAAGCCTACGGTGCGCTGGTTGCCCAGGTGGTGCCTGACAGCCCCGCCGAGAAATCAGGACTCAAGCCCGGTGATGTCATCGTCCGCTTCAATGGCAGAGACATTGACGAATCCGGGGACCTGCCCCATCAGGTTGGCCTGATGGCACCGGGGCGCAAAGCCCGCGCCGAGCTGTTCCGGGATGGCAAAAAGCGTGAAATCACTGTTGAGGTAGGTGCGCTGCCGGAAGATGAGGCAACCCTTGCCGATGTCGGCCCCGGTGGTGATGTGCTCGGCCTGGTCGTGCAGCCGCTGGATCAGGAAACCAGCACAGCGCTGGGCGTTCGCGGCGGTGTGATCATTGAAAGCGTAGCCCCTGACTCTGCCGCACTGAGGGCAGGCCTGAGTCCTGGCGACGTGATTGTTCAGCTCGGTAACCAGCGTGTTAGCGGGATTCGGGATTACCAGCTGGTGACCGCCAAGATTCCCAAGGGCGTGCCGGTGCTGATCCGCTTCCTGCGCCAGGGGCAGTTTATCTTCCGCACTATCGAAATTGCTCCCTGATTCATTCCTTCCCGATAAACCAGAGTTGGCAGTCAGCACTGCCAACTCTGGTCGCTCCCAAAAGCCGGTGTTTCCCTTCGCAGTGGAATACATGGCGCTGAGGCCCCAAATCCGCTAGACTTCGCGTCGCCTTACGCCTTGTAAACCTTGGGAATTTCAAAGCACTGTGTCAGACCTCAGCCATATCCGCAATTTCTCCATCATCGCCCATATCGACCATGGCAAATCCACCATCGCCGACCGCTTTATCCAGATATGCGGGGGCCTTAGCGCCCGTGAGATGGGTGATCAGGTGCTCGATTCCATGGATATCGAGCGCGAGCGTGGCATCACCATCAAGGCCCAGAGTGTCACGCTCGACTTTAAATCCCGGGATGGTAAAACCTACCAGCTGAACTTTATCGACACCCCCGGACATGTGGACTTCTCCTATGAGGTGTCCCGCTCCCTGGCGGCCTGTGAAGGTGCGTTGCTGGTGGTGGACGCCGCTCAGGGGGTAGAAGCCCAGTCGGTGGCCAATTGCTATACCGCCATTGCCCAGGGTCTGGAAGTGATTCCTGTGCTCAACAAAATGGATCTGCCCCAGGCGGAACCGGAACGGGTAAAGACGGAAATTGAGGATATTATCGGTCTCGATGCCAGCGACGCTGTTGCCTGCAGTGCCAAGTCGGGGATGGGCCTGGAAGATTTGCTTGAGCAGCTGGTTGCCAAAGTGCCCCCGCCGCAAGGTGATGTGGATGCTCCACTCCAGGCTCTGATCATTGATTCCTGGTTTGACAATTACCTTGGTGTTGTCTCTTTGGTGCGGGTCATGAACGGCACCCTCAAGGTCAAGGACAAGATCATCACCAAAACCATCGGCAAAGCCCATGGTGTGGATATCGCCGGTGTATTTACCCCCAAGCGCAAGGAAACCGGCATATTGCGCGCTGGTGAAGTGGGCTTTGTGGTGGCTGGCATCAAGGACATTCACGGTGCTCCGGTTGGCGATACCTTCACCCATGCCTCGACGCCCAATACGCCGGCACTGCCGGGCTTCCAGCAGGTCAAGCCCCAGGTTTATGCCGGAATGTTCCCGGTCAGTTCCGAGGATTTTGAAGATTTCCGTGAAGCCCTGGCCAAGCTCACCCTCAACGATGCCTCCCTGTTCTATGAGCCGGAGAGTTCCGATGCCCTGGGTTTCGGTTTCCGCTGCGGTTTCCTTGGCATGCTCCACATGGAAATTATCCAGGAGCGCCTGGAGCGTGAATACAATCTTAACCTGATCACCACGGCCCCCACCGTAGTCTACGAAATCGTCAAGACCGGCGGCGAAGTGATCCATATTTCCAACCCGTCTGACTTGCCCGACCCCAGCAGTATCGACGAGATGCGTGAGCCCATGTGCGAGGCCAGCATCCTGGTGCCCAAGGACTATCTCGGCAACGTGATCTCCCTGTGTGTGGAAAAACGCGGTACCCAGAAGGATATGCAATTTGTCGGCGGCCAGGTTTCCCTGGTCTACGAGCTGCCCATGAATGAAGTGGTCATGGACTTTTTCGATCGCCTGAAGTCAGTGAGTCGCGGATTTGCCTCCCTGGATTACAGTTTTACACGCTTCCAGTACGCCTCCCTGGTGCGACTGGATGTGCTGATCAATGGTGAAAAGGTCGATGCCCTGGCCCTGATTCTTCACCGCGACCACGCCCAGAGCAAGGGTCGCGCCCTCACCGAGAAGATGAAAGACCTGATTCCGCGCCAGATGTTCGATGTTGCCATCCAGGCAGCTATTGGCGGCAATATTATCGCACGCACCACAGTCAAGGCGTTGCGCAAGAATGTCATCGCCAAGTGTTACGGTGGCGACGTATCGCGCAAGAAAAAGCTGCTTGAGAAGCAGAAAGCAGGCAAAAAGCGCATGAAGCAGGTGGGGAATGTGGAAATTCCCCAGGAAGCGTTTCTGGCAGTACTCAAAACGGATGGTTGATTGAATGGATATTAATTTCCCGCTTGTTCTGGTGATACTGACCCTGGTCAGTGGCCTGATGTGGTTGTTGGACAAGCTGCTGCTGCGCAGGCTGCGCGGCGAAGCCCCGGCGCCATTTTATGTTGAATATACAGCGCCGTTCTTTCCTGTCCTGTTTGTGGTGCTGGTGTTGCGGTCGTTCATTGTCGAACCCTTTCAGATTCCCTCCGCATCCATGGTGCCGACACTCCAGGTGGGGGATTTTATCCTCGTCAACAAGTTTGCCTACGGCCTGCGGATGCCGGTCACCCAGGCCAAGATTGTGGATATCGGCGAACCGGAACGGGGCGATGTGATGGTCTTTTTTCCGCCCGATGATCCGCGCTATTTTATCAAGCGGGTGATTGGCTTGCCCGGTGACCATGTGCAGCTGTTCGACAACCAGCTGTTCGTGAATGGCGAAAAAATCCAGCAAAAGCGACTTTCCGGCCCCAGTCTTGCCGGTTACGGCTATGATATTGTAGAGGAAAGCATAGAGGGCGAGTCGCACCTGATTCGCAAACATCGGGTTCCGGGTCGCCTCGGGCGCAGGGTTTCGGTGGTCGTGCCAGCGGGCCATTACTTCATGATGGGCGACAACCGCGACAACAGCAGTGACAGCCGGGTCTGGGGTTCTGTTCCGGAAGAGAATATTGTCGGCAAGGCATTTGCCATCTGGATGCATTGGGATGATCTGTTCAGCCTGCCGGGTTTTGACAGGGCTGGAAAAATTCAATAACGACAGTTGCACAGGAGTCAGAGCCATGAAAGCTTATCTGCAACGGGGTATGTCTTCTCTCAGCCTGCTCACCGTTCTTTCTATAGGCGGATTTTTCCTGCTCGCCCTGTTCCGGGTTGGCCCCTTGTATCTGGATAACTATTTTGTCGGCGCGGCCATGGAGTCGATGCGTGGAGAACAGTTCCACAAAATGGATGATGCCGAAATCATGAAAAAGCTCTTCAACTATTTTACGATCAACAATGTGCGTGACATCAAACGAAGTACGGTGAAAATTGAGCGACCCAAGGACGGCACCCTGATCAAGGTAGACTACGAGAAACGGGTTAATTTCCTCGGCAATCTCGATGTGGTGGTCACTTTCGAAAACCACCTCCACTCATCCCAGCGCTGATGACCCTGTCCCTGCAACGTCTTTCATCGCGCCTGGGATACACCTTTCTCCGCCCTGAACTCTTTGCCCAGGCCCTAACTCACCGCAGCGCCGGCGCAGTGAACAATGAACGCCTGGAGTTTCTCGGCGATGCGGTACTCAGTGTAGTGATGGCCAGCTGGCTTTACGAACGCTTTCCCGATGCATCAGAGGGTGAACTCACCCGAATGCGCTCTTCACTGGTTAAGGGCAACACCCTGGCCAAAGTGGCCCAGCAACTGGAGCTGGGGAGCTGTCTTAATCTCGGTGGCGGGGAACTCAAAAGTGGCGGTCACCGCCGTGAGTCGATTCTCGCCGATGCACTGGAAGCCATTATCGGTGGTATCTATCTTGAATCAGGCCTCGATACCTGCCGCCAGAAGATCCTTGACTGGTTTGGCGATCGGCTTGACGCCCTGTCCCTCAACAGTGATGAAAAAGATGCCAAAACCCGCTTGCAGGAATACCTGCAGAGCAGGGGGCTGGCGCTGCCTGTCTATGATGTGGTGTGTACCGAGGGTGACCCCCACAACCAGATTTTTACCATTTCCTGCACTGTTCCCGGTATTGATGAGGCCATTTCGGCCAAGGCTTCGAGTCGAAAAAAAGCCGAAAAGCGCGCTGCGGAGCATGCACTGTCACTTATCATGCGAGTCTCAAATGACTGACACCAAGAATTACTGTGGCTATGTTGCCATTGTCGGGCGCCCCAATGTGGGCAAGTCTACATTGCTCAACCACCTGCTGGGCTTCAAACTCAGTATCACCTCCCGCAAACCGCAAACCACTCGCCATAATGTGCTGGGTATTCTTACCGAGGATGATTGCCAGATCATTTTTGTCGATACTCCCGGATTGCATTCCGGGCAAACCAAAGCCCTTAACCGCTACATGAACAGGGCTGCAGGCCAGGCGATTGCCGATGTCGATGTTGTGGTTTTCGTCGTCGACCAGGATAAGTGGACCGAGGCCGATGCTGCCGTCGTCGAACGACTTGCTCAGGTTGATGTGCCAGTGATTGTCGCGGTCAACAAGGTCGACCGGGTTGATGAAAAGGATGCGCTGCTGCCTCAGCTGAAGCTTATTGCCGAATTGCTCCCCAAGGCAGATATCGTTCCGGTATCGGCACTGTACGGCAAGAACCTTGATGTGCTGCGCACGACTATTCGCGGCTATATTCCCGAAGGTTTTTACTTTTTTCCCGATGACCAGATTACCGATAAAAGTGAGCGTTTTCTGGCGGCAGAAATTGTCCGGGAGAAAATTACCCGCCAGCTCGGTGCTGAAGTGCCCTATGAAGTCACTGTTGAAATTGAAGAGTGGCGACGGGAAGAAAAAATACTGCATATCAGCGCATTGATCCTGGTGGAGCGCGACGGCCAGAAGAAAATCATTATTGGTGAAAAAGGCGCACGGCTGAAGAAAATCGGCCAGCAGGCCCGCGTCGATATGGAAAAACTGTTCGACAGCAAAATCATGCTCAAGCTGTGGGTCAAGGTGCGTGCTGGCTGGTCGGACGATGAGCGCGCTCTGAAAAGTCTCGGCTACCATGATAACTGATGACGTAGCTTACGTTTTGCATGCGCGTCCCTTTCGGGAAACCAGCCAGCTGGTAACCCTGTTTTCCAGCGCCAGCGGTCGCTTCAATGCCGTCAGCCGTGCCAGTCGCCAGTCCCGCAGTGGCAATCTGTTGCGGCCCTTTGTGCCCCTGCGCATTCGCTGGCGCGGCAAGTCTGATCTGAAAAGCTTAAGTGATGTTGAACTGCTGCGGCCGGCCTTGTCTCTCAGTGGCAGCAGACTCTATGTGGGTCTCTATCTCAATGAATTGCTGATTCGCCTGCTACACGAGCATGAATCCCACAGTCATTTGTTTGAACGCTACGCCAAGACCCTGGAGATTCTTGCCGAGGCGAGCGAAATTGAACCCGTCTTGCGACTGTTTGAGCTGGCCTTGCTGGATGACCTTGGTTACGGTTTGCAGCTTGATGTTGATATGGAAAGCGGTGCAAGCGTCGAACCTGATCAACGCTATGTGTTCTATCCCGGGGAGGGTGTGGTGCTGCACCGGCCTGGTAACAAGGGGCTCGCAATTTTTTCAGGAGAGCACCTGTTGGCTATCTGCCGCTGGGAATTTGCCGATGTGGGGGTGCTGCGTTCGGCAAAACAGCTGACACGGCTGGCACTGGAGCCTTATCTAGGCAACAAACCCCTGCACAGCCGGGAGCTGTTTCAGGGTATTGCCGCTGGCCGCGTCAAGAGTTCTGCGCCATGATCTGTGGTATCGGCACTGATATGGTGAAAATTTCCCGCATAGAAAGTGCGCTGGATAAACGGGGAGAGCGCTTTGCTCAGCGTATTCTGAGCCCCACCGAGTTTAGCCATTTTCAGCAAGCGCACAGCCCGGCCTGCCATCTGGCCAAGCGCTTTGCGGCCAAAGAGGCCGTCAGCAAGGCGCTGGGAACAGGCATTGGTGTGATTTCCTGGCATGACATCGAGGTCTATAACGACGGCAAAGGCGCTCCGGGGGTTCATTTTTACGGCAACGCTGCGCAAAAAATG
Source organism: Gammaproteobacteria bacterium BRH_c0 (assembly GCA_000961645.1). Lineage (GTDB taxonomy): Bacteria > Pseudomonadota > Gammaproteobacteria > Pseudomonadales > Porticoccaceae > NAT127. The sequence continues at coordinate 32,721 of LADM01000011.1, read as the reverse complement.
GCTCAGCTGGGCGCGGCACGGGCCTGGCTCAGTTTGTCGGATGAGGGCGATTACGCGCTGGCCTTTGCAGTCATCAGCGCCAGCTAGGCCTCCGGGCCGTGGGCCTGCTGGGCAAGGCAAATAATTATAACGATATTCCATGTTGGTCACGGGTTTCACGGATTGCGGCAAAGACAAACGCGACTGGCCGACTTAAAATGCACACTTTAGCAAAGTAGTTGTTACGTCTATGGATTTTCCCACTATTGAATCAACCATTGGTAACACACCTCTGGTGCGGCTCCAGCGCCTGCCGGGCAATAGTTCCAATACCATTTTGGTCAAGATGGAAGGTAATAATCCGGCTGGTTCCGTCAAGGATCGCCCCGCTCTGAGCATGATTCTTCGCGCCGAAGAACGCGGCGAAATACGTCCTGGCGATACTCTGATTGAGGCTACCAGTGGCAATACCGGCATAGCCCTGGCCATGGTGGCGGCCATCAAGGGCTATCGCATGATCCTGATCATGCCTGATAACGCCACGGTTGAACGCAAGGCGGCAATGACCGCCTACGGCGCCGAACTGATCCTCGTCAGTCAGCAGGAGAGCATGGAAGGCGCTCGTGACCTGGCGCTGAAAATGCAGCGCGATGGTGTTGGCAAGGTGCTCGACCAGTTTAATAACCCGGACAATCCTCTCGCCCATTACGAGGGCACAGGACCTGAAATCTGGCGCCAGACTAACGGGGAGATTACCCACTTTGTCAGCTCGATGGGCACCACCGGCACCATCATGGGTGCGTCTGCCTATTTCAAGGAGCAAAACCCGGCCATCCAGATTGTCGGTCTGCAGCCTGCCGAGTGTGCCAGCATCCCGGGTATCCGCCGTTGGCCAGAAGCCTATCTGCCCGGTATTTTCAATAAATCAAAGGTCGACAGAATTCTCGATGTGTCCCAGGAATTGGCTGAGCACACCATGCGTGAACTGGCGCGTCGCGAAGGCATTTTTGCCGGGGTCTCTTCCGGTGGCGCTGTTGCAGCAGCCTTGCAACTATCGGCGGAAGTCGAGAATGCCTGCATTGTCGCCATTGTTTGCGATCGCGGTGATCGCTACCTTTCCTCCGGGATTTACAATCTTTAGCCCATGTCCCTGCTGCAATAATCAGGGGAGCCTCGGTTATGGTTAAAACAAGAGAAGTACACAATCTCCATAAAGGCGACAAGGTCGATGTGCACCGCTGGGTGCTGCGCATTGCCGGAAAAACCCGCATGGCCCCGGAGCTGGCCACAGTGTTGCAAGAAGCATGCGATCTTGCTGCCGACATTGAAAAGCAGGTCCAGGCCCAGGGTAAGTTGTGGAACCCCAATGTCAGCAGCTTTCTCACCGGCCTGGAGATGGCCGAAATTCTCGCCGAACTGGGCCTCGCCGATGAGGGCCTGGTGGCGGCGGTTCTGTACCGGCCGGTGCGGGAAGGCAATCTTTCCATCAGTAGCGTCGAAAAGCGTTTTGGCACTGAAGTCTCCTCCCTGATACAAAGCGTTTTGCGCATGGCGGTGATATCCACCCTGCGCAATGATTCAGAGCGTGAGGTGCTGGGTTTTGATGTCGAGCATCAGGCGGCAAAGGTTCGCCAGATGTTGGTGTCGATCATCGACGATGTGCGCGTCGCATTGATCAAGCTGGCGGAGCGCACCTGTGCCATTCGCTCCATCAAGCTGGCGCCGGAGGAGCGTCAGCGGCGTGTGGCGCGGGAAATTTTTGATGTATACGCCCCCCTGGCCCATCGCCTGGGTATTGGTCATATCAAGTGGGAGCTGGAAGATCTGGCCTTCCGCTACCTTGAACCGGTCGAGTACAAGCGGATAGCCAAATTGCTGGCCGAAAGACGCATGGACCGGGAACAGTATATCGGCGAGTTGATGACCACTCTCAAACAAGAGCTGCTTCGGGTGGGTATCAAGGGCGATGTGTCGGGGCGTGCCAAGCACATCTACAGTATCTGGCGCAAAATGCAGCGCAAGGAAGTCAGTTTCTCGAAAATCTACGACATCCGTGCCGTGCGGGTACTGGTGCCAACGGTCGCCGACTGTTACACCTTGCTCGGTATTGTCCACAGCAAATGGCGCAATATCCCCGATGAGTTTGATGACTATATAGCCGCTCCCAAGGAAAATGGTTATCGCTCACTCCATACCGCTGTGGTTGGCCCTCACAACCGCATTGTGGAAATACAGATCCGCACCGAAGAGATGCATGAAGAAGCAGAGTTCGGTATCTGCGCTCACTGGCAATACAAGGGCAGTGACTCTGCTACCGCCACGACCAGTTATGAATCGAAGATCGCCTGGTTGCGCGAGGTGCTCGAGTGGCATGACGAAATCGGCAGCGAAGATGTCAAGGACCTCTTCAAACATGAGGGTTCCCCCGACCGGATCTATGTGTTTACCCCGGAGGGGCATGTGGTAGATCTGCCGCCGGGGTCTTCACCACTCGACTTTGCCTATCGCATACACACAGAAGTGGGTCATCGCTGCCGCGGCTGCAAGATCAACGGGCGCATTGCCCCCCTCAGCACTCTGTTGCGCACATCGGATCAGGTGGAGATCATCACTGGCAAGAACGAATCACCGAGCCGCGATTGGCTGTCCCCGGCATCCGGCTATCTCCACACCGCCCGTGCCCGGGCAAAAGTGCAGCAGTGGTTCAGGAAGCAGGACCAGGAAAAAAATATTGCCGCAGGCAAGATCATGCTCGACAGGGAATTTCGTCAGTTGGGCATGAGAAATATCAATCTCGACGAGCTGGCAGATAAATTCAACAAGAAAGGAGCGCCAGGCCTTTATGCGGCTCTGGGTGCCGGGGATGTCAATGTCGAGCAGGTTATTCGTGCGGTGCGTGCCCAGGTCATCCGCTCAATCGACACTATTCCCTTGATCAGAAAGCGCACCCAGGCATCGCGCTTTGGCAGCTCCCGCTTTTATATCCATGGCGTGGGTGATTTGCTTACCCGCGTAGCGAAGTGCTGCAACCCGGTACCTGGTGATGAAATCAGCGGGTTTATCACCTCCGGTAGGGGGGTGACTATCCACCGCCAGGATTGCGGCAGCATTTTGCGTCTTAAAGCCCAGCATCCTGGCCGGATTCTACAGGTGTCCTGGGGTGGCGCGCCTTCTGATGTCTATTCCGTACCGATCAGGATCAAGGCCTATGATCGTTCTGGTCTGCTCAGTGATTTTACCGTCACTATTGATCGCCTGGGGTTGTCAATTACCTCGCTGCACTCTGGCGAAACCCGTAACGGCATTGTCGATGCCACCATTTATGTGGATGTTAAAAGTATTGAAGAGCTGCGTATGTTGATCACCAAGATCCGCAACATCCCCAATGTAATTGATGTTGAAAGAATTATTGACCAGGTAAAGGCGCCATGAGCAATAGCGGAACATACAGCATTGATGATCTGCTTTATCTGATGTCCCGATTGCGCGATCCGCTCGATGGTTGCCCATGGGATTGGAATCAGGATTATAGAAGCCTGGTGCCCTACACCATCGAGGAAGTATACGAAGTGGTGGATACCATTGAGCGCAGTGATTTTATCCATCTCAGTGAAGAGCTGGGCGATTTGCTGTTTCAGGTGGTTTTTTATGCGCGGATAGCAGAGCAGGACGGACTGTTCGATTTTTCGACGGTAGTCGATGGTATCGTGCGCAAGCTGCTGGCACGTCACCCCCATGTGTTTCCGGACGGAACGCTTGAGAGTCGCCGCAGGGAGGGAGAGCCAGCCCACGAAAGCCAAGTGATGACACAGTGGGAAAGCATCAAGCAGGGGGAACGCCGCAGCAAGGGATACAACCATCTGTTGGCCGATATCCCGGCTGCCTTGCCGGCGCTGGTCAGGGCCCAGAAGGTTCAGAAACGGGCCGCCAAGGCGGGCTTTGACTGGGCGGATATGAGCGCGGTATTTGCCAAGACCCGGGAGGAAATTCAGGAGCTTGAAGAGGCGCTTGCTGGCGCCGATGAGGACAGGGTTGCCGATGAAATGGGCGACCTGCTGTTCTGTTGTGTCAACCTGGCACGGCATGGAGGCTTTGATGCTGAGACCTTGCTGCGACGGGCAACGCTCAAGTTTGAAACCCGCTTTTCCACTATGGAAAAAATTGCCCGCGAAGCAGGTAAATCCTTCGACAGCCTCGATTCCACCACTCAGAATGATTTGTGGCTCAAGGCAAAAAGCCGAGAGCGCGATTAATTACTGACCTGTGATTTTCTGTTCTTTTCAGTCCCTGGTTTGCTCCGCAATTCAACCCTCTCAATCCTCTGCGGCTGGCTATCTTGTGATCAATACGGTTTCAGTGTAAGGTTTGCCGCCTTCTAAACCCCATATCCAGACAGGAAACAGCAACCGATGAATATTATTCTGCTCGGTCCACCCGGTGCCGGCAAAGGTACCCAGGCTAAATTTATCAGTGATAAATACGGGATCCCCCAGATTTCTACCGGCGATATGCTCAGGGCTGCAGTCAAGGCTGGAACAGAGCTGGGTAAAAAGGCTCAGGGAATCATGGCCGCCGGTGGGCTTGTTTCTGACGAGATTATTATTGGTCTGGTAAAGGAAAGAATTCAGCAGGATGACTGTGTCAATGGATTTCTCTTTGACGGCTTTCCCCGCACCATCCCTCAGGCCCAGGCGCTGATTGATGCCGGGGTCAAGATCGACAAGGTCATTGAAATCGATGTGGCCGACGAAGAAATTGTTGCCCGCCTGAGCGGGCGTCGGGTGCATGCTCCCTCAGGGCGAATTTATCACGTTGAACACAACCCCCCTGCAGTTGCCAATACCGACGATGTTACCGGTGAAGCGCTTGTGCAGCGTGAAGATGATCGGGAAGAAACCGTGCGTAATCGTCTCAACGTCTACCATGAGCAAACGGAGCCTCTGGTGGGTTTTTATCGCGATTATGAGCGGCGTGATCCGCAGCATGCGCCTCGTTATGCGAGTATTTCCGGTGTTGGTGCGATGGCTGATGTTGAGAAGCGTCTGATAGAAGTGCTTGGTTAATACTGCCTGAATTGTTATTTTGATTTGACTGTGAATTTTGTTTTCTAAAAGGAGCCATAACGGCTCCTTTTTTAATTTTGGCTATTTTTTAATACAGTCGTTACAATTTTTACGGAAACAGTTCAAATATTTTGTATTTTTATTACTATATTGTAAAAAAATTCAAGTTTTCTTTGAAACTTTATGATTAGTTGAATAAAATTCATACAACAACCCATGTAGGGTTGGTCAGAATGTTCATCACCCGGGAGAAAAACTATGGCTAGAGTTGCAAAAACTACAGCTCCAAAAGCTACGGCTCCAAAATCAAAGCGAGTTTCCAAAAAAACTGCAGCTACTCAATCCACCCCTAAGGCGCAAAGGACCCCTCGTAAAGTGTCAGCAGCACCTGTGGATGCCAATGTCCAATCCCTGGTTAAAAATATTGAGAAGCAAATTGCAGCTGCCAGCAAGAAAGCCGCTGCTGCAAAAGCCAAGTTGGCCCAGTCACGGGAGCGTGCAGCGAAAACCGGCACCAGTGCTGCCAAAGCCGCAGTGGTCCAGGCGCGAACTACAGCTCGGGAAATGTCTGCCCAAGTGAAATCGCTGAGTCAGGAGCTGCGTAAAGCCAAACTGGAACTGCGCGTGAAGAACACATTGGCCAAAGCCGTTGAAGCAGAGCAAAAGGCTATAGCCAAAATCACCAAGTTTGAGGAGAGCCTTGAAGCCAAGGCCAAGGCCGACCTCAAGGCCGCCATCGACAAGTTTGAAGCCAAGTGGCTGAAAACACGCAAGACCACGGATGCCAGGAAGCTAAAAGCTGCAGCCAAGAAAGAAGCAGCAAAAGCTGCTGCGGTAAAAAAAGCCGTTACCGCAAAGGCTCGGAAAATTCCTGCCAAAGCCAAGGCGAAAACGACAACCGCCAAAACCGCAGCAAAGCCTGGCCGCCCCCCGCGCGCAGCCAAAGCAAAGACTGACGCTGTGAAGCCTGTAGCGGCGGCAAAAAGAGCGCCAGTGAAAAGAACTGCGGCTAAAAAGCCCCGGACAAAATCCCCTGCGGCACCAAAACCAGCAAGGGCACCACGGGCGGTAAAAGCTGATACCGCATCCGCCAAGGCGCCTGTAGCACGCCGTGGTCGACCTGCCAAGAACACTGCTGCTCCGGCAGAGGGTGGTGCATCGGCGTCTGCTCCCAAGCGCCGTGGTCGTCCCAAGAAAGTGAAGGCTGCTACAGATACCCCGGCCTGATCGTTCTATTTAGCTCTTCAGCACGATAAAATCCCCCGTTCACACGGGGGATTTTTTTTGAGTTCAGACCCATGACCACTATCCTTGCCATTGATACCGCCACCACAGCCTGTTCTGTAGCGCTTTCTCATAAAGGGGAAGTCAGGCAGGAATTTATCGACACTCCCAGGGAGCACACCCGGCTGGTGTTGCCCATGGTCGATAAACTCCTGGCATTGGCGGATATTCCACTTGCCAGAGTCGATGCGCTGGCTTTTACCTGTGGTCCCGGTTCATTTACGGGCTTACGGATTGGCTTCGGCGTGATCCAGGGCCTGGCTTTTGGTGGGAATATTCCGGTGATTCCTGTGTCCACGCTGAAAGTCATGGCACACAGGGCGATGCGCGAGATGTCGCTGCAAGAAGGATTGGTGGTGCCTGCCCTTGACGCAAGAATGAATGAAATTTACTGGGGGATCTACCAGGTTGTGGGCGGTAGCGTCGAGGCGCACCGGGCTGACACAGTATCCACACCAGAGGAAGCTCTTGCTGCCATGACAGGACCTGTCAATGCCGGTGTGGGGGATGGTTGGTCGCTATTAAAGCCACACTCAATGCCCCCTTCACGGGTGAATACAGCGTTAACGCCGGATGCCCGCAGTATCATTGATATTGCCCATCCGCTTTTTGTCGACGGGGCAGCGAAGCCGGTGGAAAGGATAGAGCTGAGCTACATACGCAACGAAGTGAGCTGGAAAAAGCGGCAAAAAATACGCCAACCATGACAGGATATTGAATGACCCTTTTCCAGGTAATCATGCTGGCCCTGATCCAGGGCATCACTGAATTTTTACCCATCTCCAGTTCAGCTCACCTCATATTGCCTTCAGCACTGTTGGGTTGGCCTGATCAGGGGCTGGCCTTTGATGTCGCTGTTCATGTGGGCACTTTGCTGGCGGTAGTGTGGTTTTTTCGCAGGGATCTGATAACCCTGGCGCAAAGCTGGACGATCAGCTGTATAACCCGTCGATCAACCCCTGAGAGCCGCCTGGGCTGGTGTCTGATACTGGGTACTATTCCTGCCGGATTGGCCGGCCTTGTTTTCAACGACGTAATTGAAGCGCATCTGCGTTCAGTGCTGGTGATCGCCAGCACGACGATTCTGTTCGGGATACTGCTGGGGGCTGCTGATAGAGGTGGCACCCGCAGCAAGAGCATCTCCGAGCTTGATTGGCGCTCTGCACTGTGGATCGGTATAGCCCAGGCAGTGGCGCTGATACCGGGCACTTCCCGTTCAGGTATTACCATGACCGCAGCTCTTGCCCTCGGTTTTGATCGTGTTGCGGCGGCCCGCTTTTCGTTTTTGCTGTCGATCCCGATTATTTTCCTCAGTGGGGCCTATAAAAGTATCGAGTTGATGCAGCTGGCGGATGTCCCCTGGTTGGAGATCTGCCTGGCTACAGCCATTTCAGCCATTACCGCCTATCTGTGCATCCACAGTTTTCTCGCCTTTGTGAATCGCATAGGCATGATGCCCTTCGTCTGGTATCGCCTTGGCCTTGGCATGTTGTTGCTGGGCATTGTTGCCTTCTCCGCCTGAGGTTTCAGGGCGGGGTCAGCCACAGTTGGTTGCGTTATACTGCCCCCAGCCCATCGCCGTTTTTGACAGGATTTTTAATGAACCAGATTGCCACCCTTGAATCGACTGGTGCCACGTTTAACCAGAGATTGCTGGATTTTCTTGGTGCGTCACCTACACCTTTTCACGCCGTATCAAACCTTGCCAGAGCACTGGATGAGGCAGGATTCAGCTGCCTCGATGAGCTCTCGGCCTGGACCCTGCAGGAAGGTGGTCGCTACTACACAACCCGCAATGGCAGCTCCATTATTGCCTTTGTCATGGGTAAACAGCCTGCGATGGAGCAGGGCATCCGTATGGTGGGTGCCCATACCGACAGCCCTTGCCTGATGGTCAAGCCAACTCCCGAACTGACAACCCAGGGGTATTTCAAGTTGGGTGTGGAGGTGTACGGTGGTGCGTTGCTCAACCCCTGGTTTGACCGGGATCTGTCCATCGCCGGGAGGATTGTTCACCGCAATGATCAGGGTGAATTGCGTCAGTCACTAGTGGATTTTGTCGAGCCGGTGGCGGTTATCCCCAGTCTTGCCATTCACCTCGACCGCCAGGCCAACGAAGGCCGCAGCATCAATGCCCAGACAGATATTCCACCGCTGTTATTCCAGGCTGGTGAAGGGCGGCACAGCAGTTTTCGTGAGATGCTGGCTGAGCGCTTTCTCGGTGACAGTCATGGCTCAGTCGTGCTTGATTACGACCTGTATTTTTACGATACCCAGAAACCTGCTCTGATCGGGTTTTATCGCGATTTTATCGCTTCGGCCAGGCTGGATAATCTGCTCAGCTGTTTTACCGGACTTGAAAGCATTATCAACGCCAGTGGTGAGCAAACGGTGATGCTGGTCTGCAATGACCATGAGGAAGTCGGGAGCGCTTCGGCCTGCGGTGCCAATGGGCCCATGCTCGCGTCGGTGTTGGAGCGGATGATCCCTGATGAACAGACCCGCACCCGGATTATCAGTCGCTCCCTGATGGTCTCAGCGGATAATGCCCACGGCGTGCATCCCAATTATGTGTCGAAACACGATGAAAACCATGGGCCGATTTTGAACAAGGGGCCGGTGATCAAGGTCAACGCCAGGCAGCGCTATGCTACCAGCAGCCTCACATCGTCACTATTCCAGCAGATTGCCCACGAGGTTGGCGTGCCGGTGCAGAGCTTTGTTGCCCGCAGCGATATGGGATGTGGCAGTACCATCGGCCCAGTTACAGCCAGTGAAATTGGCATTCCTACCCTCGACGTCGGTGTTCCCACCTTTGCCATGCACTCGATCCGCGAACTGGCAGGCTGTGCCGACGCCCACGCCTTGCACAGAATTCTCATGCATTTTTACAATCGCAGTGGTTCTCTGGTTGTTGCCGAGTCTTCACTTTGATCCGTCTTTCTCCAGCTATTTTTCCAAGGCTATATCATGATCCAGCAACAAACCCAGGAAACTTTTTTGACCGGTATCACCACCACCGGTACTCCCCATCTCGGCAATTATGTCGGCGCCATCCGCCCGGCCATTCAAAGCAGCCAGATTGGCGGGCACAAGGCGTACTATTTTCTTGCCGATCTTCACGCCCTGATCAAGTGCCAGGATCCGGAGATGGTGCGCCGGTCGTCCCGTGAAATCGCTGCGACCTGGCTGGCTCTGGGGCTCAATACCGACAACGTGGTTTTCTATCGCCAGTCGGATATTCCCGAAATCCCACAGCTTGCCTGGTTTCTTACCTGCGTTGCCGCCAAGGGCCTGATGAATCGCGCCCATGCCTACAAGGACTCGGTACAAAAAAACCTGGATGATGGTCAGGACCCTGATTACGGCATCACCATGGGCCTGTTCAGCTATCCGGTACTGATGGCTGCCGATATCCTCATGTTCAACGGCAGCAAGGTGCCGGTGGGCAGGGATCAGATCCAGCACATTGAAATGGCGCGGGATATTGGCCAGCGCTTCAATTACCTCTACGGCGAGCATTTTGTCCTGCCCGAGGCGGTGGTGGACGACAATATGGCCGTGTTACAGGGCCTTGATGGCCGCAAGATGAGCAAGAGCTACGGCAATACCATTCCGCTGTTTCTCGATGAAAAACAGCTGAAAAAGCACATCAACAAGATAGTCACCAATCTGCTGGAACCCGGCGAACCCAAGGACCCGGATACCTCCACCGTATTCCAGATATGGAAGGCCTTCGCCACCGCAGAGCAGACCGCCGAGATGCGCCGCGAATTTGAAAACGGCATTGCCTGGGGTGAGGCCAAAAAGCGGCTGTTTGAACTGGTCAATACTGAGGTCAGTGACGCCCGCGAGCGCTACAACCAGCTGTTGGCTGAGCCGGATCATATTGAGGCGATACTGAAGAAAGGTGCCGAAAAGGCCCGCGAATACAGCGTGCCGTTTCTTGATCGCCTGAAAGCAGCGGTGGGTATTTCGCCATTAACGCCATGAGCACTGTCGTCATTTACCGCGCGCAATAATCGCCCGAGGGTATCAGCCGCAATCCCTGCACGCCATGGTTATAGACATAAACCCAGCAGGAAACTTCACCATATTCTGGGGTGATTACTGTGGTTTTCATGCGCAGATAGTCTGATTTTTCAGGTTCTGCTGGATTGAAGTTTTCGAAGGTGTCCAGAATTGGCCACAGTTTTTGCGGGTGACGAACCCGGTAAATTTCTCCCTGCACGCGCTGTTTGCCTGACGGATCGGATGTCAGACCGGGGTAGTGACGGATCAGGTATAACCGTCCCGGACAATGGCCATCACAGAGATAGTCTGCACTCTTTGTGAGGGCTTGATGCATAGGGTGCCGGTTGGGTTTGCCGCTTCTGCTCCACTTGCGCAGCGTGCCGTAGACAAACACAAATTCATCGGTCACGGGGCTCTCACTCCAGGTTTTTCTACTACTGCTTCAACCGCCCCCGATACATTGATCGAGGACGCCTAGCATGGCCGAACAGAGTGTTGCCAGCTCCGCATCGCTGATGATGTAGGGGGGCATGATGTACACCAGCTTGCCAAAGGGACGCACCCAGATACCTGCCGCGACAAAAGCCGGGGTGATGGTGGCCATATCCACCGGGGCGTTCAATTCCACCACGCCGATAGCGCCCAATACCCTCACATCCGCGACATAGGGCTTGCCCCGTGCCGGGGCCAGGCCAGCGCGCAGGCCGGCTTCAATGCGGCCAATCTGGCTTTGCCAGTCGTTGCTGATCAAGAGTTCAATACTGGTGTTGGCAACGGTGCAGGCCAGTGGGTTGGCCATAAAAGTGGGGCCGTGCATGAACACACCAGCCTCGCCCCGGCAAATAGTGTCGCTGACATCCTCGGTGCAGAGTGTTGCCGCCAACGTGAGGTAGCCGCCGGTAAGGGTTTTGCCAAGACACAGAATATCCGGCGCGATCCCGGCCCACTCACAGGCGAACAGCTTGCCGGTACGGCCAAAGGCGGTGGCGATTTCATCGGCGATCAAGAGAACATCGTGCTGATCGCAGAGTGCACGCACCTGGCGCAGGTACTGCGGTGAATAAAACCGCATGCCGCCAGTACCCTGTACGATGGGCTCGAGGATAACAGCGGCAAGTTCGCCGGCGTGGTTTTCGATCAGCTTGCGGAAGTCGGCAATATGTTCAGGCCGACAGGGCTCGTCGAACCGGCAGGTGGGGGCTTCGGCGAAGAGCTGTTGCATCAGCACCTGGTTAAACAGGTGGTGCATGCCTGTTACCGGGTCGCACACCGACATGGCGCCAAAGGTGTCGCCGTGATAGCCGTTGCGCAGGGAAAGAAAACGATGCTTGGCGGGTTTTTGCTTGGCCTGCCAGTATTGCACCGCCATTTTCATGGCGACTTCCACACTCACGGAGCCTGAGTCGCTGAGGAATACTTTTTTTAATGGCTCGGGTGTAATATCCACCAGTGTTTGCACCAACCGTGCCGCGGGCTCATGGGTCAGGCCGCCAAACATCACATGGGCAAAGCGGTCAAGCTGGTCGCGCACTGCCTGGTTGAGGGTAGGGTGGTTATAGCCATGCAGCACCGACCACCAGGATGACATGCCATCAATCAGGGTGCGCCCGTCTGCGAGCTGAAGATGGACCCCTTCAGCATGGGTTATCTGGTAGCTGGGCAGCGGCGCCGTCATTGACGAGTAGGGGTGCCAGATGTGCTCTCTGTCGATACGGGCAATGTCAGCGGGTGTCATGGGAGTCATTGTCTGGTTTACACTTCACTACTGGTTGTTGATGCGGCGTTCATTGTAAGGTACCAGTGCAGACGATACCAAACCGGCCCTTTTTGCCTGGGTGCTATGTATATTTCTTGATAACCTTAAATTGTGGTGGGCATACATTGTGAATTTGTTTGATAGTCAGCTTTTCCGGTTCGTTTCCCTGGTTGTCGCGACCTTTGTTGCCGCAACTGTATTTTCCGGGTGTTCCTCGGCCCCCTCCACGGCAAACAATCAGCCTCCCGGTCTGTTCTGGGATAAGAGTAATGAAAGTAATCCGGCCATTATCGATCACTCTGTCTGGGATCAAATCCTGGGCATCTATGTTGTTGAGTCGGAAAACTCAGGCGTGCGCCAGTTCCGTTACAGCAATATTGACAGCGCCGCCAGCAAGCAGATGGAGGGTTATGTAAAGTATCTCACCAGTATCGACCCCCGCGGCTACAACAAGCTTGAGCAGCAGGCTTACTGGATGAACCTCTACAATGTGGTATCGGTCCAGGCTGTGCGGGAAAACCTGCCAGCAATAACCAGCGGCAATGGCCTGCCGGTAGCCTTCCTGGCTGAAAAGCGCATCAAGGTCGCCGATCAGCGCCTGTCCCTGGCGGATATTGAAGACAATATCCTGCGCCCAATTTGGAAGGACCATCGCATCCACTTTGGCCTCAACTGTGCGTCCATGGATTGCCCCAATATGGACCGCCGCGCCTATACAGCAGCTACCATCAAGGCGCAGCTCAAAGAAGCGGGCATGCGCTTTGTGAACGATGACCGCGGGGTGCGCTATACCGATGGCAAGCTGACAGTGTCACGGCTTTTTGATATTTATCGCAACGATTTTGCCGAAGACCCCAAAACCCTGATGAAAGTGTTTGCCCATTACGCCCGCGACAAAAAGGCCCTTTACCTGCTGGGCTATCAGGGTGAGATTTATTACTCCGAGGATATGCGGCTTAACACTCCCTGAGTCATACCTTTCCCCGCAGCCGGGCGTTTAATTGTGTGGTCTAAAAACGTACAATGACGCCCCTTTTCCCCGACCTGTCACCCGCCATGCAAGACCACAATCGCAAAACCCGGCTTGAATTCAACAAGTTGCAGAAGCGTCTGCGCCGCGAGGTGGGCAAGGCCATTGCCGATTACAACATGATTGAGGACGGCGACAAGGTGATGGTGTGCCTGTCAGGGGGCAAGGATTCCTACGGGATGCTCGACATCCTGATGAGCCTGCAAAAAACAGCCCCGGTGAATTTCGAGCTGGTAGCGGTCAATCTGGATCAGAAGCAGCCCGGGTTTCCTGAAGAGGTGCTGCCCAAATATCTTTCGGAACTGGGGGTGCCGTTCCATATCCTGGAGAAGGATACCTACAGTATCGTCACCGACATCATTCCTGAGAATCGCACCTATTGCGGCCTCTGTTCACGGCTGCGGCGGGGTACACTGTATGGTTTTGCAGAGGAAATCGGTGCCACCAAGATTGCCCTGGGTCACCATCGCGACGATATTATTGAGACACTCTTTCTCAACCTGTTCTTCGGTGGCAGTCTCAAGGCCATGCCCCCCAAGCTGCTCAGTGATGACAAGCGCAACATCATCATTCGCCCCCTGGCCTACTGCAAGGAGGAGGACCTGGAGAGCTATGCCCGGGAAAAAGGCTTTCCCATCATCCCCTGCAATCTCTGTGGTTCCCAGGATAACCTGCAGCGCCAGGTCATCAAGGACATGCTGCACACCTGGCAGCGCCAGTACCCGGGGCGCACGGAAACCATTTTCCGGGCCATCAGCAATGTGTCGCCCTCACAGCTGGCAGACACCCGCCTGTTCGATTTTCTGAATTTGCAAATAGAGCGTCCCGCCGTGGAACAGGCGGCAATCAACGTGGTGAATATCCACGGCTGATTCAGGCTGCGAGACCGCCGCTAGCTGTTTTTCGTTCCAGCCCCAGATCCCGGTAATTTCTCACGAAGTCGCAGGCGCGGCTGGTTGCTCCGGCATGGAAGTGTTTGTGCCAGAACGCCCCAAGTCCTTCCAGGTCTGTGGCCTCTGGCAAGGCGCATTGCGCTTTCCGGTAGATGCACCAGGCAATAGCGGTGGCGTACTTGAGGTTGGTAAGCAATTCTCCATGAGGGTCGTCAATAAAGGCATGCTGGCCAGCAAGGCCCCGTACCAGGCTGGCCAGTTCGGGATGGTGGACCAGATGGTGATCCCAGACCGCCCGATGGGCGCTGGGGGATATGTGGTAGATGCCGAGCCTGCGGCCTTCCTTGAGGCAAAAGCCCAGCCCCGACTCCTGGATGGCGGTACCCACCATCAGGTTTTCGGCAGCCTGTGACCATTCCCCCAGATATTTCAGGGTGTCACGTACCACCAGATGCCGGAGATCGCCAGATGAGAAAATCATTACCTGAACCCTCTTGTGGTGTGGCATGAGCAGCAGGAAAGGCTGAATCGCTTGCCAAATCTGCCGGGTTGCCAGGCGAACAAGTTGTTTTAATAATCATTATAATTTTTAGCAGTTTATCTGATAAACATCAATTTAAATCTTGGATATTTATGTAAGATGGGTCACATTTTTTCTCATTACCTGACCATTTTGAACATTGGTGTTCACTTTTTGATCAGTCATGACTTCCCCTGAGATATAGAGCATATTCACAGCTGAATCATGGGTTTGAAACAGCCTCAGGGGAGCGTCAGACTCCCGTGCCGGTTGAGTTTTTGCCCCGCTTAAAGAATAATGGGCGCGCTTTTTGATCTTGTGGCAGTGCTCTGCGCCGCCGCAAGGGCAGGTCTAAATAACGCTATTTCTGTCCTTCGTTTCAAAATACAGCGTTAATTTCGTGTGTTCGTCATCCATTCCTGGCTCAAGGTCAGGTTGTAGAGTGTCGGCCTTTAGTGGTCTGAAGCTCACAGGTATTCAGTTTTGTATTGGTGTTCCGGCTCCCCGGTGAGCAACAATTGCTGTAGCCACAAAGCTGCTTTGTCCTTAATCAACTGAACAGTAAAACTAGGGTCTATTCATGAAGATACTCGTCGCCGTAAAACGTGTCGTTGATTACAACGTCAAAGTGCGCGCCAAAGCCGATGGCAGCGCCGTTGACCTGGCCAATGTCAAAATGGCCATCAACCCCTTCTGTGAAATCGCTGTTGAAGAAGCGGTACGTCTTAAGGAAAAGGGCATTGCCTCCGAAGTGGTGGTGGTTTCCCTGGGGCCGCAAGCCGCCCAGGAACAAATCCGTACTGCTCTGGCGCTGGGTGCTGATCGCGGTATCCTCGTTCAGGCTGAGGGCGACCTCGAGCCACTGGCCATTGCCAAGTGCCTGAAGAAAATTTGCGACGACGAGCAGCCAGGCATGGTGCTTTTGGGTAAGCAGGCCATTGACGGCGATAACAACCAGACCGGGCAGATGCTTGCCGCCCTCACCGGTTTTGCCCAGGCTACTTTTGCCTCCGTTATCACGGTGGAAGAGGGTTCAGCTAAGGTCACCCGCGAAATTGATGGCGGTTTGCAAACCCTCTCCATCAAGCTCCCCGCTATTGTCACTGCTGACCTGCGGCTCAACGAGCCCCGCTACGCTTCACTGCCCAATATCATGAAAGCCAAGAAGAAGCAGCTGGATACCGTCACCCCGGCTGATCTCGGCGTAGATCCGGCTGCCCGAACCAAGTTGCTCAAAGTTGAGCCGCCAGCGGAACGCAAGGCGGGCATCAAGGTAGCCGACGTGGCGCAACTGGTCGACAAACTCAAAAACGAAGCGAAGGTGATCTGATGAGTATTTTGGTGATTGCTGATCACAGCAACAGTGCACTTAACCCCGTTACCCTCAACACTATGGCTGCCGCACAGGCCATTGGTGGTGATGTCGATATCCTGATCGCTGGCGCCAACTGCGGCGCTGCTGCTGAAGCTGCTGCCCAAATCGCCGGAGTTCAGAAAGTGCTGGTGGCTGACAATGACGCCTATGCCCACCAGCTGGCAGAAAACGTTGCCGCCCTGATTGCGGAAATTGGCAAGGGTTACAGCCATATTCTCGCGGCAGCAACCACCTCCGGCAAAAATATCCTGCCCCGTGCAGCCGCGCTGCTGGATGTGCAGGCCATTTCCGAGATCAGCGAAGTTGTCTCCGAGGACACCTTCAAGCGCCCGATCTATGCCGGTAACGTGATTGCCACTGTGCAAAGTTCCGACGCCATCAAGGTGCTCACCGTACGTGGTACCTCCTTTGATGCAGCTGAAGCAACCGGTGGCTCTGCTGCTATTGAGGCTCTTGATTCTGCCAATGACAGAGGTCTTTCCAGTTTTGTCGGTGAAGAGCTGGCCAAATCCGATCGTCCCGAACTTACCGCTGCCAAGATTGTTATCTCCGGCGGTCGCGGCATGCAGAACGGCGAGAACTTCGACATGCTCTATCGCATTGCCGACAAACTCGGCGCCGCTGTGGGCGCATCCCGCGCAGCAGTCGATGCCGGTTTTGTGGCCAACGATATGCAGGTTGGCCAGACGGGCAAGATCGTCGCCCCTGACCTCTATATCGCAGTCGGTATTTCCGGCGCCATCCAGCATCTGGCCGGTATGAAGGACAGCAAGGTGATTGTTGCCATCAACAAGGATGAAGAAGCCCCGATCTTCCAGGTGGCTGATTACGGCCTGGTGGGCGATCTGTTCCAGGTGTTGCCCGAGCTTGAAGGCAAGCTGTAAGGGACTTCAGGGCCGCTATTCGCGGCCCTGACATTAAAAAAGCCGCACCGGGAGACCTGCGCGGCTTTTTTAATGATTGGTAGTGGCGTGATAAATATTCTTCCACTGGCTTGTGAATATCGCAGAGCGCTGTTTATATAATTCCTGCATCCAGGGCAGCAGCCATGGTCATCCCCATTTCCTCGCACTGCTCGACAAATTCATCGCGGAAATCACCCCGGCAAATCAGCGGCTCCTGCACCCAGCGCCATTTCAGCCCTGTAGCGATGCTCTCGACAGCCCGTTTGGTGCCGGTGCCATCCAGCCCTGCGCGGATATAGAGGGCGCAGGGCAGGCCCTGCTTTTTTTCCAGCACCGGATAGTAGACCCGGTCAAAGAAATCCTTGAGGGCGCCACTCATGTAGCCGAGGTTTTCCGTGGTGCCGAGGATAATCGCATCAGCCGACAGCACATCCTCTGCTGTCGCCTGTAGCGGCGGAATATGCCGTGCAGTCACATTTTCGATATCAACATGGCTTGCTCCGGCCAGCACGGCCTCGACCAGTAGCCGGGTGTTGTGGGAAGGGCAGTGTGCGACAATCAGTAACTGCTTTTTTTCCATTCTTCAGAGCCTGCTGCGACGGGGAAATTCCCCCTAAGTGTAGGCCGATAAGAAGTCGTGGGCACGTCTGTCCGGGCAAGGTCGTGTCAGGGACTGCAATTTAGCTTATCCTTTGCCCTCTGAATTATTGACCGGCCCAAGGAGATGCCCATGAAAACCCGCGCAGCTGTAGCCTTTGCAGCAGGTAAGCCACTGGAAATTGTCGATGTGGATCTGGCAGGCCCCCAGGCCGGTGAAGTATTGGTTGAAGTGAAGGCCACCGGCGTTTGCCACACCGATGCCTTTACCCTGTCAGGGGATGATCCGGAAGGCGCATTCCCCGCCATTCTCGGCCATGAAGGCGCTGGTGTCGTGGTGGAAGTGGGGTCCGGTGTGAAGAGTCTGAAGGTCGGTGATCACGTCATCCCCCTCTATACGCCGGAGTGCCGGGAGTGCGACTACTGCCTCAACCCCAAAACCAACCTGTGTCAGGCCATTCGCACCACTCAGGGTCGCGGTGTCATGCCCAACGGCAGCAGCCGCTTCTCCCTCGATGGCAAGCCCATTCTCCACTATATGGGTTGCTCGACGTTTTCCAACTACACCGTGTTGCCGGAAATTGCCCTCGCCAAAGTGCGGGAGGATGCCCCCTTCGACAAGATATGTTATATCGGCTGCGGTGTCACCACCGGCATCGGCGCCGTGGCCTTTACCATGAAGGTGGAGCCGGGCTCTACCGTGGCGGTATTCGGTTTGGGAGGTATCGGCCTCAATGTGATCCAGGGTGCGAAAATGGTGGGCGCCACTCGCATTATTGGCGTCGATATCAACCCCTCAAAGATTGAGCTTGCGCGGCGTTTTGGCATGACGGATTTCGTCAACCCCAGGGAGGTGGAAAATGTGGTCGACCATCTGGTGCAGATGACCGGCGGCGGAGTAGATTACAGCTTTGAGTGCATAGGCAATGTGGAGGTGATGCGCCAGGCTCTGGAGTGCTGCCACAAGGGCTGGGGTCGCAGCTGCATTATCGGCGTTGCCGGGGCTGGCAAGGAAATTTCTACCCGGCCTTTCCAGCTGGTGACAGGTCGCTCCTGGCACGGCAGCGCCTTTGGCGGGGCTCGCGGTCGCACCGACGTGCCGCGCATTGTCGACTGGTATATGGAAGGCAAGATCAATATTGACGATTTGATTACCCACACCATGCCGCTGGAGGATATCAACAAAGCGTTTGACCTGATGCACGCCGGTGAGAGCATCCGTTCGGTGGTGCTGTACTGATGGAACAGATCGGCACTAACAAGAGTTTTGGCGGTTGGCAGCGCCGTTATCGCTACAGCTCCGCAGTTCTCGATTGCGAGATGACCTTTTCCATCTATCTGCCGCCCCAGGCCGAACAGGGTCCGGTGCCGGTGTTGTATTGGCTATCGGGCCTTGCCTGCACTGATGAGAATTTCGTTACCAAAGCCGGTGCCCAGCAGTATGCGGCGGAGCAGGGCATTGCCATCGTTGCGGCTGACACCAGTCCGCGCGGTGAAGGCGTGCCGGATGATCCCGAGGGCAATTATGATTTCGGCCTGGGGGCCGGGTTTTACGTCAATGCTACCCAACAGCCCTGGGCGAGCCATTACCGGATGTACGACTACATAGTGACGGAATTGCCAGCACTGGTTACGGCGCATTTTCCTGTCGATGCCAACAGGCAATCCATCAGTGGGCACTCCATGGGCGGTCACGGTGCATTGACCATTGCCCTGAAAAACCCCGGGCGCTTTCGTTCTGTTTCCGCCTTTGCCCCCATCAGCTCGCCAATCCGCTGCCCCTGGGGCGAGAAGGCGCTGGCCGGTTACCTCGGTGATGATCGCGACCGGTGGCGTCAGTACGACAGCACGGAACTGATCAGGCAGACTCAAGAGCAGCTGCCAATGCTGGTAGATCAGGGCGAGGGCGACGGGTTTCTCAGCGAACAGCTCAAACCCGAGTTACTGGAAGCTGCCTGCCGCGCGGCTGGGTACCCGATAACCCTGCGACGCCAGCCCGGTTATGATCACAGCTATTTCTTTATCGCCACCTTTATTGCTGACCATATCCGCTTTCACGCCGAGCATCTGCACCGCTGATGCAACCTTTCCGGGCCTTTACGTTATAAAATGCCGCCTTTGCGCCGCACTGGCGTGACAGCAACAGTTTCTGGAGTGTTAACCATGGGTAATGTAATCGACGGCAAGGGCTTTGCAGACCGTCTGAGTGAGCAGTTGCGGGTTGAAGTTGACGCACTGAAAGCCAACCACAATCTGACCCCCTGTATCGCAGTGGTACTGGTCGGGGACGATCCGGCCAGTCATGTGTACGTCACCAACAAGGTCAAGCGCTGCCAGCAGCTGGGCATTGAATCCCGCGAGCACCGCCTGCCTGTGGATACCTCCGCCGAGGCCTTGCTGGCGCTGATCGACAATCTCAATCACGACGCAGGCGTTCACGGCATCCTGGTGCAACTGCCACTGCCAAAGCATCTGGACGAAAACGCGGTGATTAACACCATCGTTCCCGAGAAGGATGTCGACGGCTTTACCCTGCTCAATACCGGTGCCCTGGCGGTGGGCCAGAGCCGCCTGGTGCCCTGCACACCCCTCGGCAGCCTGATGCTGCTCAAGGACCAGCTCGGTGATCTCAGCGGTCTCAATGCCGTTGTTGTCGGACGCTCCAATATTGTCGGCAAGCCCATGGCCAGCCTGCTGTTGCAGGAAAACTGCACCGTCACCATCGCCCATTCCCGCACCAGGGACCTGCCCGCTGTCTGCCGCCAGGCGGATATTCTGGTGGCGGCGGTGGGGCGTCCGCGCTTTATCCAGGGCGACTGGATAAAGCCCGGTGCCACGGTGATCGACGTGGGCATCAACCGCATCGAGGAAGAGGGCCGCAAGCGCCTGGTGGGGGATGTGGATTTTGCCTCGGCTATCGAGGTAGCGGGAGCCATCACCCCGGTGCCCGGCGGTGTCGGCCCCATGACCATCGCCTGCCTGATGTACAACACGGTGGCCGCAGCCAAAGCCGCCCATGGAATCACCGATTAAGCGTCTCACATACCCGGCAAGGATTTTCCATGACAATTATCGATCAGGAACAGGGCAACTATATTCTTACCGCCAGCTGCCGTGCCGGTACCGGCGTGGTGGCGGGGGTCACCACTTTTCTGGCCGATCGCAACTGTTATATCTGCGCCCTTGAGCAGTTCGACGATGAGTCCACCGACAAATTCTTTATGCGCGCAGTGTTCCGTTTGCAGGAAGGCTCGCCGGAGATCGAGGAGATCCGTCGCAGTTTCCCCCTGGTGGCGAGTCGCTTCGATATGAGCTGGGCGATCTTCGATCCCAATATCCCCACCAAGGTGATGATTCTGGTGTCGAAGTTCGACCACTGCCTGGGGGATCTGCTCTACCGCCAGCGAATTGGCGACCTCAATATGGAAATCGTCGCGGTGGTGTCGAATCACACCGACCTGCAACCCATGGTGGAGCGCGATGGCGTGCGCTTTATTCACCTGCCGGTGACAAAGGACAACAAGCCATTGCAGGAAGCGAAATTGCTGGATCTTGTCAGTGAAACCGGTGCCGAGCTGGTGGTGCTGGCCCGCTACATGCAGATTCTCTCCGACGATCTGTGCCAGCAGTTAGCGGGACGCTGCATCAATATCCACCACTCCTTTTTGCCCGGTTTCAAGGGCGCCAAACCCTACCACCAGGCCTTTGATCGCGGCGTCAAACTGATCGGCGCCACCGCTCACTATGTCACCGCCGACCTCGACGAAGGCCCGATTATCGAGCAGGTGGTGACACGGGTGGACCACAACCACAAGGCTCATCATCTGGTGCGAGTGGGGCGCGACAACGAGTGCATGGCCCTGGCCCGGGCGGTGAAATACCATATCGAGCATAGGGTGTTTCTCGACGGCAATAAAACCGTGGTATTTCTCGGCAGTTGATAACGGTATGAGTCGGGCCGCTTCAGCATTGATCCCCTGGGCATGATTACAGACCCGTTTTTTTATCTCTGTGCCATTCCTGCGGTGCTGCTTTTTGGCATGTCCAAAGGTGGCCTGGGGGGTGGCCCCGCCATGTTGTCGGTGCCCCTCATGGCGCTGGCGATTTCACCACTGAAAGCTGCGGCAATCCTGCTGCCCATTCTGGTGGTGATGGATGCTTTTGCTGTGTGGCGCTTTCGCCACCACTGGAGCCGCGCCAATATCCGCATCACCCTGCCCGGCGCCATTGCCGGGATTGTGATAGGGGCCTTCACCTTTCGCTACCTGCCCGAAGACGCAGTAAAAATACTGATTGGGCTGATTGCCTTGGTCTTCAGTCTCGACTACTGGTTGCGGCGCACAATCCCGCCAGCCACGGGTGTCAACCCTGTGAAAGGCAGCTTCTGGGGACTGCTTGCCGGGTTTACCAGTTTTGGTATTCATGCCGGTGGCCCTCCCATCAGTGTTTATCTGTTGCCACAACAAATGGAAAAGCGCGAGCTGATGGGGACCTTCGCGGTATTTTTTGCGGTGGTGAATATGGTCAAACTGGTGCCCTATGCCTGGTTGGGGGAACTCTCCACTGACAATCTGGCCACTTCACTGGTGTTGATTCCGCTGGCGCCTGTGGGGGTGTTTTTGGGCTATGCCATACTCACCAGAGTCAGCCAGACCCTGATTTACCGCATCAGTTATTTTTTCCTGGTGGTGGTGGGTATCAGGTTGTTGTGGGGTGGGGTGGCAGGGCTGTTCTGACGTCAAGTGTCATCCCTCGTGATTTGCAGCAGCGCGCGAATGGTCTTGCGCAGCATGACCCCCACATTGGCGGGCCGCGATTTAACCGTCAGCAGTGACAGCGACGAGAAGAACAGCAAGATCGCCTCTGACACCATTTCCCGGTCCACCTTGCGCTCGCCGATGGCGTCAGCCATGTCGAACAGCGGCGCGTAGGCAAATTCGCTGATCAGCCGCAGTTTGTCCTTGGAACCCATGATCAGGTCGATAATCAGCCTCGGTTCCAGCTGGAACAGCTGGGCGCCCCCATCCAACAGGCGGCTCTCCAGAAAGCCGGCAATAACATCCAGCCGCTGGTCGTGGCCCGGATTGTTATCGATAGCCGTTCTCAGGCCCGCTTCAAAATCCTCAAGCAAAAGACTGAATGCCCCTTCCAGCAACGCCTCCCGTGTAGGGAAGTAGCGGTAGATGGTGGGTCGTGACACTCCCACCTCGCGGCTGATATCCGTCATTGAGATGCCGCTTTCCCCCTGCTGGATAACCCGCGCCAGGGTCACGCTCTGGATTTTACGCATGGTGGCATCGGCCTTGCCGCTGCGGGGCTTGTCAGCAGTGCTGTCAATCCGGGTTGTAGAGCTGGTCAAAAGTAGTCACCTTTTTGGATGTGTAAATAAAATAACATATTAATTGGTCTTTAAAGCTTAAATTTATTTACAGATATAAAAATATGTAATATAAATTGTCGCCAGCTTGGCTGATCCTGTGCTCTCGACGCTACGGGCCTGGCCTGTATCTTAATGATAAGGAGAAAGTTATGCGTTTTGAAAACCGCGTTGCCGTGGTGACAGGCTCAGGCCAGGGCATCGGCGAAACCTATGCCCGCATGCTGGCAGTAGAGGGTGCTGCTGTCATCGTGGCCGAGATCAACGAACAGCAGGGCCAGCGGGTGGCGGACGCCATCAATGGCGATGGCGGCAAGGCGCTGTTTGTCAAAACCGACGTGGCATCTACCGATTCCTGCCAGGCGCTGGCAGATACCGTTGCCAGCCAATTCGGTGGCGTGGACTACCTGGTGAACAACGCGGCGATTTTTGCCGGGATGCGCTACGAAACCCCGATGGAAGTGGATCTGGCCTACTATCACCGCTTTCTGGAAGTGAACATGAACAGCGTGCTCTATGTGACCCGCGCCATCGCTCCCCTGATGGAAAAACGCGGTGGTGGCGCCATCGTCAACCAGTCCTCCACCGCAGCCAATATGGATGCTGGTAGCGGCGGGTTTTATTACTCTCTCACCAAGCTCGGGGTTAATTCACTGACCGGTTCCCTGGCCCTGGAACTCGGCACGAAAAATATCCGCGTCAACGCCGTTGCCCCCGGTCCCACCTCAACCGAGGCGCTCGCCGGTGTACCCAAGGAGGTCATCGACAATATCGTTGCGGGTCTGCCCCTGGGGCGCCTTGGCACCACTTAAGACATTGCCAATATGGTGCTATTCTTGCTGTCCGATCAGGCGAGCTGGATTACCGGCAAGATCTACCCGGTTGATGGCGGCATGTTGCGCCGCGCCATTTAAGCCAGCCGTCGCTTTTCATTCATAACCCTGATTCCATTCTGACCAGAGAGATAACAATGAGCGTTCCCTTTACCAATATCAGTGAACTTTACATCAATGGCCAATGGGTAAAACCCGCCTCCGGCCACTACGAAGCAGTGCAAAACCCCGCTACGGAAGAAGTGATTGGCCAGGCCCCGGTGGCCGGTACCGAGGATGCCGATGCGGCCATCGCCGCCGCCCGTGAAGCCTTTGACAAAGGCCCCTGGCCGCGTATGTCCATGGCTGAGCGCATTGCTGTCATGGGTCGTTTCCGTGATTGCCTGGTGGCCCGCGAGCAGGAAGTTCGAGCCCTGTTGCAGGCCGAAGTGGGCGCCAGCCACCTGCTGCTCAATGGCCCGCAGTTTGGCGGTGTAGTCGACATCATCAATTACGTGATGCAGCTTGCTGGCGAAATAAAGCCGAAAACCATGGAAGTGACCGTTACCCCCAGCCTGATCGACCCCAACGCCTCCGGCTTGCTGGGCAGTGCCATTGTGGTGAAGGACCCGGTGGGTGTGGTGGTGGGTATCAGCGCCTACAACTACCCGCTGCTGATCAATATGACCAAGCTCGCCCCGGCCCTGATCGTCGGCAACTGTCTGGTGCTCAAGCCCTCGCCCCTGACACCCTTCACCGCGCTGATGCTGGGCAAGATTGCCGAAGAGGCGGGCATCCCCCCCGGCGTCCTCAATATCATCACTGGCGGCGCCGATGTGGGCTCAATGATCAGCGCCGACCCGCGGGTGGACATGATCAGCTTTACCGGCTCCGATGCGGTTGGTGCCGCCATTCTTGCCCAGTCCGCCAGTACCATGAAGCATGTCCACCTTGAGCTGGGGGGCAAATCCGTCATGATTGTGCGCGCCGATGCCGATGTGCAGGCCGCCGGTGGCGCAGCCGCGTTCAACTTCACCATGCACGCCGGTCAGGGCTGTGCGCTGCTGACCCGCTTTATCGTTCACAACAGCGTTCGCGCCCAGTTTGTCGAGACAGTCAAGGCCACCCTGGGCTTTCTCAAGGTGGGTGACCCTGCGGAACCAGACACCATTGTCGGCCCGCTGATTTCCGAGGCAGCCCGCGCCAAAACCGAAAACTTTGTGAAGAAAGGGCTGGAAGAAGGCGGCGTGCTGATTGCCGGTGGCAAGCGTCCCGAGCATCTGCAAAAGGGGTTCTTCTTCGAGCCGACCCTGTTTGATGATGTCGACAACCGCTCCACCCTGGCCCAGTGTGAAGTCTTTGGCCCCATCGGTGTGGTGATCGGTTTTGATACGGATGAAGAGGCGGTGGCCATGGCCAACGACTCCAACTTCGGCCTCTCCGGTGGCATCTACTCCGCCGACAAAGCCAAGGCCTTCGAAATGGCCAAACAGCTGCGCACCGGCGATGTGAAACTCAATGGCGGCACCGCCGGGCTGTACCTGCAGGCGCCGTTTGGTGGCTACAAGCGCTCCGGTATTGGCCGCGAATTCGGTCCCAACTGGCTCGACGCCTACACCCTGGAAAAAGCCATCCACTATCCGATTGGCTAAAGCTTCCGGTTAAAATAGTCAGCGCCTGCTGCTCCACTGGAGCGAGCAGGCGTTTTTGCATCCATCACCCGTTTTCCACCTCCCCATTCCCGTTCATCCAGTTATACTCAGCCCCTTATTAAACCCTCGATAAGGATAAAAGCTGATGTCCATTGAAGAAAACAAAGCCCTCGCCCGCCGTTATATGCAAGCTGTGGTGAATGGTGATATCGACACCGTGGAAGCCCTGCAACACCCCGACGCGACCTGGTGGATTCTCGGTTTTGGCACCCTGAGTCGCAAGGATTTCACCGATTCAGTGCGCGGCCTGATCAATGCTGAAAAGCGCGATATCACCATTACCAGCCTGACTGCTGAGGAAGATAGGGTGGCGGTGCAGGCAGAGGGAGAAATTACCTTCGCTGGTGGCAAGGTTTACCGTAACTCCTACCACAACCTGCTGGTAATTCGCGATGGCCTGATTGTCGAAGGTCGGGAATATATGGATCCCCGTGCGGCTGAGAAAGCGTTTGGTTAATTAGTAAAAGAGCGATTTCTCTCGATGTGTGGACTCCTATACGTTTGTGGGTAGCAACTTCAACGTACCTCCCAAGGGAGGAGGAGTCCACACATCGAGAAAAAGCTTTTAAAGTCCGTCCTGTAATTGTAACGCCGGTCAAACGCTTGCCTGTCGCCACGATTGTTCCCGACCCTCGGTTGTATGACACTAGCTGCGTCGGGTTAACGCCGGTCGGCTCCCGCTGTGTTACTCACATAATTAATCAGCCCGAACCGGGCGGTCTGCACCAAGCCTTTGAGGAATATTCATGACACATTATCAACACCTGTTCAACCCCATGAAAATCGGCAACACTGAAGTCAAGAACCGGGTCTTCATGTCGCCCCACGGCATGGTGGGTCTGGGTATTGGCACTGAACAGCAAGTGGGTTATTTCGAGGCCCGCGCCAAGGGTGGCTGTGGCTTGATGGGTATTGCCAGCTGCCAGGTGCAGCCCGCGCCTCTCGTGCCGCCGGGCTGGTTTATCCGTGCCTACAGCCGCGACGACCTGCACGCCATCGAAAAAATTGCCAAGGCCACCCAAAAGTGGGGCGCCAAGACCTTCGTTCAGGGTGTGTGGATGCAGGCCGATTACAACCAGGCCGTGGCCTCCGGCATTGCGCCCCACACCGTGCTCAGCGATACCCAGCCGCGTTCCATGACGGTGGGGGAAATCCAGCAACTGGCCCATGACCATGTGGTGTCCGCCATGCACGCCGAAGAGGCCGGTGCCGACGGCTTTGAATTTCCTATCGGCGGCGGTGCCGGTATGCAGAGCTTCACCTCGCCCCTCTACAACAAGCGCACCGACCAGTACGGCGGCAGCCTCGAAAACCGCATGCGGGTGATTGTTGAAATCATTGATGGTATCCGCGCCAATACCCGCCCCGGCTTTCTGGTCGGTATCGCCCTCAACGCGGATGACACCACTCTTGGTGGTGAAGGCATGTCAGAAGGCGTTGCCATGGCCAAACTGCTGGAGGGCACCGGCAAGGTCGACTGGCTGCGCATTACCGCCCGTGGCCAGAAGCCGCAGATGACCCAGTACCACTACCCCTCGTCCTACATGGCCACCGAAGGCACTCACCTTTATGCCTCGGCGGAGATCAAGAAAGCGGTTACCAGTATCCCCGTGGTCAGCGGTGGCCGCATCATGACAGGTGAATTTGCCGACCAGGCCATTGCCGACGGCAAGTGCGACATGGTGTTTGTGGCGCGGGCAGTGATTGCCGATCCCGAATGGCCCAATAAAATCCGCGACCGCCAGCAGACAGAAATACGCGCCTGCATCGGCGATCTGGAAGGCTGCTTCCTGCGCTCCTGCATCGGCCATCCTGTCGGCTGTACCGTCAACCCTAATATCAGCCACGAGCATGAAGCACTGGTGCCCGCCGCGACAAAGAAAAAAGTGGTGGTTGTGGGCGGAGGCCCGGCTGGTATGCAGGCCGCTATGGTGGCCGCAGAACGCGGTCACGATGTAACCCTGATCGAAAAGTACGACGAGCTGGGTGGCCATGTGCGCCTGCAGGCCAAGCTGCCGGGTCTGGAAGATCGCAGCGATATCGTGCGCTGGCTGTCACTGCAAATCAAAAAGCTCAACGTTAATGTGCAACTCAACACCACCGCCAGCGCAGAGAGCCTTGCCGCCATGGGCGCCGATGCCATCGTGATTGCCGCTGGCGCCACCTATTCACGCACTGGCATCAGCAAAAACCAGCTGACCGAAATCCCCGGCCACGATCTGGGCCACGGCCATGTGCTGACCCCAGAAGACATCCTGCTCGATCACGCCCGGGTGGGTAACAAGGTGGTGGTGTACGACAACACTGCCTATGAAGTCGGCCCCGGCATTGCCGAGCTGCTGGCGGATCAGGGCAAGGAAGTCTTCCTGGTAACCATCGACAGCGGTATGGCGATGTCGGTCACCGAAATCGGTATCAACAAGGTGCTGACCGCGCGCCTGCTGCCCAAGGTGAAATTCATCAACCACACCAAAATCAAGGAAATTGCAGTGGGCAAAACCGTGCTGCAAAACTACTACACCAAGGAAATTACCGAGATTGCCGACGTGGACAACGTGGTACTGGTCACCTCCAAGCCACCCGCCGAGCAGCTCTATCACGCGCTGCTTGACAAGGTGCCCGAGCTGCACCTTATCGGTGATGCCCGCGAAGCGAAGTGGAGTGTGTTCGCCACCGACGAAGCCATCAAGGATGGTCGTCGCATTGGCATGATGTTATAACAGGATTTTGTTGCCAGATACGCAGCTTGGCAGGATGTGTGGGTACGGTGTGTTGACGAAGCAAGTGCACATAAAAACCCTGACAAGCTGCGCCATTACATAACAACCATGGAGAAAGCCATGAAAGCACATGATGTCAACGTGATACGCGAGGCAATGGAAGCCCAGCTGGGTCGCAGCCAGCACCCCGATGAATTTCCGGTATTGCCGCAGGTGCCCGCAGGGCGTTATTTTGATCCTGAATTTGCCGCGCTGGAGAGGGAACATATCTGGCTCAAGACCTGGCTGATGGTGGGCCATGAGAGCGAATTTCCCGACACAGGTTCTTACCGGGTGACCAACAAACTCGACCGCTCGGTGATTATCACCCGCGGCAAGGATGGCCAACTGCGCGCCTTCAACAACAGCTGTCGTCACCGTGCTTCCGCGTTGCTGATGGAACCGCAGGGCAAAACCCAGCGCTTTACCTGCCCCTACCACGCCTGGGGCTATGGCCTTGAGGGTGATTTGATTGTGGTGCCTGATGCCCACGATTTTCCCTGCCTCAACAAAAGCGAGATGGGCCTGGTGCCGGTGCGCTGCGAAGTCTGGCGCGGACTGGTGTACCTCAACTTTGATAAGGATGCCGAGCCGCTGGCGGACTTTATGGCGCCCATGGCCGCGCAGGCCACCGGTTTCCCGCTCGAAAATCTCGTGGTCAAGGATCGCTACAGCATCGAAGCGGACTGCAACTGGAAAGTGGCCTTCGACAATTTTCTCGAGATTTACCACGTTCGATTCTGCCATCCCCAGTCACTGGCGCCCTATCTCAACTCCCAGAGTTTTGTGGTATCGCTGTTTGAAAACGGTCACTCGCGCTTTGCCACCCGCAAGCAACAGACCGACACCCTGTTCGCCTACACCGGGCTGACAGTGTCAGATCAGGCGGACCAGACTTTCAACGAGTACACCATCGCGCTGCCAACCTTTCCCAACAGTTTTTATGCCCTGGATGCGGCGGGTTTCAACTACCTCACTTTCTGGCCCATAGCCCCTGGCAAGGTGCTGATGGAAGGCACCCTGTTCGGTTGGCCATCCGACAGCGAGGAAGACAAAGCCTACTGGAAGACCATGCGCACTGCTGTTCAGGGTATTCTTGCCGAGGATATGTACCTGTTCGGCGGCATACAAAAATCCATGCAAAACGGCGTCATCCCCAATCTGGTGATGGGCTACCAGGAGCGCGCCCTCTACTGGTACCAGGAAGAAATTGATCGCCGCATCGGGGCGGAACGGATACCGGAAGCCCTGCGGGTTAAACCGGTGCTGGCGGGGCAGCAGCAGGGGTAGCTCTCACTTGCCGTGCTTGGCCCTTGCGTCAAGCACGGCAGGGTATTCAGCAAATGCCAGTTTTCAGCAAACGTTACACAAGGAGTGTTATGAGTACAGGGAGAACAGTCACGCTGGCAATTTTTTTGCTGGCAGCCACCAGCCTGTCGCAAGCGCAAGTCTATAAATGGACTGATGCGGAGGGCAAAGTTCATTTCAGCGACAAAAAGCCCGAGTCGGTTGTCGCCGAGGAGCTAACGCTCGAGGTCAACACCTACACCCAGGTTACCTTCGAGAAATCCATCTACGATGTGGGGCCAGAGGTGGTGATGTATGCAACCGACTGGTGCGGTTACTGCAAAAAGGCGCGCAGGTATTTCAAAAAGAATAATATTGCCTACAAGGAATACGATATTGAAAAGAATTCAAAAGCCCGGCGCAAGTACAAGGCAATGGGCGCAACCGGCGTGCCGGTGATTCTGGTCGGCAACAAACGCATGAATGGTTTCAGCGAGCAGAGATTCGAAAGCCTCTTTAAATGAAATAGCCCGCTTTATCCCTCAACAACTCCGCTACAGACATTGCCGCGCACAGTGATTTTCGTAGCGCAAACAGACGGCCTGGGTCACACGGCTTGTGACTATTCACTGCATTTGCAGGTAAAAGCAGCGATACTCTGTTGGGGGTGATGAGCCAACACGCTGGATTCAGATTAGCTGGCATGGCTTTTTAGCAATATTCACCTTGGCAAAATGAAATTGATATCGAACAGCAGGGGTGAATTTTATGAGAGCAATCCTGATCGCATGTTGTGCCCTGGCCATCTCCGGCTGCGCTGACATTTATGGCGGGTACGGGGGGAACGGGGGAAAGGCCGGTGGTGATACGGTGCTGGTCTGTCACAAGGGCAAGAAAACCCTTGAATTGCCCCGTGAGGCGGCAAAGGCACACATCAATCATGGCGACAGATTCGGCCCCTGTTGAGGGCGAGAGTTCAGCTTTAATAAACGATCAAGTGATTGAAGGCTAAGCCAAGCCTTGCCTTTTGCTACCAGACTGACAGCGGGAAACCATATCCTCTGAAACCATGTTCTCTGAAACCATAGCACCTGAATCCCCGCTATCGCCTGTTTCAACGGGCGATAGCGGGGTCAAATCTCAGACTTGATATCAGGAAACCACAACCCGCGCAGCCGCCAGATTGGGGATGCGCCGCGCTGTGCTCTCTACCTCCCCGTGGCGGTGGGATTCCACCAGGACGGTCGCAAACCAGGTGCCGGGCTTGTCCCAGGTGTGGGTGATGGTGTGGGTTTCACTGGTGTTGCTGCCATCCACCGCACTACTTTGCGGGTAGGTGCCCGAGCCGTCAAAATCCCAGCGAATCGAGATAATCCTGCCGGCATCCGGCGGCACTTCGGCGTTCATCGTCAAAGTGACTGGCTCGCCGACTTTGACTTCGGCCCGGTCGCTGCCATTGGCCGTCATTTTCACCACGGGCTGGATGCCGCCGCGCTCCTTGGCGCTGGGTGGCAGGGTGATCAGGCCATCTTTGTAATCAAAGCTGGTGCCTGCGGGTTCAATGCCTTTTTCGACCCAGGCGGCCAGGTCGACAAGACATTGCTCAATCACCGGCTGGTAGTTGATCAGCCAGGTGTTGTTGGCCCGCCCCGGCGGTGAAGCCGCCATTTCCGGTGGTACGTGTTCGGCATTTTCGGTCCAGCGGATACGGAAACGTTCCTTGGCACCGGCTTCCCCGTAGTTTTTATGCACCGCGCCGCGGTAACCGAGACCCTGTGGCGGCCACAGTGAGGCATCGTGGGTGTGGTGTACCCACATCAATTTGCCTTCGAAATGCCCGGAATAATGAATGCCCATAAAGGGTGACATGGTGGGCAACAGGTGTTGCTTGTACATGGGGGCGCCATCCAGGGTCAGGAATTCCCACTCAGTGAAGGGCAGGACGTGATGGCGGTAGTAGTAGCAGTAGGCGAGGAAGGGGCGATTGTCCACATGCACGGCGTCGCCGGGTTCGACCTCGCGCAGGCGCTGGTTGCTGGCTTCACCGGCACCGTCGCAGAGGAAGACGTTGCCGACACCGTTGAGGCAATACAACTGTCGGCCCGCAGCCTTGCCGCCGCTGATGCGCAGCCCCGCGCCGAGGCGATAGCCCTCGGGCACATTGTCCAGCTCCACCGCCAGCGGTACTTCCCACAGTCCCTGCATACCGGCAAAGAGCGCTGCCATGCCGCGCATCTGGGCAAATTCCGGCCCCTGGAACTGAGGTTCCTCCATCAGCTGCCTGGGGAGCAGGGTGCGTTTGACGGTGGTTTTGACATCCAGCAGGTCCGACTGGACGGCAGCCGGATCATCAAAGCCCACATAGCCGGGCTTGCTCCAGAATGACTCGAAGTACTCGCCGTCCTGCTCCTGCAGCCTGTCCGCCAGGGAGGCCCACAACCAGATCTGACCCATGGGCTGGGCGATCATAAATTCGTCGCCACGGGGGTAGCCCAGTCGGTAGAGATGGTTCAGTTCTTCGCGCTGGCGAATGTCGAGGCCGGCAAAGGGATCGCCGCTGCCACCGGGCAGCATGGCGTCCACCACGTCCCAGATCTTGTCGCCCAGCAGGCGCTGGACATTGAACATGGCGGTGAAGTTGGAGCCGCCGCCGCGCAGCAGGGAGTGGTCGCCGCGCTCGCTGACCATGGCGTCACCCATATAGGGCAGGGCGGCATCCCATACACCGGGGGCATTCTCCAGACACTGGGGTGAGCGCCGGGCGCCGCCACTGCCGCCGTACACATAGGCATATTGCGGCGGCTTGCCATAGATCTGTGCCGCCAGGTGTTTGGAAAAACGTGCCGTTTCTGCCGCTGCGCGGAAGCCGTAGATGGTCGGGTCTTCGCCGGCCTTGGGATCGAACACATCGCCGATATGGCCCATGTTTGACTCGACCGTATAACCGCCGAGACGGAAGATCATTTCTGTACCGCCGGTCACCTGGCCGAGGGGGCCTGAATTGACATGCTCATGACCGGCATTGGCGCCTTCGAGGGGCTGGTAGAGGCGGCCCTGCCAACGTTCCGCCGGAGGAAAGCACAGGGAAAAGCGCGTGTCGGTGCCTTCAAAACCGCCATGCACATAGCGGTAGGGTGTGGGTTGATCGCGTTGTTCATCGGCATCGATATAGGGTTTGCCAAAAAAGCTGTCAGTGACGACATAGGAGGCTGTGTTGAGGTTACTCATTATGACTATCTCCCGGATAGGGGTGCTTGCGCTGAAAGTGTTTTAGGGCCTGTTCACACTATTTGGATTGTCGGCGTTGCGCCTAAAAAAGCGCCAATCTATACCCAAAGGGCACACTGGGCGCGACGAG